>NZ_SGPH01000011.1:0-35816 GCF_004208915.1 Pseudoalteromonas sp. CO342X
ACGGACGCATAGCTCAGCTGGATAGAGTACCTGGCTACGAACCAGGCGGTCGGAGGTTCGAATCCTCCTGCGTCCGCCACTTCTCCTTGAGTGGTTAAATAAAGAGAGAAACAAGCCGACGACAGTCGGTTTTTTTTGTGTCTAATATCCATGTAGGAGCAGGTTTACCCCGCGATCTTTTGCGGAAGTTGAAGACGACGACGCTCGGAGGTTCACTCTCCACAATATATGTCCTGCATCCGCCACTTTTCCTCAAGTGGTTAAAGAGTGAAGGTAAAAACAGGCGGTCGGAGGTTCACTCTCCACAACATACGTCCTGCATCCACTACTTATCTCAAGTGGTGAAATAAAGAGATAAACAAGCCGACGAAAGTCGGTTTTTTTGTGCTTAAATGTCTCGTGTAGGAGCAGGTTTACCCTGCGATCTTTTACGAAAGTTGAATATGATGGCGCTAGGAAGTTCACTCTCCACAACACATGTCCTGCATCCACTACTTATCTCAAGTGGTGAAATAAAGAGATAAACAAGCCGACGAAAGTCGGTTTTTTTGTGCTTAAATGTATCGTGTAGGAGCAGGTTTACCCTACGATCTTTTACAAAAGTTGAATATGACGACGGTCGGAGGTTCACTCTCCATAACACAGGTCCTGCGTCCGCCACTTTTCCTCAAGTGGTAAAAACAAAGAGAGAAACAAGCCGACGAAAGTCGGTTTTTTTGTGTCTAATATCCATGTAGGTGCAGGTTTACCCTGCGATCTTCTGCGGAAGTCGTACCCGAAGGCGCTCGGAGGTTCACTCTCCACAACACACGTCCTGTATCCGCCACTCTTTCTCAGGTGGTAAAATAAAGAGATAAACAAGCCGACAAAAGTCAGTTTTTTTGTGTCTAATATCCATGTGGGAGCAGGGTTACCCTGCGAGCTGTTACGAAAGTTGAGTACGACGGCGGTCGGAGGTTCACTCTCCACAACACACGTCCTGCGTCCGCCACTTTTCCTCAAGTGGTAAAATAAAGAGATAAACAAGCCGACGACAGTCGGTTTTTTGTGTCTAATATCCATGTAGGAGCAGGTTCATCCTGCGATCTATTACGCAAGTTGAATACGACGACGCTCAGAGATTCACTACTGCATGATTAAACTCCCGAAACACTTTTCATTTTTTTTCTGACTGATACCCTAATCGCGTATTTATTTAGAGAAAGCGTTATATGTTTCAATCACTCAGAATTTGTTTACTACTTGTTTTTTGTTGTGTTCCTTTAACTGTTGAAGCGCTTACATTAGGTGCTGAGCGCGCAGAAGAGTATTTACCTGTGTTAAAAGGTAAGCGCGTCGGATTAATCGTAAACCAAACATCCCGCGTTGAGGACCAACATCTAGTTGATTACTTACTTAATAAAGAAGTGGATGTTAAAAAGGTCTTTGCACCGGAACATGGTTTTCGTGGTAATTATGATGCGGGCGCTAAAGTAGATGATGTAAAAGATGTGAAAACTGGGCTACCAATCATTTCGCTTTATGGCAGTAATAAAAAGCCAAGGCCTGAGCAGCTCAAAGATATCGATGTGCTTATTTTTGATATTCAAGATGTGGGGTTGCGCTTTTATACATACATCAGCACTATGCACCTCGCGATGGAAGCTGCAGCCGATGCAAATATTGAATTTTGGGTTTTTGATAGGCCAAATCCAAACATTGCATATGTTGATGGCCCATTATTAGAAAAACCATTTCAATCTTTTGTTGGTATGCATCCCATTCCTGTATTGCATGGCATGACCGTTGGCGAACTGGCAACTATGATTAAAGGAGAGGGGTGGTTAACCTCGCTTAAAGCGCCACAGTTACGAGTATTTCTAATGCGAAACTATAGTGGCAGCACTGAATATAGATTGCCGATACCACCAAGTCCTAACCTACCAAACCAACAAGCAATCTACTTGTATCCATCTTTGTGCTTTTTTGAAGCGACACCTATTTCTGTTGGTCGTGGAACGGATTTTCCATTTCAAGTTTTTGGCTACCCAGATCCTAAATTGGGTGAGTTTCAGTTCACTCCCCGACCAGTACTAGGTGCGGCTTCCAATCCTAAATTAAATGGTGTGACTGCGTTTGGCCTGGACTTAAGAAACAGCGATGTACGAGGTTTTGATCTAACTTGGTTTGTTGCTGCATACGCACAGTTCAAGCACGAGAATAAAGCGTTTTTTCAGTCCCCCGATTTTCTCGATAAGCTTGCAGGCACGGACAAAATCCGCAAAGCCATTGAGTCTGGCCAATCGGCATCAGAGTTGAGAACACTGTGGCAGCAGGATGTACAAGATTTTTTAAAGCAGCGGAAAAAGTATTTATTATACCCGAGACTGTAACGGGTTTTTGCTAGAGGTAAACGGCAGCACGAGTCTGCCGTGTGTGGCTTAAGTCTTACTCGCTACGCAATACTTGCATGTTTTCATTGGCCTTATCCACGCGTTTTTGCCAATGCAGGTTTGATTGTGCAAGTGCCGTGAATAAAACATCAATAAGGTAGGCTTGAGAAGTACGAGACAGCATGCCTGAATGTTTAAGTGGCTCTCCTTCATTGATGCAATACAGTATCGCATCTGCCATTTCCGCAAGTGAGTGGCTACCATAACGAGAAATGGCAAGACATTTACAACCATTATCCAATGCTTGATTAGTCAAGGTTAGCAAGCTCTTACTGGTTCCTGTATTGCTGATCACAATAAAAAGATCGTCTTTCCCCATCGTTGCAATAAAGCTAGAGGCGCTGATTTCATCAACCTGAGCAATTGCCGGAATACCAAGCTTTTGGAGTTTCCAAGTTAAATCTTGTGCCATAGTAAAAGTACTACCAAGTGCACACACAATGACTTTTCGTGCGTTCTTCACCAACTGAATTGCGTTCTCAAACTGTTTTGCTGAGTTAAGTTTTCGAGTTTCGGAAATAACATTTTGCTGTTTTAGTTGTAATTTATCTGCGATTAATTCTATGGAGTCATTACTGGAAATTAACTCATCAATTGGTGCGCTGGTATCCGTTTGCTCGTTGAGCGCATCAACAACGGCAAGTTTAAATGCTGGAAATCCTTTATAACCCAGCTTTTGGGCAAATTTTACGACGCTAGATTGGCTGACACCGGCTTCGCGTGCCAGCTCAACGGAGGAAAGCGCACGGATTTTATCGCCCGAGTTCAAGGTAAAGTCAGCAAGCTTTGCTTCACTATTTGATAGTGATGGACGAAGTGCTTTTATTTTGACAAATGTAGACATGCGATACTCAATCCGAACTAAATTAATCTGTCCATATTATAGGTTCAATTGGAACGTTACGATAGACCAAAAAGGAATATCATTGCACAAAACACACTCATTGTACCAGTATTGGGGTTAAATGTTGACTTAAATTTAATTTAGTCGCAAAGACTTGGTGTTTTAAACCGCTTAACTTAAGCTAAGTGTTTTGAATTTATAGATTAAACTATATGGCTTGGTACTCGATTTTGCCACCTTTGATTGCAATTGCAGTCGTGTTTTGGCGTAAAGAAGTGATTATCGCATTGATTTTAGCGCTAGTTTCTTCCGAATTTTTATTGGCTCTACATGGTCAGCAGTCGCTAATTGCCGGCACATTCGTAGGCAGTATTGAACGTGTTATTGAGGTTGCGACATCGGCAGGTAACAGCCGGATCTTGATTTTTAGCATCGTGATAGGTGTATTGCTCGCCTACATTAGAGAGTCTGGTGGAGTTGCTGCAACGGTGAATATGCTGCTTAATCGAGGCGTCGCTAAAAGTAAACGTCAGGTTGGCTTACTAACCATGTTTACTGGCACTGCAGTGTTCATCGAATCAAATATGAGTGTACTAACCTCTGGTATTGTTGCGAGGGGACTATTTGATAAGTTCAAGATGAGTCGGGCTCGTTTGGCTTATATCATCGATAGTACTAGCGCTCCTGTATGTATTTTGATTTTGCTTAATGGTTGGGGTGCTTATGTGCTTGGATTGCTGAGTAACTACGAACTTGAGCAGTCGGCAGTGAGTATTTTATGGGGTAGTGTCGCGTTTAATTTTTATGCGATTATTGCACTGTTAATTGTTCTCTATACTATTGTCTTTGATAAAGTTCATGGACCGATGAGGGCCGCAGAGCAAGAGTTAAAGCACCATACAGCTGAAATAAGTAGTGGGCCAAGTGCCACCAAGTCGCGTTATATGCTGATCCCTTTATTAACGCTGATTGTAAGTATGATTGGATTTATGTTTTGGACAGGCGATGGTGTATTGGCAAATGGTAGTGGTTCTAAGTCAGTACTTTATGCCACAATTTTAGCTTCAACCGTTGCGTACCTGCTGCTTTTAACTGGTAAGAGATTTAGTCATCATGAGCTAATGGATGTTGGCTTTAAGGGGATGGGGGAGCTGCTGCCATTGGTAAGCATTGTGTTACTCTCTTTGACTCTAGGTGCAAGTTTAAAAGAGTTGGGAACAGGCACTTTTATTGCGTCTTTAGTTGGTGACTATCTGCCTATTTACTTGATAGTACCTGTACTCTTTATTACTGGTGCAATCATGTCATTTACAACAGGTACATCATGGGGCACCTTCGCCATATTAATACCGATTGGTGTGCCACTGATTCAAGCGCTAGGCTTGCCACCATCGCTTGTGCTTGGTGCCATCTTAAGTGGTGGGATATTTGGCGATCACTGCTCGCCTATCTCAGATACCAGCGCGGTATCGGCACTGGCATCTGGATGTGACTTACTGACTCATGTTAAAACCCAGTTACCTTATGCATTGGTGGGTGGGGTATTAGCAATTATCTGCTTCTTTATTGCCAGCCTTATTATGATTTAAGAGCGCCTGTTAGGGGCAAGCCAAAACTTGGTTTTGCCCCGTACTTTCAATAGCAATAATTTGCCCGTTGTTGGCGGTCGACAGTGCTAGCATAACTGGCGTATTAAAATTGATAACACTAGTTTTTGGCTGTGGCATCACGCTAAGTAGGCTTTGTTTTAACTCGATGAGAGTATGAGTATTACACTCTTCAATTAACCAAGCATCATCGTTAATCGCAACGAGTCGACCGTAACGCTGTTCTTGAACTTGTTGTTGCGCAGCCTCAAATCTAGCATCCAGCACTTTTTTCTGTTCGTCTATACGGGCAAGATACTGGCCTTGCTGTAGCTCATGCGTTTCGATGTGTTGAAAATCTCCATAACTGACTAAATGAGCACTTGAGTTATATTCTTTATCAATATCAACATGTTGATTTTGATACCATAAGGAGAAAAGTAAAGCGACTGAACAAGTAACCGCGCTCCACTGCCAAGTTTCTATACGACCCAAAAAATGATGGGCAAAGCTAACTAGTCGCACCTTGATGCGAGTAGTCAAAGTTAACGGTTTGTCCTGCTTGCTAGCTTGGTAAGCCGCTTTTAACTTGGCGTCAAATTTGTCTAAATTACTCATGATTTTCACCCACTTGAGACTTTAGTGTCTCTTTTGCGTATCTAATTCGAGTTTTTACAGTCTCTTGTGTGGCCCCTACAATTTGCGCTATTTCAGCTAAGCTGAAGCCCTCTAGCTGTAAGCTTAGCGCTTCTTTTTGTAATAAAGGAAGTGCAGCAATTTGCTGGAATAGCCACTGTTCCTCCGATGTTTTTGTAAACTCATTGGAGTTGGTCATACCTACTTTACTATCTGTCAACTCAGAGAGTTTACCTGAGGCCCTGATTGAATCGATTAGTAAGTTACGTGCAATGTGAAACAAGTAAGCCTTGGGGTGACCCTGCTGTCGATAAGCGCTTTTCTTTTCGATGACTTTTAGCCATGTTTTTTGACATATATCTTCTGCCGACGCCGCCTGTGTTTGTGTTTTTAGAAAGTGAAATAAATCACTTTGATAGCGCTCAATGACTTGCTCTAGGTATTTTACTTTACCCGTCGTCGCATATTCATAAAGCGGATCTTCTACGTTGCTGGTGGCGCGAGCACGCCACATTTTCAAGCTACTCAGCATAGGCAATCCCAAGTTTTAAGGGTCAACAGACCCTAATATCAATAAGCTAAATTAAGAAGTTTACTTCGTGACTCAGCGACTCAAATTGATTACGTATCAATGGCTGTTATTGTTCCAGTGTAAATTCTAATACAACGCGCTGAGCGTATTGCGGCTGCGGTTTTCCATCAACAATAAGTGGTCTATATTTCCATTTCCTTAGTGCTCTGACAGCAGCCTGATCAAATACTCTTTTAGGCTCCGCATTTGTCACTTTAACATCAATCACTTCGCCTTGTGGAGAAATGGCAAACTCCATTTCTACCCAGCCTTCCACTCCATCTCTAGCAGCCGAGGGAGGATAGTTAGGGTTGCTTCTAACAAGTGGAGTCGCTTGCCCATCGGTGGAGAATTGCAGCGTCATTGTGTTAGTAAACTTACCTAAATCTACGCTAGGTGTCTCGCTACTAATTTGTAGATTATCTCCTGTATCAACGATATTTTCAGTAGGTCTAATCGGGGCCGTTATTGGTTTTGGTGGTTCTGGCATTACCCTTTTTTCTTCGACTGGAGAGTCCTCTCGATCCGCTGCAATAGTAAGATCAAATACTTCTATGTCGATAATGGGGCGAGTGAGCTCTTGAGAGACCAAGTTTTGCATAAAGCCAAAGGTGGCAAAAGTAATAATAACTGCGCCAACAAGCGATAGTGCGAGTTTTGGAATTGCTGAATTAGGCTGTTGAAGAGTGGCTAATGTCGTCATGATTTTATCCCCGTTATGTTGTTTTCGTAAATAGAACGTTTGGGTAACGGAAACGGGGTGAAAGTTTTTAGATTTTTTTGATATGTATCTTGGTTTGGCTACAGGCCTTGGATTACAATGCACGAGGAGCAGAGTACATTATTTAATTTTTCGTGATCATAGGTTGTTATGAAGTTAGTTGAGATCAACAAGGCGCGTTATCGCAAACATCTAAATCAAGTTATCATTGCTTGCGTTGCAGCGCTAACAATCGGTAGTTTAGGGATTGCTCAGTTATTGATCCAATTATTTCCTGATGTTGATGGTAGCCATTTTCATTGGAATTTAACTGGTGTAGTCGTGACCTGTATGGTCATTGGGTTCGTGCTCAAAAAGCATAAAGCGCATCCCTTTATGACCGAAGTAAGTTATGTGTGGGACTTAAAGCAATCACTGAACAAAATCACCCGTAAAATGGCGAAGTTAAAACAGGCAGCGCAGCAGGGGGATGTAGATGCGATGACGGCGATTCAGTATAGCTATGCGGGATCTCGTCAGCTATGGCAATTGGATGACAATACCATAACGATGGATGATTTGGCGATGTGGCAAGCAGAGCTGGATTCACTGGCTAGCAAGTATCAAGTTGAAATAAAAGCAGAAAACTATAGAGAAACGATATTGAAACAGTACTAACAAAGCGGCTTGTTTCGGCGTTAAACTTTTTCACAATTTTTAATGTGACACTAATATGTCAGAACGGTAATATAACAGTCAAATTTTCTATTAAAGGAACAATTTGAACTGTGCTATTGCGTCATCGGTTTCACCAGTTCGGCTGGTTGGTTCTTATCAACTCTCTTTGCTCAATCTTAATTACCATAAACGTTGTAAATACCAACCCTGCCGATTATCAAGGACTGACATTATTTTACGTTTCCGTATCAACGTGGAGCCATATGGCTTTACTCACAGCATTAGTGAGTATTGTCGCTATGCCTTTAGTATGGTTACAGTCAAATAAAGTGAGATCCGTATGCTTTGCTTTATTTTATGCATTGTTTTTCGTAGCACTTATTGCAAATAGCTTGTGCTTTGAGCTTTACAAGTTTCATATTAACGGTGTTATTGTCGATATGCTGCTTGCTGGCCAAGTTATTGAGTTCTCGCCAATTGCATGGGCTCAAGCGGTAGCCATTTTTGTTATGATATTTGTTGTCCAGTTTTACCTGTCAACATGGTTAAGTAAGCCCCGAGCCGTAATGCAGCTGCGTTTTGGTCGAAAGTTTACCAGCGTAACCATTTTTGCGCTGTTGGCGAGCAATACTATTCATGCTTGGGCAAGTGCGACGGTATATCAACCGATCACAGGGTTCAGTAAGTACTTACCTCTCTACAAACCCGCAACAGCAAACTCCTTTTTGCGTAGATATGATTTGCTAGATGAAGCTGCATTGGCGCAGCAGAAATCTATGTCGTTAACACAAGGACAATTTAACTATCCTTTACAACCTATTGAAGTAGAGCCAGTTAAGAAGCCTCTTGATATTGTTTTTGTGGTGCTGGATTCATGGCGGTATGATGCTTTTACAGCGCAAGTGACTCCCAATATTTGGCGATTCTCACAACAGGGAGTGGTCTTCAATCAACACTTCTCTACTGGAAATTCTACACGCACAGGGATAACCGGGTTATTTTATGGCTTGCCTGGCACCGCTTGGCAGGACATTTACAACAATCGTGTTACACCGTTATTGATGGACAGAATGCGGGAGTTGAACTACCAACTTGGAATATTCTCTTCTGCTCAGCTTGTTCGCCCTGAGTTCAATGAAACAGTCTTTGCCAACATTATAGGCTTGAAAACACATACTGAAGGTGATGACGTTTTAGCTAGGGATGAGCAGATCACCAAAAATTGGGCTAAATGGTATGCTAATAAAGATCCAAACCAGCCGTCTTTCAGTTTTCTCTTTTATGATGCAATCCATGGCTACGCAGTTCCTGAGGGTTACCATGCCGGGTTTGAGCCAATGCACGGTCCCATTAACCATATGTTATTGGACAACGATTATGATAGAGAACCAATTTTAAATCGTTATCTTACCAGTACACACTTTGTAGATAGTCTTGCTGCATCGGTATTAGCGCAGCTTGATATAGAGAATACACTGGTGATTATCACGTCAGATCATGGTGAAGAGCTGAATGACAACAAGCTTAATTACTGGGGACATAATAGTAATTTTACTGAGCCGCAGATAAAGGTGCCATTTATTGTTGTTGGACCAAAAAGCGAAAAGTGGCAGCATTGGCAAGCCTCAAATGTGATAACCAGTCACTTAGACCTGGCTCCGACGTTGATGAATGAGTACTTAGGGATTAAAAACACGCCTGAAGAGTATAGTACGGGTTATAACTTAACCGGGCCAGTTAAAGAGAGAAATTGGTTACTACTTAGTAGCTACAACAAATATGCGGTTGTGAGTAAGCAGCAAATTGTCGAAGTCTCGCCCATGGGAACTTACGAGACGCTCGATGAAACTAACAGGCCATCAGAGCAAGAGCCAAACTTTGAATATATTCAAGAGGCAATGCAGCAGATAAGTCACTTTCAGTAGATAAAGGCAAGTTAGGTGTGCTGGTGGACTGTCGTACATCGGTACACACTAACTTGAGCGGTATAACTAAGCGCTTAAAGAGTAAAATTGAAAGGCGTTTTTCTTGTCTTTTTTTACCGTATACATAGCGACATCAGCACACTCAATTAATTGGCTTAGCTCAACCGCGTCTCTTGGGTAGCTTGCAATACCTATGCTCGCGCCAACTCGCAGTGGCAGTGATTTACCTTCTGGCGTTTGCCAAATCATCTCGGTGTTTATCGCCTCTAGCAGGTTTTCAGCTATCCGTTGCAGCTTTTCATTTTTAGCGCAGTGCAAAGCAATCAAAAACTCATCACCTCCCCAACGACAAACCACATCTTGTTCTCTCACCTGAGCACTAATTTGAGTGGCGATGTGTTTTAACATAGCGTCGCCGGCGTTATGGCCATAAATATCATTGATTGGTTTAAACTCATCTAAATCAATAATAAATAAGCTAAACGGAGTTTCGTTATCTAACCACTCGTTGATCTTGATTTCAGTACCATGGCGATTATAGAGACCTGTTAGCTTATCGCGGTTAGCCTTTTTATTGAGTTCTTGAAACACAGTTTTTCTAAGCGTGATATCTGATAAAAACACCTGTAAATAGAATTGTCCGCTACTTTCCACTCTCAGCATGATGACACTCAGCCAAACAGGTTGTTCGGTCATGGGGTTGATAAACTCAAACTCTGATTGAGTTGGCTGGTTAAGCTCCAAGGTATGCTCCGTAAAGGTGTAGAGAATATCCGGAGTTTTGCAGTAGCGACCAAAGCTTTCGGGAAAATATTCATCAAGGTCAATTGCCATACCAGCCAGCAAATCACAGGCGGCATCATTAGCTAAGATCACTTCGCCTTTGTCTTTTACCAATAGGGTGGGAGAGGATGACCGTTCAAACATCAGTCTAAAGCGCTTCTCAAGGATTTCGATGTCAGCTCGTAGTTGCCGTTCTTGCTCGAACATAGAAGCGGTTTTTGCAATAAGTTGATTGGTATTACTTGCAATATCACCGATTTCACTTGATTCATGTCCTTTAGGCACGACTAAATTCAAGGGGGCTCCAGGAATAACCCTAGCAATTTGACTACTTAAATTACTCAGGGGTTTCGTTACTATGAAGTGCGTCACGACGGTAAAGATGATTAAGATCGGAATGATGACGACCAACAAAGTTTGAACGCTTGAACGAGCGATATCTCTAGCACTTTGCTCGATAAAAACGGAATTTGGTTGAATATAGATCTCACCTACGATTTCACTCAACAAAAACGGATGATTAAGCTTAATAATGGTCGCATTTTGCGGCTTAAATCCTACGCTTTGAGCGAGCCACTTTTCTTCACTTTTGATTGCGGCAGAAGAGATAACGTCGTTACTGACTAGACCATTAATAACTTCTACAGCAAGGTCTTTGTCATTGAGATAAGTCGCAATAGAGGAAGAAGACGACACGGTTTGGCCAATTTGCCCGATAATAGTATTAGAGCGCCGAAGTTCACGCTCAACAATATGGTCGTGATATAACTTAGCGTAAAGCATTGAAAAAATTAAAGTCGAGACAACAAGCACGAGTGCTAGTCGCACGATCAGCCCATATTTAGTCATCGATTTGGTAAATTACCTTCACATCACCGGTCACAAAGTCTGCTGGAACATAGCCGATTGCATTTGGCGTATTTCTGATATTTTCAAGTATAGTCGACGATGAGGAAAATGACTGAGGGGGAGAAACTTTGCCGCTGAATTTTATTCTTGACCAATAGGCGTTGATTTGGCTTTCATTACGTCCTGTCAGTGCCAGAAAAAAAGGGCCTCTTAAAGGGTGCGATTTTTCGTAGTCATAGGTCACGGCCATATCGCCGTTGGGAAAAGCAACGTATTTTCCCATGTACATGTCTATTAGTTGGCGCTGCGATATCGACTCGATGGGGTTGTCTTTGTTAACGATGACGGCAATATCAGCTGTTGCTGAAATTGGGTAAGAAATCAGGAAGAAAACAGCAGTAAGTAACCTTTTCATCAGAACACCCAATTAAAGCTAAGTGTGAAGGTGTTAAAAGAAAGGTCGGGATCACTAAATTGCTCTGTATTGTGTAGGTAGAAAGCGCTGGGCAAATGGTCAGCAGAGGTATGTTTCCAATTGAACTTTAGCGCTAATGTCGGGCTCAATTCACGTCGCCACGTTAGTGAAGTGCTATGCTGATCCAGTTGATAAAAACCAGAGTGCATGGAAGCCGCCTCGTAAATTTGCATTAATTCAGGTAATGGGACGAGCGGACCGGGCTCTACACTTGGCTCATTATCGGACTTGGCAACTGAGTAGGTGATAGACAAGGTATTTAAATCAAAGCGCTTGCCCAGAGTGATGTAGCCTGCTTTTAAATGGTTGAGCACGCTGGAGTTGGAATCCGTCAGCGATATTTCACTCTGTAGTAGCCAATTTGAGTCATCGTATCTCATACTGACTGCGCTGTAGGTGAAGCGCTTGTCGATGATATAAAGAGAATCGATAAGCTCATTTTTGGTTGGCCAAACTTGTAGGGGAACTTGCGTGAGTGCATCGCGTAATTGCTTTTGCTGCTCGTGTTCATTAGCTGCTTGTGTTGTTGTATAGTTGGCTCTAAACAGCCAATTTAACGTTTCGTACTGTACCGCTACACCCAAGATAGATTTAAGTTCTACATTCCAAAAAAACTCATAATCGCTGTAGATAGGTGACTCGGAGCGCCCCCAATATGCCTTGATACTGGCGATGCCCTGATCAAGCGGCGTGCGGTACTGCATGTCAACGCCATCCAAGTTCTGATGTGGGATAATAGAGTAAAATTCAACGGGAGGGTGTTCCATATCCATCGAGTAGCCGATATCTCGATATTCAGTCATTAAGAATAGATCTAACCCGGTACGTCCTGCCCGGAATTGCCAGTTTGAGTTTAAGTGGTAACGTAAAAATGCCAGTTTAATAGCGTTTTTCACTCGGTCATCATGTTGTTCTTTTAACAGCAGCTGTCCAACAAGCTCCAAATTATCACTAGCATGCCATTCGGCTTGTAGGCCCAAAGATGAAAATGAAAAGTCGAGTTCATCTCTTTCTACACCGTGTGGTTGTGAAATGGACTCTCTGATTTTGGCAGTATGGGAGTCTGTTTTAACCGCCTTGAGCGCAGCAAAGCCACTGAAATCGATGTCAGAGCCGTAGCTGAATGTGGTTAAAAATAGTAGGCAGATAAAAACAGAGCGCATGAGTTATAAACGTTCTCGCTTTCCTTTTTTATATAGCCTAGTTCGAATTTTGACATTTACCAATGCGATGTCCGTCTTGCCCTTGTATAATGAACTTAGAGACACCATATCCCATTTATGGTAGCATATTGTTATATTATCACATTAGGCAAGATTAAGACGTGGCAGAAGTAAGAGCGAGAGTCGGGCTGAATGTAGGGCAGCATAGTAATATCCCTGCAGAAATAGTTTCTTTTTCAGGGCTAAAAGACGGCCAAGAACATGTTGCGCTGGTATTTAATAGCGCAGACAGTCAGCAGCAAATTCCCCTAATTCGTATGCACTCAGAGTGTTTAACCGGCGATGTCTTTCATTCTTCTCGTTGTGATTGTGGCGAACAGTTAAATGAATGTATCGAGGCGATGCATAAGCAAGGCGGCATTTTGTTATATTTGCGCCAAGAAGGTCGTGGCATTGGCCTGTACAATAAAATCGATGCTTATGTATTGCAATCGCAAGGGATGAACACTTACGAGGCAAACAACCACCTTGGCTTTGAAGATGACTTAAGAGACTTCTCTGATGCCGTGTTGATGCTTCAGGCGCTAGGGTTAAACCATGTTAAGTTAATGACGAACAACCCAAGAAAGCTAAAGGCGTTGAGAAATGCGGGTATTACCGTCGATGAAGTAGTCGGCACTCAGGCGCATGTTAAGGCTGGGGTTTCTGGTAATGAACAGTATCTAAAAACCAAGATCCAACACGGTGCCCACATGCTGGATATCAAAAAGATATCAAAAGCGGATTAGCCTAAGCGTATATGCTTATCACAACAAGCCGACTAGGTAAGTGCTTCGGTTGGCTTGTCATATCAAACATTCTATTCTCTTTCCAATCCCTTAAAACTTAAGATGTCCAAGTAGGTTACGTCTACCATCAGTATTTGTTTAAAATATGCTAAAAAGCGCTGACAAATCCGCCTTTCATGCCTTTTCACTCGACGCGGTAATCAGTATAATCAAAGACGTTATAGCTTAAATTAAGTGGACTATGTCGACACCAATTAGAACATTCAAAGCAAGCATGGGCGTGCAGTGGCTAAAAGCCGGGTGGGCAATTTTCAAAACCCAGCCTATGACTTTCATGCTGATGTACATTTTCATGGCGGTAGTAAGCCTATCACCCCTGTTCGCACCTATTTTTCATATTATCGCAGCCTTGTCAGGTCCTTTTTTAAGCGCTGGCTTCTATCTTGCCGTTATCAATAAACAGATCAATAAACCAATAAAGTTGGCTGACATTTTTGAGCCTTTTGCAGCAAAAGGCCGCCGATTACACTTGTTCCGAGTTGGTATTTATCAAATGGCAGGTGCACTGTTGCTGACTATGGTTGCCGGTGTGCTATTTAGTGATGTGGCGACTGCGCTCGAGAGTGTTGGCCCAAACACCGATCCGAATGAACTTATCGGGCTTATCGCGAGTAATATTAGTTTTGCTGAAGTTGCAGTATTTGTGATTGCACAATCGGTCATTATGATGGCCTTTGCTTTTGTTGTGCCACAGGTCTTTTTCCAAGGTGAGAAACGTATTTTTCACGCGATGAAGTGCTCGCTTGCCGCTTTTTATCATAATATGGCTGCGCTGAGTATTTACGGCTTAGTCGTCGCAGCGCTTATCGTCGCGTCTATACCGCTATCGATGATCCCAGCGATTATTATCATGCCGGTCGCCATGATAGGCTTTTTTGTTTCTTTTCAGGCGATGTTTATGCCAATTATCGTTGAAAAGAAGGAAAATGATGAAAATGCTAACATCTCTCAGTCTGACTCAGGACGCTTTGACGCCTGATGGATGAACAAGAAGTTAAAAAGCTAAAAAACTATGCGGTTTGGTTATTGTCGAGACAAGAGTACTCTGAGTTAGGATTGACGCAAAAGCTACTGCAAAAAGGGGCTACAGCGGCAGTCGCGGAGCAATTGGTATCTTGGCTAAAGTCGCTCGATTACGTTAATGACAACCGCTATGCAGAGAGCTTTTTAAACCGCCAGATTGCAAAAGGACTTGGAGAAAAGCGTGTATTAATGGATGCAGGGCAAAAGGGTGTGAGCCGAGAGACTTTGCATACGCTAATCGCTGAGCGTGAAATTGATTGGTACATGCAAGCCGCAAAAACCTATGAAAAAAAGTACGGTCTTTGCGCACAACCGATAGAATATAAAGAAAAAACTAAGCGCGTACGTTACATGAGTTATCGTGGCTTTAGTTTTGATGAAATAGATTTTGCAATTGAAGCTGCAATGACTGCAGCAGAGCAAGAAGAAATAAAGGGTGAATGATCACATGCAGCATATGACTACCGCACAAATCAGGCAAAGCTTCTTAGATTTCTTTGCTAAACAACAGCACCAAGTGGTGCCTTCAAGCTCGTTAATTCCGGGTAATGATGCCACCTTACTGTTCACCAACGCTGGTATGGTGCAGTTTAAAGATGCATTCTTGGGTGCAGAAAAACGCCCTTATACGCGAGCAACCAGTTCACAGCGTTGTGTTCGTGCTGGTGGTAAACATAATGACCTTGAAAACGTAGGTTATACCGCAAGGCACCATACTTTCTTCGAAATGCTAGGTAACTTTAGCTTCGGTGACTATTTTAAAACCGACGCAATTAAGTTTGCTTGGGGTTTCCTTACGGATGTGATCAAGCTGCCAAAAGAAAAGCTACTAGTCACGGTTTACCATGAAGACGACGAAGCATTTGAGATCTGGTCAAAGCAAGTTGGTGTTCCTGAAGATAGGATCATCCGTATTGCGACGGCGGATAACTTTTGGTCAATGGGCGACACGGGTCCTTGTGGTCCTTGCTCTGAAATCTTTTATGACCACGGCGAACACATTTGGGGTGGACCTCCGGGCTCACCAGAAGAAGACGGTGATCGCTTCATTGAGATCTGGAACTTAGTATTTATGCAGTACAACCGTCATGCGGACGGCACAATGGAACCGCTGCCAATGCAGTCGGTTGATACTGGCATGGGCCTTGAGCGTATCTCTGCAATTATGCAAGGTGTGCACTCAAACTATGAGATTGATCTGTTCCAAGCGCTGATTAAAGCAGCTGCAAAAGTAACAGATGCTCAAGATTTAGAAGATAAATCACTACGTGTAGTAGCTGACCACATTCGTTCGTGTGCGTTCCTTATTGCTGACGGCGTTATGCCATCGAATGAAGGTCGTGGTTACGTGCTACGCCGTATCATTCGTCGTGCAGTTCGCCACGGTAATAAACTCGGTGCAAAAGGGGCATTCTTCTATAAGTTAGTTGCTGCACTCGCTGAGCAGATGGGTGAAGCTTACCCTGAATTAGTGAAGCAACAAGCAATTATCGAAAAAGTATTGCGTATCGAAGAAGATCAGTTTGGTAAAACCTTAGACCGTGGTTTAACTATTCTAGAAGAAAGCCTAGCTGGTATTGAAGGTGACGTTATTCCAGGCGATTTAGTGTTCAAACTGTATGACACTTACGGCTTCCCTGCAGACTTAACTGCGGATGTGGCGCGTGAGCGCTTTATGACGATCGACGAGCGCGGCTTCCAAGCATGTATGGAAGAGCAGCGTAAAAAAGCGCAAGCGGCTGGCAAGTTCGGTGCAGATTACAACGAGCGCTTGAAGTCTGATAAAAACACTGACTTTAAAGGCTATGATGCTGAGCACTATACCGGCACTGTGGTTGAAATCTTTAAAGAAGGTCAACATACCAATACGTTAGAAGATGGTGAACAAGGTGTGGTTATTCTTGACCGCACGCCTTTCTATGCTGAGTCAGGCGGCCAAGTTGGTGATACGGGTGTACTAAAAGTGGCTAACGGCGAGTTTGTGGTTACTGACACACAAAAGTTAGGTAATGCATTTGCACACCATGGTCATGTGGTTGGTCGCATTGGTGTTAACGATAAAGCCGATGCACGTATTGATGCTGAGCGCCGCGAGCGAGTGAAGAAAAACCATACTGCAACGCACTTAGTACATAAAGCACTGCGTGATTTGTTGGGTGATCATGTTACTCAAAAAGGTTCATTGGTACTGCCAGATCGTTTGCGTTTCGACTTCTCGCATTTTGAAGGCGTCACTAAAGCACAGTTGCAGCAAGTAGAAGATGCAGTGAACGCAGAGATCCGCCGTAACTTTGCTCTGCAAACTGAGTTAATGGATATCGATGCTGCCAAAGACAAAGGTGCGATGGCGCTCTTTGGCGAAAAGTACGATGATGAAGTTCGAGTCGTTTCAATTGGTGGATACTCAATCGAGCTTTGTGGTGGTACACACGTGAAGCGCGCTGGTGATATTGGTCTCTTCAAGATTGTATCAGAAGGCGGTATCGCAGCGGGTGTTCGTCGTATCGAAGCAGTAACAGGTGCTGATGCTATCGCTTATGTTAATGAGCAAGAGCAAGTGCTTTCTGAAATTGCAGCTTTGGTTAAGGGTGATACCTCATCAGTGCTAGAAAAAGTATCTGCGCTACTTGAAAAGTCAAAAGGCCTTGAAAAGCAAGTTGCTCAACTAAATGACAAACTAGCAAGTGCCGCGGGTGCAACGCTACTTGACTCTGTAACGGAAGTGAATGGGATTAAATTACTCGTAGCGAACGTTGCAGGAACTGAGTCTAAAGCACTGCGTGGCATGGTCGATGATCTGAAGAACAAGATTGGCTCAGGTGTCATTGCGCTAGGTGTAGCAAATGGCGATAAAGTAAGCCTAATCGCTGGCGTAACGAAAGACTTAGTTGGTCAGGTAAAAGCAGGTGAGCTAGTTAATCACATGGCTTCTCAAGTCGGTGGTAAAGGTGGCGGTCGTCCTGATATGGCGCAAGCTGGTGGTTCACAACCAGAAAACCTAGACGCAGCACTAAACAGTGTTCCAACTTGGTTAAATGAAGTAACGCAGTAATCAGCAAGTGGCGCTGATTGTACAAAAGTTTGGTGGCACCTCGGTAGGTTCGGTAGAGCGTATTGAGGCGGTTGCCGAACACGTTATCAAAACACAACAACAAGGCCACCAAGTGGTGGTCGTGTTGTCTGCAATGTCAGGCGAGACAAACCGTCTCATTTCCCTTGCCCAACAAATCGATGCACGACCGAGTTCTCGTGAGCTAGATGTGTTGATCACCACCGGCGAACAAGTTTCTATCGCGTTATTGGCGATGGCCATCATTAAGCGTGGGCATTCTGCCGTGAGCTTACTTGCCGATCAGGTTGGTATTAAAACCGATAACATGTTCTCTAAAGCGCGGATAACAGAAATAGACACGACCCGCTTAAAGCAAGAGCTTGAGCATAACCGAATAACCATTATTGCCGGATTTCAAGGACGCGATGAAGAAGGCAATATCACCACGTTGGGGCGTGGTGGTACAGATACCTCAGCAGTTGAAATCGCAGGGGCTTTGCAAGCAGACGAATGTCAGATATATACTGATGTCGACGGTGTGTACACTACCGATCCACGCATAGAGCCAAATGCAAGGCGTCTATCACATATTACCTTTCCTGAAATGTTGGAGCTGGCCAGTGTGGGTGCTAAAGTTTTGCAGATCCGTTCGGTTGAAGCTGCCGGTCGATATAATGTACCACTGCGCGTACTTTCTTCGTTTTCTCCTGATAACGGCACCTTAATTAGCTATGAGGAAGGTAAGATGAAAAACACTAAAGTGGTCTCTGGGGTAGCGAGTGTCAAAGACGAAGCGCTTATCTTAGTTAACAATGTAGATGCAAAACCTAGTAATCTTGCCAATATACTTTCTCTTCTTGGTGAGCATAATATCGAAGTCGATATGATTAACCATTTGAACCACAGTGAGAAAAAAATAGACTATGCTTTTACTGTGCACACAAATGATTGTATTCTGGCGGAAGAAGTTTTAGCGCAACATGCACAAAATTTAGGTGGCGCAACGGTAGAGGTTAATGCTAACGTGGCAAAAATCTCAGCGGTTGGCATCGGAATGAAATCTCATTCAGGTGTTGCTGGTCTCTTTTTTATGGCATTGGCCGAAGAAAATATTCACACTCTATTAGTATCTACATCAGAGATAAAAATCTCGGCACTAGTAGAAGAAAAATATTTAGAGCTGGCTGTACGGGCTTTACATGCCAAATTCGAATTGGAAAGTACTGAGTAAAAGAAGTTTTTGCTTACTTTTCTAGGAACTTTTATTTAAAATGGATTTGACGCGGAATCTTTTAAATTTTGGAATAACAGGAGCAAGAGAATGCTAATACTAACTCGTCGAGTAGGTGAAACCCTGATGATTGGTGATGAAGTGACTGTAACAGTACTAGGTGTTAAAGGTAACCAAGTACGTATTGGTGTAAATGCGCCTAAAGATGTTTCAGTTCACCGTGAAGAAATTTACATGCGAATTCAGGCTGAGAAATCTAGCCCGGGCAATATGTAATTGACCAAATACTGAATTACGATGTTAGTTAACATGGTTTGACTGGCATGAAAAAACCCCGCCACTGCGGGGTTTCTTATTTCTGGCTTTGCTCAGACAAAAAAGCAATCGCTCCTTCGTTAAGTCCAGATTTACTGATATAGCTCGGTTTGTTTTGGTGAAATACCAAAAAACCTCTGTTCGTTTCAACGAGTTTATCTAAGTCGTCAAATGGGTAAGAAAATTCGGCATGTGTCGCTTTGGTGTTAATACCTATTTTAGAGATTGAAACCTCGACGATATTACCGGCAGCGCGAGAATATGACTGTCTTATCACCCACCAAGCTTTACGATAGTAGAAAGCGACGCATTCAACCACAGCCAATAGAATAAGAAAGTTCCCGACGTAGTGCTCCTGCAATCCGTAAATAGCAAACAGCCCCAGTGTAATTAGCAGCACAAGCAAGCCATATTTCGGTTTAACAGCAAGCCCATTGGCTTCAGATTCTTCAAAACACTCTCGATAATAGGCTTTATCTAACTTAAATTGGCTTTGAAAAGATAAATTTTCATTTTGTTCAAGGGAGGGCATAGACGTTCGTTGTGGCAAAAATTTCCCCTTATTATACCCATCTATATTGAAAAAGCTGTAATGCGAATAAATTGTTTGCAGTTCCCTTTTACTATATCCAGCGAAATACGTGTTATACAGCATGACGCTTACGTAAACGTTAACTTTTGGTCAGTCCAATTTACAATTTATCTTGCGTAATCAAAAATCCATTCTATATTCATTAAAATCACTGTATTAGTCGGCGCTATTTTGAATATTTTTCATATTTATTACGTTGGTTTTCCATATTTATTAGTGATTTCAAAGCTAACTTACTGATTGTTTATAAGTTAAGTGTTTTGGTAATACCAATTTACAATGCACTTTACAGTGGAACATTTTTTGTTATAAGGTGAATAAATATCTACAAAAAGTGAAGGTTTATACCGGTTCGTTAACATCGAACAGGAAAACCAAACAGCAAGTAAGGGGTAAAAATGGATATTGGATCGCAGCTACTGCAAGCAGGAAATCTCATGCTGACCGGTATGGTTGGTGTTTTTGTTTTTCTGTCCATTTTGATTTTTGCGATGCGACTGTTGGCCAACTTTGCTGCTCAATTTAAAGAAGTAGCGCCAAGTACCACAAGATCAAAAACAACCAGAGCAACATCGTCACAGGGTGTGCCACAGGCACATATTGCAGCCATTAGCGCTGCCGTTGCAGCCTACAGAAAAAACAATTAATAGGGGTTTTGCATGTCACAGTTAAAGCTAACCGAATTAGTGCTGCGCGATGCGCATCAGTCATTACTCGCCACCAGAATGCGCTTGGAAGATATGCTTCCTATCGCTGAGAAGCTCGACAATATGGGCTATTGGTCTGTTGAATCATGGGGGGGAGCAACCTTCGACTCGTGTATTCGCTATTTAGGCGAAGATCCATGGGAGCGGATCCGTGCACTGAAAGCTGCAATGCCAAAAACCAAACAGCAAATGCTACTGCGTGGTCAGAATCTATTGGGCTATCGTCATTATGCTGATGATGTTGTCGAAAAGTTTGTTGAACGTGCCCACCATAACGGGGTAGATGTATTTAGAATATTCGATGCAATGAACGACGTGCGCAACTTAGAAACGGCTATTAAAGCGGCCATCAAAGTGGGCGCGCATGCGCAGGGCACGATTTCGTACACCGTAAGCCCTGTTCATACGCTGGAAATGTGGCTCACGCAAGCTAAGCAGCTCGAAGACTTAGGTTGTCATTCCATTTGTATCAAGGACATGGCTGGATTACTGAAACCCTATGATGCCGAAAAGTTAATCTCTAGGCTCAAAGCGTCCGTCTCTATTCCTATCGCAATGCAGTGCCATGCAACCACAGGGCTCAGTACTGCAACTTATCAAAAAGCCATAGATGCGGGTATCGATATGCTCGATACGGCGATATCTTCGATGAGTATGACCTATGGCCATAGTGCAACAGAAACTATCGCGGCGATTGTGGAAGGTACAGAACGTGATACAGGGCTTGATTTACTAGAGCTAGAAGAGATCGCAGCCTATTTCCGTGAAGTGAGAAAGAAATATGCAGCTTTTGAGGGCAGCTTGAAAGGAGTAGATGGTCGTATTCTATCTGCACAAGTGCCTGGTGGCATGTTAACCAATATGGAAAATCAACTGCGAGAGCAAGGTGCAGGTGACAAGCTTGACGCGGTACTAAAAGAAATTCCAAGTGTGCGTAAAGAACTTGGCTACTTACCGCTCGTAACACCAACTTCACAGATAGTCGGGACGCAAGCGGTATTAAACGTACTTACCGGTGAGCGTTACAAGTCTATAACCAAAGAAACGGCTGGCGTGCTGAAAGGCGAATATGGAGCGACACCAGCGCAAGTCGACCAAGCTTTGCAACAACGAGTGCTTGAAGGCGCAGAGCCTATTACCTGCCGTCCTGCAGACTTAATTGAACCTGAGCTAGATAGTTTACAAAGCGAACTAGTCGCGACGGCAAAAGAGGAACAAATTACCTTAGCCGACGAGGTTATTGATGATGTGCTTACCTATGCATTATTCCCGCAGATTGGCCTTAAATTTCTGAAAAATCGCAATAACCCAGATGCGTTTGAGCCAAAACCGACGCTTGTTGAAAGCAAACAACAAAAAGCTGCAGCGGCGCCTGCTAAAGCTAAGTCATCAGCTACTGAGCGTTACAGCGTAAAAGTGGATGGCAAAGTATACGATGTGGTAGTTGCGCCGGGTGGTGAGTTACAAGAAGTACAAGTCAAAGACAGTGAGCTTATACCGCAATCAACCTCGGTAAGCTCCAGTGAAACTTTGAATGCGCCACTTGCCGGCAACATCTTTAAGCTTATGGTGCGCGCAGGAGATGAGGTGCAAGAAGGCGATGTAGTACTCATCATGGAAGCCATGAAAATGGAAACTGAGGTGCGTGCAACACACAGTGGCCAAGTCGCAGAACTACTCGTCTCTGAAGGCGATTCCGTCAGTGCTGGCGATGCCATCATGTCTTTAGCATAAGGATGTCGTGATGGAAGGGTTACTTAATTTATGGCAAGCAACAGGGCTTGCCAACTTCACCGTGCCTGCACTTTGCATGATGGCAGTGGGCTGCGGACTTTTGTATCTTGCGATCGCTAAAGGCTTTGAGCCGTTGCTATTAGTGCCTATTGGCTTTGGTGCCATACTCACAAACATTCCTGTCGCTGGGCTTGCCGATCCTGGTGGGCTCTTATACTACGTGTATTACATTGGTATCGACAGCGGAGTATTCCCCTTGTTGATCTTTATGGGGGTGGGTGCGATGACGGACTTTAGTGCACTGATAGCCAACCCCAAGATGCTGTTGCTTGGTGCCGCGGCGCAGTTTGGGATTTTTGCCACTTTGTTTGGGGCTATTTTGCTGAACTATATTCCGGGCTTTGAATTTACCCTGCAAGACGCTTCAGCAATCGCCATTATTGGCGGTGCAGATGGACCAACTGCGATATTTCTCGCGTCTAAGCTTGCACCAGAGTTACTAGGGGCAATTGCGGTGGCTGCCTATTCGTATATGGCGTTAGTGCCAATTATTCAACCACCAATCATGAAAGCACTCACGACGCAAGAAGAGCGTCAGATTGCGATGCCGCAGCTGCGTCATGTATCAAAAACCGAGAAAATCCTCTTTCCTCTGGCGGTACTGGGCCTAACGATACTGTTTTTACCTGCAGCAACACCTTTGGTTGGTATGTTTTGCTTGGGTAACTTGATGAAAGAGTGCGGTGTAGTAGACCGCTTGAGTAAAACGGCGCAAAACGAGTTGATTAATATCACCACTATTTTCCTCGGACTGGCGGTGGGTTCAAAGCTGGCCGCTGATCAATTCTTAACGGTTGAGACGTTGGGGATTTTAGCGCTAGGCGCTGTGGCTTTCGGAATTGGTACTGCAGCAGGTGTATTAATGGCTAAGGCGATGAATAGATTTAGCGATAGTCCCATTAATCCGCTAGTTGGCGCTGCTGGGGTATCTGCAGTCCCGATGGCTGCGCGTGTGGTCAATAAGGTTGGCCTTGAAAGTAACCCACATAATTTCTTGCTGATGCATGCGATGGGCCCCAATGTAGCGGGTGTATTAGGCAGTGCGGTTGCTGCTGGTATTTTACTTGCCCTTGTAGGTTAGTTTACATTTCTCCAACCATTTGCGTGGCGATTTTAGATTGCCGCGCATTTTTTAGACCTATAATACAAGCTCAATTGGGGAAATAAGACGGTAGTAAGTTTTGTTGTCACTTTGATGCTTTTTGGTATCAAACTGTTTAAAAAAAGTCTTTTTTGTTTCTGTTAGGGGGTTGTTCTTTTGTTTTTCTTGTGTATTGTGTTACTTGAATATAACAATGAAAATAAGGAAGTAACATGAAACTAACTATTAAAAAAACAAATTTAAAAAGCTTATTAGGTAAAGAGATCGCAGCGGCTCAAACTAAAGATGTTGCAGGCGCAAGAGGGACTGATACTTTAACAGGACTAATGGCATGTAATCCAGCTCCAACAGGTAAGCATTACTGCATCCCTCCAAAAGATATGGTTTAAGAGCTACGGCTCATCTGAACTCATTCAGATTACAATTCTATTACGCCTGATGTGAAACTATGTTAGGCGTATATACAACTAATGACTAAACCATAGAAAATATAACAATTCACTCTCCCACACGTGGTTAACACCAAAAAATCGATTTCTGTTATTTAGCCGTTTGACGTTTCATTTCGCTGGACTTTATATTCTTAAACTTGATAGTCTTTCGTCACTTTTAATTAACACGAACAACTTCAGATGAAGTTTTTAGCTCCTTTCTTATTCTTGTTACCCTGCGTGACAGTTGCAACAGAAGCATCGACTTTAGTGGTAACGCCGATTGCCGAGCATGTTTATAAACATGAATCTTCGCTACACGTTGAACCTTGGGGGTTAGTGGCAGGCTCTGGGCTGGTTGTGGTCGACGGTCAAGATGCGTACATTGTTGATACACCTTGGACCGAGCAAGACACAGAAGCGCTGCTTTTATGGACTGAAGACCGCAAACTCAATGTTAAAGGGGCGGTGGTCACGCATTATCATCAAGATGCAAGCGGTGGCCTAGCGGTATTAAATAAACACCAGATCCCAACCTATGCATCAGCCCAAACTAATTATTTATTAGCCCAAAAACACAGCGCAATCGCGTTACATAATTTGCCGCAAGCCTCAGCAGCGATAAAGTCAGGTGTCGTTGAAACCTATTACCCAGGTGCAGGGCACTCGAAGGACAATATTGTCGTGTGGCTGCCACAATCTAAAACTTTATTCGCAGGATGCTTTGTGAAAAGTGTGGCGAGTAAAAATTTAGGTAACTTGGAGGATGCTTCGGTTGATGAGTGGCAAGCGTCTATACACAAGGTATTGAGCCGATATCCAGATGCAAACATGGTTATCCCAGGGCATGGTAAAGAAGGGGATTTATCTTTGTTGCACCATACCGTTGAGCTAATCAAAATCGAGCAATCAAAAGCTAAATAAAGGACTGACATGAAATTTATTCCATTTCGTAATTTACGCTGTCCGGGTTTAGAAACTGCGCTGTGGTATTGTCGCTTGTTGTTTTTAACGGGCGTAGCCTTGATAGTGCTCGGCGTGATCAAAGAGGGGATTGCAATTTATCATTGGCTAATCGCCATGATAGAAAACGGCGACGCGCCAATAAAAGCAGCCTATATCTATGACTTAGATTTGCTTTCCCACCCGAACTTTCATTTGATCATTGTCGGAGTGGTGAAGATCTACTTCTCCTGTGGCCTCGCGATTAAACTAAAAACAATGTCCCACGAGCAGGCGTTACAAAAATAACGAATACCACGTAAATGAGTCTCATAGAGGGATCTCTTAGAAAACCTCTTAGACTCTTTTACGTGGCAGAGTTACTATTTAAAAATTAATACTCTAGTTGTCCACCATTTTGGATAAAGGCGACATATTCGTTCCAAACATCTTCAACACTTCGGCCCAAGATGTGTTGAAATGCAGCATCAAATGACCAAGTATAATTGCCCATATCTTTCGCCGCTTTATTAAACTTGTAGATAAACTCTGAGTCGTGCTGTTGTTTGACGTAATGCAAGAAAAACCCAGTTGTGGTGTAGCCACTAAGCCAGCGTTTAGCGTTGATGATATCTGGTGAGCGTGACTTATGAAAACCCGCACCGATCCGCACGGCATCAGCTAAGCCTTCGGTGTATGCCCAATTTGCCTTGCCATCACCATAGCTGTCATGAGTCAGCGGCGAGTTATTGTAACCATGGGTAACTTCGTGGAATAAAATGCCATCGATTTCATCACGGATCACGGCATCGTTGTTATTATTATCGCGATAAATACGCTCTAAGTGCGCGGTGCTAACGACAATAGTCATCTCACCCGAACCGTCTTGTCCCATTTTATAGGCAACGAAATCCTTACCCCAATGATCTTTGGCTCTCAGCTCAAACTGCAATTTTCTAAAACGCTGGGATTCACTGGCGTTGCGGTATAGCACTTTTGCTACATCCACGCAGCGTTCGGCCATGTGTGCAGCTGGGTTTGGAATGATCCGTTTAAATAATGCCGAGCCTTGTGTTTCTGGGTTAACATCAACAAAGTTTACTTCCGGACGTTGCCATGTGTCGTTTGGTGGTGTGTTATCGCTACTGACGGTTAACTCATAATTGGCGCTTTGGAAACCGTATACAGAAACATAAACCGGTGCATTTGAGCTTATATCACAGCGCTCGTTGGAGCTGGCATCATTGATACTTTGGCAGTCATAACTTGCGGTGGTCGGTTGGCTATTTGCTTTTAGGTATAGATCCGCATCACCACTGCCAGTCAAGGTTGCTGTGATAGGAGCTGAGCTTGTAAATGGCCCAAAATGCGCCCATTGACCAGGGGTAACGCTACCACTTCGGTTAAATGGCAAGGTTGTATCACCGTTTGCCGGAGCACCGATAAATTCGATTTCTGCAAGCTGTAATAAATTGGCACCTTGCGTTGCGGTGACATTTAAGCGCACAAAGCGGTACGCATGATTGGTACTGACATTGAACTGCTTAGTTTGATGTCTCGAAGCAAAACTTTGATTGTTTTGCGAATCTATAGTGAACCACACTTGACCGTCTTGAGAGCCTTGAAGCGTCCAATTTTTGGGATCTCTTTGTGGCGCATCGTTCGCGGAAGTGAGGGTGTAAGCTGTTAAATTCACCGCTTCGCTAAACGCATAACTTATCCAACCGGAAGCTGAAAAAGTAAGCCACTTGCTGTAGTGGTTATTATCAAATGCGTTGACTTTGCCCTCATAGGGTTGGTTTTCTCCTGAAACGCTGATAGCAGCGGCATTGGCAGTTGTCAGATCGCTGTTTGCGTGCGCCGAGCTTAAGCCCAGGCTCACTAAAGCGGCTGCTATAAAAGAACGTTGGAATCGCGTTTTAGCTATAATGATGTTCATGTTGACCTCTTTTGTATCGTTCCATTTTTTGTGGGCAGATACCTGTTGATGTTGTATCCATGGCTATTTTTATTTTGGCGTCCAAATAAGTTTGGAACGGTTTAATTGTTGTTGCTTTTATGTACGTTTGTCAAATGGAAATTTACTTTAATTTAACGATAAGGGCAGAATTGGTGTTCCTGAGTTAGGTTGAATTACGATGCGAAGGCTAGCACTATCAGGCTTTACAGGGCGTGATGTTAGGGAATGTTATTTATTGTGAACTGTGTTTTGTTGGGGCGTGTTTGATTGATTTTTCGGGACTTTTTTATTCGCAGTCTCCTGAGCTGCACTTTGTTTGTGTTGTTTCTTCTTTAATCGCTTTCGCTCTGCTTTTGTTACGTGTTTTGCCACCCATTTGGCAATCTTTTGCATGAGCATTGGAGGGAAGTCATGACCCATCCCATTGACCAGTTTTAGTTTGGATTTGCGAATAGTAGCGGCGGTTTGCTGGCCAGCGGCTGCGGGGAAAATAGGGTCGTCGGTACCATGGATAACAAGTGTAGGCGTTTTGATCTTTGCCAGCGTGTGCTTGCGACATTGGCTTGCGACAATCGCCGCAAGCTGACGCTTAAATCCTTGCGGGTTATGTGCGCGTTCAATACTGTGTTTGGCTTGTTGATGTAGCGTCCATTCGTCTTGAGGATAGGCTGGGCTGCCGATCAGCTGGTTGAGTTTTATATTGTATTGAATGGCAGATTGGAGGCCGTCTGACTTTGGCCGTGCTTTTGCCAGTTGCAGCATGACTTTTACATTTGCTGCGGTAAACTTGGGATACGCTGAGGTTGACATAATTGAGGTCAAACTTACCACTTTCTTTTTATGCTTAGCGGCAACGATTTGTGCAATCATCCCGCCCATAGAAGCACCAACAAGGTGGGCGCGTTTAATCTTAAGTCCAGCCATCAAAGCGACAACATCTTCGGCCATATCTTCTAGGGTATAGGGAACAGAAGCGCGGATGGGAAGCTTTTTACTCAGCATGGTTTTTATCACACTCGGAGAACCTAAATGGTCCAAGTGGCTCGATAATCCCGTGTCGCGATTATCAAAACGGATCACCCGAAAACCTTTATTGACTAGCCCAAAGTACAATTCATCTGGCCAAATCGTCATTTGTGCCCCAAGACCCATTATCAAAATAATAACGGGGGCGTGAGGCGCACCCTCGTCCTGATAATGTATGCTGATCCCGGTTGCAATCTTGATATCGGTCATTGTCGCGAATGTTTAGCTTGACTTGAAAGGGCTGCATTTAAGTATAGAGCGTAGGTATGAACTTAACTTTAAAATAGCAGTCAAAAAAGACGAAAATTTATTGCTAAAAGCCATTGCGCTTTAAAGCATTTAGGTTAATATTCGCGCTTGTTGATGGTCGGAAATTATGCATCAACACTATCAATTGATACGATTCTTATTTGGAGTAAGTCATGACTAAAAAAAGCAAACTTCAGCATGCTCATCAGCGTGGTGAAATTAAAGACAACGCACTAAAAGCGTTGGTGACCAGCCCGTTGTTTAAGGCGAAAGTTGAAAAGAGCAAAAAAGGCAAAGGTAGTTATCAACGGAGCGTAAAGCACAAAGGCCAAGAGCCTTACCTTAAGGCAGCCTAAGCTTTAAGATAAGGTTTTTTGCTGATACATTTGCTTGTCAGCTTGTGCGATTAAGTCGCTGATATCTGTTATCGGGTGTTGGGAAAATGCTCGCCCGACACTACCTTGAATTGCTACCTCTTGTTTTCCATGACTAAATTGCAAGGTATTGAGTTGTTGTTGCAGCTGTTGTGCTTTTTCTTCTGCAGATTGTGTGTCGTCAAATAAGCAGAGCGCTGCAAACTCATCGCCACCTAGGCGTCCTACAATATCTTGTTTTCTGATACTTGATGACAAAAACGTCGCAACATGGGCAAGCGCCTTATCTCCAGCATCGTGACCAATTTGGTCATTAATCAACTTAAACTTATCTAAGTCAATGTAAAATAATGCCAAAACACCACCACGTTTATTAAATTGCTCGACTAGCACGTTGGCTTGTTTGTACCAGCCTCGACGGTTAAAAATGCCGCACAATTGATCGTAATTTGCTTCATTTTCAGCTTGTTGCTTTTGCTGTCTGAGTCGTCCAATGCGTTTAGATACCGCAACGGCAAGCAGTAAAGACTCAATGGCAAACGCAAAAATAAGTGCATAGCGCTGCATAAATGGGCTATATCCCACTAACAGCACGCGAAATACCATACCGACTAATACTAGGCTCAGTGCCGCAAAAACCAAACTTGCTTCGCCAATTTTGCGCTTGGTTTGAAGAGCTGATAGCACAAAGATAGTAGCGACAATAACGAGGGTTATATAGGCCATAATTTGGCTTAATAAGTAGGACAATTGTGCTTGTTGAGTGGGAATTTTAAGTATGCTCAGGAGCATCACGATACCCGCGGCACTTTTCAGTAGCAACACGAGTTTTGGCCACTGTTTGTCAACAAGTAGGATACTCAACATAAACCAAGTTGCTGAAACCACAGTGAGACCAATACTAAGTAGATATGCGTGTTTGAGTAATGGTTTATACTGAGATGAAACAAAAAGATTTAATTGCCCTTCTTGGAATAATACAAATCCACAAAGGCAGAAGATATAAGCGCCGTAGAGTCTAAATATAGGATCATTGAGGCGACTACCCATGATCAATACATAGCAAATTAAGGTAAAGCAAAGTCCATAAAATGCGCCCATGACTAGGCTGCTTTTTTGACTTTCCCAAATAAATTTCCCCATGCTCATCAGCCTAAATCTTGGCGTATGAATTTGCATAGAATCTAAGCTTAAGGTTGCTGTGTACCTACCTTTTGGAATGATAAATGCGGGCTGTGAGAACTTAACGGGCAAAGGGGCGTTGACTCGCCACTGATAGTGATTAAGGCCAACATCTACAAATGAAAAAACGCTGTCTTCATTTAAATTACAGGCTATCGAGACGGTATTGTTGCCGCGTTCAATTTTACTATAAGACGTGGTATTGATAGCAAGCGAAATCGAGTTGCCGTGAGCGGTCGTGAGCGAGCAATTGTCATCAAGCGCAAAAATTGAGGGGCTAAACAAAAATACGGCGCCGTAAATAAAAGCGAGTAGGAGCGTAAGCTTCCCACTAAAGTTGCTGTGTATTTTGACGCCATTCAACCTAGACTGCAGCACAACCAAAACCTAAGGTTATTGTTGTAGTTAATGTAACAAACTTGTACGTAACTTAGCCAGTGTAAAATCCCTTTAACCAGAGACTTTTTACATCCTAACGAACAAGAAGCTAAACCAGGCAAAAAACAAGCAAAAGCTACTTAATCCAAATGCTAGGGTTCGTAACCGTAAGTTACAGCCCAGTATGTGCTCGTAGCTGTGCCAATATCTTGCTGCGACAAACACGGTGCTGAGCACAAACCAAAATTGTCCCGTCATTTGCTCAGTATGCAAAAGTATCAGTAGTGCAATAAATAAAACTGGTTGCTGAAACTGGCTGTCATAGCTATTACCTAATAATCTTATGCGCTCGGGGAAGGCGTGTTTTTCAACATAGCGAATATCTTGAAGTGCAATATCACCATTTTTGACTGCGCGAATTCTACTCGTTGCGGTCAGAAGAAATAATAGCAGCGTTAGGCTAAGCAAAAATAAAATCGGAATATGGATCCACATAGTAAAGCTCCTGAGTTTAAAAGAGGTTTTACTTTAACTAGATTGATTGCTAACTTATCGTGTCAATAATGACTAGTTTTGGTTTGATATTGCCATGAAGGTGGTTTTGCTATGTCCTGAACATGTGTTTGCGAGCGCATTAACAGGTGTGATTGATATTTTGAACGTGGCAAACAAAGTCGCTGGTAAGGCGGTGTTTTGCTGGCAGACGGTTGCGCTTTCAGGGCAAAAGTCGGTGATGAGTAGTCAGGGTTTAGAATTTGTTTGTCATGCTGAATTTAGCGCATTGGCTGATGCTGATGTCGTTATCTGGCTCGGCAGTCACTTTTCATCAGAGCCTTTGTTGTGGCAACAATGCCAACAAATCAAAGTACAATTAAACAAGCATGGTATTGAATTTCATCCCGCGACTTATCAACTTGCCGGATGTTGCGGTACCGCATTTTTAGCCACAGCAGGATTGTTGGATAAAAAACAATTTACGTGTAGTTGGTGGCTCACGCCTTTTTTTACACGATACTTTCCAGTTTTAAAGCCCAACAGCCAAAAGGTAACAGAGCAAAGCGATATGGTGTATACCGCGGGCGCAGCTCATAGTTACTTGCACTTGATGCTGCGGTTTATTACCGACGTGCTGGGCTCTGAAGTGGCAAAAACAATCGCCGCATGGCTGGCGATACCAAACGAGCAAGCGAGTCAAAATGAGTTTGTGCAGCTCAGTGGCTTTTTACAACATAGAGATGCGCAATTGCTTAAGGCACAGCATCATATTAGCGATAATCTCGATGTTTCACATAGCTTACAGAGCCTTGCGAAACAAGCTTGTATGTCAGAGCGTACGTTAATTCGACGCTTTAAACAGCACACGAATATGACACCGTTTGAGTATGTGCGACTTGCGCGACTCGTTCGCACCAAACAGCTATTGCATGGCACAAACTTGAGCGTGGAGCAGATAGCCAATCAGGTTGGCTATCAAGACAGTCAGGCTTTAGCGAAGCAATACAAAAAACACTATAACCAATCGCTTAATCGAGTGAGAGGGTAGTCATAGTGGGTGTTAACCTTTCTATTTTTTCAATCAATAACACCGGCTGTTATCGCTATAGTCAACTGCAAAATATGAGTACTACAGGAAACCAAACTACGGCAATACTAACTTGAACATGTGTTATATGTTTACTCGTAAAGTTTCTCTGTTGCTTCTTTAAGCCCTGAGTGGGGTAAAAATTGATCTGTGATTGTTAGAATTGAGTGCAGATTATTTTTTAATTTATCAAGCTCTATGTTACCTGGCTTAATAGCCGTTTGTAATAGATGAATAGCCATATCAGCTAATAGAATACGCTGTTTTTCTAGCCATTCTTCATCGCCTTTGGTAGCGGGATTGCCAAGGTAGCTACTTTCTACCAAACTATGCAAATCCCAGCTAGTTTTGATTAACTTATTTCTTTCAATATCATTCACTGCCGATCTTCCGAAATATAGATATAATGACTCCCACACCGTGCTAGCTTTCTCTTTTTCGTGGGTTCGCTTTATATAAAGCAGAGCCATAATTAATTTGTTGAATAGCTAAACAGCTGAGGCTAGCATGAACGAACATAACATACTTTATATCTGAATTAATACACTAAAACATACAACGCAGTAGCATGTATTGAAGGCTATAGCTGAGCATAATTTGTATCTTTTGCTAGAGCACTATGCTTTAAAATTGCCATCTAAAAACGAGTTCGTTATTTTGAATGTAACTATCCTGATATTATTTGGGTCAGGCAATCGCCACTAACTTCTACACATCCATTAGCTACGAATAATGCTGGGTGTATGCGTTTAGGTTCTCGCCATCAAGTGAATCGTGCAGGCCTTTGACTGCTGAGCCCACTACTGGCACTAAACCAATGCCGGTCAAGGTAAAAGCAAGCCAAGCGTCAGTGTCGTTGGCTTCATCATCGTCAGTCAGTAACATGACATTGGCGGTGATATCTCGTAAATCCATGACTTGGTCGATAATCGGTATCATGGAAATCGAGGGGCTGACTACTGTCAGTGAAGGTTAGCGGCTTAGCCCTGCAACACCCAAGTGTTTCAGCCTATCCTTTCTTAAAAATCATGCGCAGAAGTTTATCTGATTAAATCAACCGGAACATAAACACTATCTTCTAAGGGTTCTCTTGGTATTTCTAGAACATTAGCAACTAAAGCTAATTCAAAGCACCAATAACCAATATAATAATCCGTGTACTCGAATTCGCATTCACAGTTATGATTATCATGCCAGTCCGCCAAGCCCTCTAACTTGCTGTACCAATTTTGTGCAAATTGGTTGAGTAAATCAGGCTTTTGCTCATTAGGTACTGTAAAAGCGAGTGAAAGGTTTTGATAAATTTCAGGGTAGTAGAGTGTGGGCGAAATAGGTCTATCGTTATCACCAAGTACAATGGCTACATTATCAAGTAAGGTGTCTTTGCCGCGCTCGCCAATAACATCGAGTACTTCTTGAATATGAGCTGGAGCAACATCGCAGGCTTGTAAAAGTGCCAGCCACCACAAAGTGTAGATATAACGATTGATATTAGAGGAGCCGACAGCATCGATTTGCCCGCCCAGCTTTTCAAAAGCATGGCGGTATATTTGATGATTTACAGGTAACTTATCACAGTAGTGTGTCAGTTGTTTTCGATACGGCAAAATTGCTTCTGTATAGCGCTTAACATCCCCAAGGTGAGCACCGTATGAGTAGTGCGCTACCGCTCGCATAATCGCGAGCTGATATATACGCTGGGCAACATTAACTCGCTCGCTAGGTGCGGTAAAATTACCTGCGTCGAGGGCTTCCTGTGTTTCTTTAATGCCAACTTCAATGTCGACTAAGAATTCTTCGAAGTAATCGTTACTTCTCCGTGTATCGCGCACTATTGTCTCCTACTAATTCTCTTGCCAATGTACGAGGTCTTTAGGGTAGTATGGGTGGTCAATAAAGCTGCTATCATCAATATTGAATAATTTAACAACGAGCGCAATTTCCCAGCACCAATAGCCATCGTAAGCATCATTGTCCAGTAAATGAATATCAGGACTTTCCTCCAAAACGTACCAAGCCTCCATATAAGATTTCGCAAGTGCTGGACGTTGCTCTGGACTTCCTTCAACTACTTTGTACAGCTTATCGAAACGTTTTTTGAACAGAGTATCCGCTGCTATTTCACGATCAGTGTCACCTAGCGCAATCGCAATTTTATCAAATAGTGCATCTTGTCCTTGATTTCCAATAAGCTCTAATAATTGTAAGTAGTAATCTTTTCCCATGTTTAAGCAGTAGGCGAAGCTAAATAACTTTAAATAGTTCCGTAAATCGCTTTGGTGCAACTCTTCTATAGGAATACGCTCAACTTGTTCTACGTCTGATAGATCATCTGCAAAGTCCTTTTGCCATTTGCGATAAGTAAGCAGGTCCTGAATAAAAGCTCTAAACTCAATAAGGTCATCCCCTCGAGAGTATTTTACTTGGAGGTAACTTAAAACTTCGTTTATTAAGTTAAAGGTGCGTTTCATCCTCACCAAATTAGGACGATTACTAGAAGTGATTTTCTCAACATCTTCAGTTATTGCATCGCTATAAAACTCAACTGCTTCGTCAAAGTAAGCTTTATCTCTTAAAGTATCTCTTAACATCTTAATATCTCTTAAAATTTAAATTGATTATCAATCGTTTTAGCATCTTTACCAAGTACTTCAACAGCTAAGTTTCCATCTATTTCATTTCTAATTAATAGCTTTAGTACCGAGCCATCATCATCAGCTAAAGCATCAAGTATTTTTTTTCTATCTCTTCTACTTATACCTGCTTTTTCTAGCCGTTCGGCTGTGATCCAGTCATCACCCATTTGTCTACCATCTTTAGTCATACCTAATGGAGAGGTGTTATATTTGGCTTCTGTAATCACATAGTCCGGTGGTGGATTTGGGTGCAGATATATTCCGTCAATACCGGATTGTCCTGGTTTATAATTACCGTCGGTTTTACCTAGCGGTGTAAAACCATTTTCCAACATTAATTGGTGTGCATTGTACTCACCAGTAGCGCCTTTTCTGTGGTTTAGTGATTTATACTGCGTAAAGTCACTAGGCGTTTTGCGTGATGGCGGATTAACTTTGTTAACTGGGGCACCTTTGAGATCGTTTCCTTCTGGAGCTGAAAGCTCCGGTGCTTTAGATTTCTTCGGCACATTGGTAACGCCAACCTGTGGTAACTCCCCTTGATACTCATCCAGTGCTTTATTAACTCGCTGTCCGATTTCTTGGGCGGCTTGTTGCATATGCTGGTCGATTTTGGGGGTGACGTCGTCTAGGCGTTTTACCGTGGCTTGCATGCCTTCGATGGCGGCGTCTGGAAGTAGTAGGTCGTAGTGCCAACTGGTGGACATGTCATCAAGTGAATCGCGCAGGCCTTTGACGATGTTTTTAACTTCCGTGGCGGATTGTTTTCCTAGGTCTTGCCAGTTGATGTCTCTTAGGTATTTAACTGGGTCGCCTTTGCCGAGCTTGCGTAAAACGGCAAGCGCAGCAGAGAGCGATTCTCCAGTATTTTTTAAGATAACCTTGCCTACGCCTTTGACTGCGGAGCCCACAACTGGCACTAAACCAATGCCCGTTAGGGTAAAGGCAAGCCAAGCGTCGGTGTCGTTGGCTTCATCATCGTCAGTCAGTAACATGACATTGGCGGTGATATCTCGTAAATCCATGACTTGGTCAATAATTGGTATCATGGAAATCAAGGTACCTACCACGATTTGTGACGTGGAGGGGTTTTGATTAAAGTCGCCTTGTAGTGTGCCCCACAACCAATCACCTGCTTGGGTTGCAATGCCATTGGCTTCTATCAGTGGTGCAGTATTGCCGCTGCGTACCATTTCAGCCGCTCGCGCTGGGGTGATTTGTCCATACAGTGGGTTTTTAGGGCGATTATCTTCTGGTAGGTAATCGCGTTTGTCCTCACCATATTGCACTGTGTATTGACCGGGCGGGGCATTTTCAATTTTTGCTTTACCGCTGTCGTCTAAGTTACCAGTCAGCTCTGTGCCGTTTGCAAATCGAATGGTATAAGGCGCGCCCATAATTGGGCTGCCATCTTGATAGGTGTAAGACAGCTCAATGGTACTGCTCGCCATGGTGGCAATGCCATCGGCGGCAAGTGAGAGTCGAGCATTCTCAGAAAGCGCTTGAATTTGCGGTACACTCGGCATAGTGGCGCTTTGTTTGCCACCAATATCTGCTCCATGCTACCGTCAAACACGGTCATGGCTTTGCCTTTTAAGGTCAGTAACTTGTCTGCAAAGATGTTGACGTTACCACTTGAGTCAATACTGATTTCACTGCCACCATTGGCAAGAGTGAGGTTGCCAGAGCCACTGCCTTTAATCGTGATATTGCCTTGGCTTTGAATGATTTGACTTCCCGCCGGCGCGGT
>NZ_SGPH01000016.1:0-465641 GCF_004208915.1 Pseudoalteromonas sp. CO342X
CGAAAACATATGCCAAAAGGTCTGCCTTTTGAACTCAAATCCTATATTGAATTAGTTGAACTCACAGGCCAATGTATTCGCGCCGACAAGCGAGGCTATATCTGTGAGTCTCAACCCATTCTTACTCGATTAAATATCGAACCGGAAAACTGGATAAAACTTACTACGCAGTTTTCTCGGGTATTCCACGGTGCAGTTGGACGAGAGCGAACAATAACCGCTTACTGCGAAACACTTCAAAAACGACGACGGACGAACCTAACAAATTGCGAGCGCTTGTTGGCTTAGCAAAACTCACATTCTCAACGCTAGAGTTTCTTTCTGTTGTATTTGCAGCGCCTTGTCGTGCGTGATAATCCTGTTTTAGTGTAGAGATACGCTTGAGTGCTAAAAATTAGCCTATCGATAAACGTTTTTGACCAACGTGATGGAAGTATTTTTATACTTTTTTACTTGGCCTCCTCAGATCGGGTGTTAATAGTAGTGGGAGTCACTTATTTTTCACTTATTTTAGTCCTTAGTTTTGATGCTAATAGTGATGGGTGTGAGCGATTTGTCTTGTTCGGATATCAAGGAAAATAATGAAAAAATTTTTGCGCGTTTACGCATGAATGAATTAAAAATGTTATTTTTTATCAATAGGTTATTTGTTTTTGATTTGAGGTAATAGGTTTGGGAAACGCGCATGCGCATTTTTCCAGATGGTATATTTAGCAGAATGCTGATAAGTTCTTTGCATACAGATAGTTAACTGTGCGCGTTTTCATTGGTCCAACGAGGTAAACGCGCATGCGCACGAATAAAATGTTATAAGCCTTCGAGGAATTAGCTTGACTTCAAGTAATGAAAAAAATGGACAGCCCTCTAAATGGGAGTACAAAGAAGGTGATAAGTCTTTAGACGGATCAGTTATTTCACATATTGTGGGTAGAGAAGAAGATTTTATTGTATTCATTTGTGAAGACGGCGCTTGCAGTTGGGAACATAGAGAAATTCCAGACTGGGCATACGTGGGAATTGATCAGTACGAAAAACTTAATGCTAAAATACCTACTTTTTTAGGACAGGTTCATAAAGCTGATATCAAGGCTTTAATGGGAACCAGCTTATTATCTGCGTTTCGTTCACGAGATCATAATAAAGAAGCTGTGATAGCTTGTTTTGCTGACGCTTGGGAAAAGGTCAATGAATATGAGAGTCGAAATGTATTATTAGCTGGTGACGGTTTCTATCTATATGAAGACGAAAATCAATCAATAAAGATTCAAATGTCAAAACCTGACCAACAATTAGATAGGGCTTTTTTTGAGGCGTTTCATTTATCACAGCAAGCAGCTCACTCGTTAAAAGATAAAAAACTGAGCCAGGCTAACAGTCTAATTTGTAATGATTTTTCAAATTACAAAGAACTAGATGCTAAAGATATATTTAGTAAAAGTAAGTCATATATTGCAACCCAATCTCAAGAGGTTGTTCGTATTAATTATTTACTTATATCTATTGCGGTCGCTTGTGTTGCATGTATTTTATTGTTTATTGGCTTTTTATGTGCGTCCACTTCAAATGATATAGTGAAAACAGTAATTCTTTGTTCATTAGCTGGAATTGTTGGGGCAACAGTCTCTATTTTACAACGAAGTTCAGATGTTAAACCTGAACCATTTAGTTCTGGCGGCTTATTGGCTTTCCAAGGAGCTACTAGAGTTTTTCTAGGGGTGGTCTTCGGGGCACTTGTACCAATATGTGCTAAAGCCAATATAGCGCTGGGCTTAGCAAATGATAATCTTTTCGCTCTTTTTATTGTAGCTTTCTTCTCAGGTATAAATGAGAGGTTTGTACCTGATTTAATTAAGAAGAATATCAATTAACAGGCTTGTAACAAGTCGTTTAAAAGGACAAAAAACAGTTGGCTTTTGCTCCTTCGTCGCTAATTTTAGCCAACTATTTTATTGCCTCTTTACGAGGCGTTAACCCATAGAAATTTTTATGCGAAATTCGCCTAATACAGCCGACGACCTAAAACATTTCTGTCCAAATACTAGTCGGATGAGCATCCGTTATCGCAATTGGGTTTAAGATATGGAGTTGCAGTTGGACGGCTGAGTTTGGCACTTATATTTGATTAAGCCCTGATAATCAAACCTAGCAGATAAAGTTAAGACTATTGCTCACCTTCAAAATAAAGATGAAGAATTCGGATCAAGCCAAGGCTTGATCCGGTTTTCGCTTAGTGTTGTGGCTGTGGTGGGAAGTTAGCCAGCAATTCCGAAATGGTTTTGTTAATTGACGCAGTTCTTTGATCTGGTGATTGGTTGCTACGTAAGCGACCTTCTTTTGCACCACGCCAAACTAGCTGATTAGACGCTTTGTCTATCATATCGAGTACTAGCGTACCTACTTCATATTCACGTGTTGTGGTCTGTGTTTGCCAGCCAATACCCCAGTAGTTCCAACGCGCACCATACGTGGTGTGAAGTGAGTCAGATTCAATTTTTGTATCAACTGATGCGTGATAGTTAACCAGTAAGTCGGCCGATTGCGGATCGGTGAGGGTGAAACCTTGTTTGCTCATTTCGTTTTGAATTGCACTGCGGATCCGCTTTTCCATTAAGTCATTGACCTGGTATTCACGACCATTATTTTTTAGGTCCGCTTCGGGTGACCAAGCATAGGTTTTGTAGTTAGCGAATTGTACAGACTTATCATAATCCCAATCAGGGGTTTTGGCGCAGGCCGCTAACATCAGCACCAAAGTGGCGATAACAATATTCTTAAACATGTGTCTTTACTCCTTAGTCGGATGTTTGCTCTACCTTAACGTGTTAAGGCGTTAAATGGTAGAGACAAGCATCCTTTAATAATTGTGTCTAAGACATTAACTTGGGATTAATGTTCCACTTCTATCCAGTCTTTTTCATCCACCCAGTTTTGGCTACCTTGTGCGACACTGCGGATCGGCACCAAGTAGTCACAGCTGATCTGTGGTTTCACCGATGCAAAAATTGGTACAAACCCAAAGCTTAGTGCGGTTTCGATAATAGCCTTTTGGTTTTGTGGGTCGATATCCGCGGCTTCATCGATATAAATCGGGATACGATACATTGCTTGCTCTTGGTCAGATAGCAGATAGCGGATAAATAGCATGCCACATAAAAGCTTGATAGTGATCCGCGTACCGTTTGAGCCGGCCGAGTCAATTTTATCAAAATGCTCGGTGTCACCTGCGCGGTTGACCACTTCAAAGCGAATGTCGAAGAGATCGGTTAACGTCAATCCCGCTTTATCACTTGCCAGTTTGATGATGTGATCTTTCGCCTCATTAACAGATTTCTCTGAACTAGGCTGCTCGCTCAGTAAGTCTAAGCTTTCGCCTTTTTCATATAAATCTGAAGTGCTGATAATGGTATCTATGCTATCAACTAGCATTTTACGAGGGATGACATTGATTTTGAATGCCTGCAAGTTAGAGATACGATGCTGGCTTATGCCTTTGTTAAAGCTGTTCATCTCTCGGCGTAAGCGGTCTAAGTCTTGACGCAGTCCTTTAATGGTTGCGGCCACTTCAGTGAGCGCCACTCGCGCTTGTTTATCTACCGCTTCACGTTCATTATCGAGATTGTGATAGGCACTGATGAGTTTTTGATACTTAATGGTAACGTCAGATTCGTTTTCAAACTTAGTGATCCCAGCATTGTAGATGTGCAGGTAAGTATTACGCACGTTCACGTCTAAGTTTCTAAGCTCGTTACATTCTTTATTAAATTGGTGGATCACCTCTGAAAGGTTATCAAAATCAAGATTAATGTCGATTTCATATGGTGCTAGCTTACCCGAGTACAGATCTAGCGTGTGGTCGATACGTTCTGACTTCACCTGCTTTAGGCGGTCGGCTTGGCGCACCAATAAGTCTTGCTTGCTTTTAATGATAGAGCGGCGGTCTGAAATTGAACCAGCATTGCGTTGAATATCGTGTAAATACTCGTCAACTTGCTCTCGTTCCATCTCTAGTTGCTCTTTTAGTGCTTGTTGAGCATCGACGGATTGCAACATGGTTTGATATTGCTCAAAGCGTTTCATGGCCGCTTCTGTTGCCATGAGCTCATCATAAAGCGCATCACGTTCTTTTTGCTTTTCAGCGACGTTTGCAGCTACTTCACGCTGCTGCTTTAAGTCGTTAAGCGACTGTTGTAGTGACTCCAGTTGTGCTTGCAGTTGGGCTTTGTTCTCACCACTTTGCATTTGTACTGGACTCAGTTTTTTCAACTTAACGGTAGCGCCAGGCACCTTAAGCTCACCACCTTGAACTGACTTAGATAGCGACTCTAAAAATGCACCAAAGGCATCTTCGTCTGTGATATCAATTTCACCTTGAGAAGTGGTTGAAAACGATAATAAATCTGGGTTCAAGATCCGTGAGATCTCTTCCACTTCTTTTAAAGAAAGATCTTCACGCATACGAGTAAACAAGTTGAACTCAAGGTTCTTGAGTTGCAGTTTTAAACTCTTAATCTGCTTTTGTGTTTCGTTGATGCGAAAATCAAGGGTGTGGAGACTTTGCCCCTGTGCACTATTAATAGAGAAGGAAAGTTGCTCATATTCCTTTTTCAACAGCGTTAAATTGGTTTTAAGCGTTGCATGATTAGTTAGTTCAAATTCACGTTTTAACGCGTGGAAATCGGTAAACCATTGCTCAATTTGAGTTTGTTTACGCTCGATATCACGAGACTGCTGAACATATAGTTGCTGCTTAGACTCAAATTCGCGCTTTTCGGCTTCGATGTCTTCCAGCTGTGTTGCCAGCTCTGCAATTTGCTCGTTGTGATAGTTATCATATTCAACCAAAGCTAAATCGAGTTTCGGGGCGTAAGCCGCCAGTTTACCTTTTAATACCGCTTCATTTTCAAGCATTTTCTCAAGGGCTGAAATTGGCTCTTGCATCGACTCCAGCGCATTTAGCTCACGGCGAGCGCGGTTGACCTTATCGAAAGCGCGACGCCAGACTTCATAAAAGTCGACTTTCGAGTTCGACATATGGCGTTCGAACACCTTGAGCATAAAGCGCTTTACGTCCTGTGCGCCGAGTTTATGCAGATTCAGAATACGACGGAATATTTCTTTGTATACAGGCGCATCTTGGACATTATTCAGTGGGATCATCTTCAGGTTGATATCACCATCAAATGGGGTGGCGCCACCTGTGAGCAAGGCATTAAGTTCTTGTGCTTTTAGCTCTACAGGCTTAAGTTGCTTTTCCTGTAAGTGATTAAATAGCTTGGTGTACTTGATGATACTTTTACCTTGGGTGTAATCATCAAGATTCAGTTTGCCTTGATAGCAAAAAAACTGGTGCGCGTAACCGGCGATTTTCCCCAGCCCCGCAACGCCAATGACCACATCGCCATGGGGGAGGTTGGCTTCCAGCAAAATATAGGATTGATCAGAAGAAAAGTAGAACTTACGCGTTTCTTCTAAATCGTGACCATCCCATTCAGTCAGTCTTAAATCGTTGATAAGTGGAAACTGCAGCGCATTGATCACCGAGCTTTTACCAGTGTTATTCGGAGCGCAGATAGACGCGCTTTTATCCAGAGGAATGACACACTTAGCGTATCCGGCGGTATTTAATAATGCTAGTTTACTTAAGCCGTACAACTGCTCGCTCATAGCTCGTCCTCAATATCATATTGTTCTTCGTTTACTTCCATTAGCGCGTCAATGTAGCGATAAATCGGTGCAAGTAGCATAAAGCCTTGCTCAACCTCACGGGCTAGACCCAGTCTCACCATACGCAAAAACACGTCTTTTCTGAGATCTGAGCCCGAAAAAATCTCCAACTGGTCAAAAAGATGCTTATTGAGCTGTACTATGGTTTGCATTAGCTCTAAATCGCAGCTTTCATCAAATAGTACGCGAAGCGGATCTTTACCTTGGTTGGCATAGTGCTCAATTAAAATATAAATGGTTAGGGCAATCGCACGGGAAATTTTCCCCATATTTGGTGTGCTTTCATCGCTTGCCAAATAATAAAAACCACGGGCATCGTGCTGTAAATCATGGCCTAAGGCTGAAAATAGCGCTTGATAGCTATCAATTTGCTGATCTAATTCTTGCCAAAGGGTCGTGTCTTGCTCACTGATATGATACCCGCTCACCAGTTTTTTATTAATGGCTTGGAGTTCATTGAGCATGTCTAAGTTAATTGTCGTCATAATGCTAATCTTGTTTTGCTTTGGCACTAAATGGATATAAAGAGAAGGTATGCGATGCGATAGTGATCTTACTCTTTTGTTGTTCTTGGCTAAGTGCCAAGTCAGATTCGTTGATCAGCTTTTGATAAAGAAACAGCATTTCGTCTGCTTCAAGATCTGGGTAGCTATCGTTTAAAAAGCCCAATAGTGCCTGGCGCTTTTTACCGGTTTGTTGAAATCTCGTTTTTACCGAGTTGTAATCTGGAATGTTAGGACTCTGATAAGCTGGCACATCGTCGTGATCGGGCAGCTGATATTCTTCATGCTCAAACTCAACGAGACTTGCCATATAAGCGACCATGTGACGCTTTTGCCCAAGGTTAAAACGTTGAATGTCTGACACAAATTCTGGTTGAACTGGTGAGAGTAAACGGTCAACGCCGCGCTTTCTAATTTGTCCAAGGACTTTAGAGGCTTGGCGTGTAATGAGTGTATTGCGGCGTAGCTCTTCTCGTAACGGCATAAGTAGGTCGGTGCTGCGGCTTAGACTTTCTCTACCAATGAGGTGCATATCTAAAATGCGTGTTCTGAGCTGCTCCAGCATACGTTTGTCTGCAGCACCACGGCCTAATTGTTCAATCTCGTCAATTTGTTCACTGACCTGAAGCTCTATTTGATCAAAGCAGCGTTGGAAAGGGCCATGAATATCGACCATTTCCAGCATAGGTTCGATATATTCGTCAAACGCTTCCAATACCGCTTTATATCTCATGCCAAGAGACAGCGTTGAGGTGTCAGACTTTGCTTGTTCAACCAAGTTCATGATAGCGCTTTCGTTATGCTCGAACAGCTTAACAATTTTACGAACGCGTTCGTCCATAATGCGGCTAAAACGGCGTAGCTCAGAGTAGTCAGCCTCTTCACCAGCTTGTGCGATGCGATTACCTAATCTTTCTAAGTCTTTTACCAGCACCGTGATCTCTTCCGCTAAACCAAGACTCTCTTCTTGTAAAAGAAAGCTGGCGAAGTCAGCGATTGCACGGTTGATTTCTAACTGTGAAGATTTAGCTAAAGGGATAATAATTTCTTGTTGGAGTAATCGATTGGTTTCTTTATAAATTCGTTCACTCGACCAGCTAGGGTTTTTCTGTTTTAGGATGTTTTGTACATCTTTTAGACTGAAATCTGCGAGCTTAAATCGTTTAAAAAGTAGCTCGAGTACGCTCCAGTGTTCATTTATCGTATTTAATAATTTTTTTGCTGGGATCATAACTTTCCAGTGTGTAGTAGCTAAGTTACATCGCTACTTCATCAATTTGTCACAAAATGTTTATCGTACGTAGCATGGGGACTGTGATGGTGCTAGAATCCGCCGCGAAAACGAACCCACCCCTTGTTACATTTAATTACAGGTTGTTTACGCATTATGGTCACGCCCATTATTCTAACCCTGATCGCCATCGCTTTTATACTCATCGTTATAGAAGATATTATTCACGTAAACAAGGCCAAAACAACGCTTTTTTTTGGTACTTTATGTTGGATTATCGCCTTTATCTCTCCAATTCATGGTCAAAGCCCAGAAATTGTACAAATTGAGCTAGACCATAACATTTTGGAAATCGCGACACTTTGGCTGTTCTTAATGGCTGCCATGACGTTTGTGGCCTACTTGAACTCAAAAGGGTTTATCCAAAATATTGTTCACCGGATCATGCCAACCCATATTAGCGAACGCAAGCTAATGTTTTTGGTCGGTGCTTTTGCATTCGTATTTTCGTCAATATCGGATAACATCACCGCGACGCTTATTTCATTAGCTGTAGTCATGTCTTTGAAATTAGACCCGAAAAAGTTAATTAGATATGCGACGTTAATCATCTTCAGCGTTAACTCTGGTGGGGTATCATTGATCACCGGTGATGTAACCACCTTGATGATATTTCTAGCCGATAAAGTGACTATCCCTGATCTGCTTTTACTAATTGCCCCTTCTATTTTTAGCGTATTTATCTTAGCTGCGATGCTATCAATCGGCATGAATGATAAGATCACCTTTGAAAAGGCTGAATTACGCAGAATTGAAAAGACCGATATCACCATTGCACTCATCTTCTTATCAACCATTTTTGCTACGTTATTCTTAAGCGTGCAATACCACGTACCGCCGATGCTAACTTTCTTATTTGGCTTGTCTTTGATGTTCTTAATGGCGCAATTCTTGATGCGCAAGAAAGACGTTAATAAGAAAATCATCGACTATATCCGTGAAATTGAATACGACACCTTATTGTTCTTTGTGGGTGTGCTGTTATTAGTTGGTGCGTTGAAAGAGGTCGGTGTACTGTCTAAGTTTACCGATTTATATCTGCATCTTGCGCCGGAATACGCAAATTACTTGGTCGGTTTAATGAGTGCGGCGGTAGATAACGTGCCGTTGACGGCTGCGCTATTAAAAGCAGACATTACGATGACTCCAGCGCAATGGCTAACCTTTACTTATGCGACTGGCGTTGGTGGCTCTATGCTTATCATTGGTTCTGCAGCGGGGATCATTGCAATGAGTAAGGTTAAAGCCTTAACTTTCTCAAGCTATCTTAAAATGAGTATCTACCTGCTTATCGCATATACCATTGGATATAGTGGTGCGTATTTCGCGGGTCAGCTTATTTAAGACCAATGGATTTAATTTTTTACCGCTTTGGGATAAGTTTTTCATAAATAACTTGACACCTAGACGGCTAAAAGATAATTTTCTTACATCGCCCGCATTGATTGCGGGCTTTTATTTTGCTTTTATTCAGATTAACAAAGGCAAAATAAACAGAAGAGGCGCGATGCTTAGGTAGTTAGTGTGAGGTGACGAGACCAATGACCACTAGTGAGGGAAGTATTCGCCGAGGAGAAAAGTTGCTCGTCGCAACGATTCTTCGGTTTACGAGGCTGAATCCTCGGAACTGTCACCGTATTGGTGGAGAGCTTCTGGCAAAGGTCATTTCAAGCGTTCGTCTTTCTAGAAATCCCATGCCGAGTTCTCCTTATAAAATTTGACTGTGCCAACAGTCGAGAGGAGAGAAAATGAATTCGCAGTATGTTGTAGCCAAATTTGGCGGTACCAGTGTCGCTGACTTTGAAGCTATGTCTCGTTGTGCCCACATTGTTCGTGACAACCCAAATGTTCGAGTGGTCGTTGTGAGTGCATGTGCTGGCGTAACCAATCACCTGGTGACGCTAACCCAACAAAAGGAAGATGAAGCCGGGCGCAAAGCAGTTGTTGCAGCGGTTGAAAACATACAGCAAGCGATTATCGATCAAGTGTCTTTGGATGCTGATCTTGCAGAGGGTTACAAGCAAACCTTCAGTGAATTTGAAAGCCTTGCGAGTTTACCTGCACTTAGCAGACAGCAATGCGATGAAATGTTGAGCTTTGGTGAGCGCTTTTCTTCTTATTTGTTTACCCAAATATTACGGAATAATCAGGTTCAGGCGTCGCGCTTTGATGTGCGTAAAGTGCTTAAAACAGATAATCAATTTGGCAAAGCGAATCCAAATGTTGCAGCTACGCGTGAAGCCGCGCAAACCAATTTAGTCGCGCTACTTGGCGACACAGTGCAGGTGACGCAAGGGTTTATTGGTAGTGACCAATACGGCCAGACGACCACGCTTGGTCGTGGCGGTTCTGATTATAGTGCTGCATTGTTAGCTGAGGCAATTGACGCGTCAAGTGTGCATATTTGGACCGATGTTGTTGGTATTTTTAGTACTGATCCGCGTTTGTGTGTAAAGGCTAGACCTATTCCTCGTTTGAGTTTTGATGAAGCGGCAGAAATGGCGACATTTGGTGCCAAGGTGTTACATCCCGCAACTATATTGCCAGCGAGTCGTAAAGGTATTTCAGTATTTGTTGGTTCAAGTCGTGATCCGCAAGCGGGTGGCACTTGGATTGAAAAAGAGAAAACGGCGCAAGCAGGCATTCGCGCAGTGACACAACGTAAAAACCAAATACTATTGACGCTAAAGAGCCCTGAAATGCTTCTTGCAAGCGGCTTTTTGGCTCGTATCTTCACCATTTTAAGTAATTACAATATATCGGTTGACTTGGTAACGACTTCGGAAATTAGTGTCGCGCTTACGCTAGATAATGCGCCGAATGCTTCTCGACCAGAGTTAGAACAAGCTTGTTTGGATGAACTTGGCGAGTTTTGTCATGTGACCGTTGAAAATAATCTTACTTTGGTGGCCATGATAGGTTCTGAGATCCAGTTGAAGAAGTGCCAACTTAACCTGATGGATGTGTTGTCAGAGTTTAATATTCGACTAATATGCCATGGTGCGAGCAAGCACAATCTGTGCTTTTTAGTTGAGCAGCAGGAGTCAGATCAGGTTGTGCAATCAATTCATGCTAAATTACTAGAGGTTGCGTAAGTGAATTTATTGTTTTTTAGGAACTAATAAAAAAGTTGCATTATTGAATAATGGATGGCACTTTGTTTATAACGGTTAGGGTCTGCTGACCATCAAGTTTGTTTTTCCCTAGGAGTGCCATCATGAATTATAAAGACGTCTACGAATTCTGGTTTGTTGAATGCACTGAATCAGATTGGTGGAAGAAGTCTGCGGACTTTGATCGCATAATAAAAAATCGCTTCGGTATTTTGCACCAAATGGCGCACCAAGGTGAGCTTTCGAGCTGGAGAGCAACACCACTTGGCGCGCTGTGCGAAATCATTATCTTAGATCAGTTTTCACGCAATATATTCAGAGACACTCCAGAGGCGTTTGCCAGTGATCCTTTGGCGCTGAGCCTCACCCAACACGCTATCGAAAAGGGCTATCACCGCCAGCTCAACGATACTGAATTGATGTTTTTATACCTACCTATGATGCATAGCGAAAGTCGCATCATCCATCGTGCCGCAGATCATTATTTTCGCGACCTGCCCAATTATGATTTTGAAGTCGCGCATAAAAAAATTATCGATAGATTTGGCCGTTATCCCCATCGAAATGAAATACTCAATCGCGATTCAACAGAAGAAGAAATGGACTTTCTAGAGACGCCCAACTCGAGTTTTTGAGGCACGGCTAGAACCTCTCGCATTTTCAGCGGAAGTACGTATAATCGGCCGTCTACAAAAATAATGATTGATTACAGACATGGCTCATACGCGCGATGGATTTCAAAGCCGACTTGGCTTTGTGTTAGCAGCAGCTGGTGCGGCTGTTGGACTTGGTAATATTTGGGGATTTCCTACACAAGCCGCAAACCACGGTGGCGGTGCATTTTTACTGGTTTATTTTGCGGTAATTTTCTTACTCGCATTACCTGCACTTTACACAGAATTGTATTTAGGCCATCAGGCACAAGCAAACCCAGTTAAAGCACTTAAGACAGCCTGGCGTGAAGGTAATCCGAAAATAGGAGCCGCGGCGGGGTATATCGGCCTTGCTGGTGCTATCGTGATGCTCAGCTTTTACTCCATTGTGGCTGGGTGGATGCTGTCTCATGCACTTGATCCTCTTGCGCAAATGGCTGAATTAGATACCGCACATCAGTTTCTTAGCGGTGACTCGATGCTTAGAAACTTTATCTTTACGCCACTGATGTTAATTTTGACTGCGAGCATTATTCTCAAAGGCGTAAAATCAGGCATAGAAGCTTGGTCGCGCAGACTTATGCCGTTGTTACTGGTATTACTGCTTTGCCTTATTGGCTATATGGCGACGTTAGACGGCGCAGCAGAAGGGTTTAGAACGTATTTAGTTCCGGACTTTTCAAAAATTAGCGATCCTGATTTGATCATCGCGGCGATGGGGCAGGCGTTCTTTTCGTTGTCGTTGGGTGTGGGCTGCATGATGATTTATGGCTCGTACTTAAAACCGAATGAAAATCTACCTAAGCTGACGTTTAGTGTTGCAATGCTAGACACCAGTGTCGCATTTTTGGCCGGTTTACTTATTATCCCTGCAATATTCGTTGCGCAGCAAAATGGTGTTCAAGTATTTCAAGACGGCAAATTAATCGGTGAAGGCCGGTTGATTTTTGCCATTTTACCCGAGCTATTTGCCAATATGGGGGAAATGGGATTATTAGTTAGCCTGACTTTCTTTGTGCTTATGTCTATTGCGTCGGTAACTTCTACCATTTCTTCAACAGAAATTCCGGTATCTTTCTTGGTTGAAAACCATGGCTTTCAACGTAAACAAGCGACTTGGTTGGTTACGTTAGTTATCTTATTAGCATCGAGCACGATTATTCTAAACTTTGATTGGCTGTTCGAATTGGTGATCAGTCTATTCACGCAATATCAGCTACCATTGATGGGACTGTTCTACTTTATTACTGTTGGCTGGGTTTGGAAGCGTGGTAATCAGCTTCACTTAGAATCTCGTGGTGCACATTACTGGTTTGCTCAGTACGTTAGATTTGTTTGCCCAGTCTTGATGACCGCGGTATTTATTAACGTAGCACTGGCAAAGTAGTGGTGATTTATTTTCAAAAACGGGAAGCATAGGCTTCCCGTTTTTATTTTGACAACAAGGCTCAAAAATCACGAGGGGAAACGAACTCCCCAGCTTGAATGCTCTCATAAGTTCGTTGCGCCAATGAATCTAGGTTGGCTAAATCTTTTCCCATTGAAGCCAGTTGGTTTGTCACTGGAATAATATCGATATCTTCAACCCCAGAAAGTTGAGCCACTCGGGCAAACGTATATGCGTGCTTATATTTTTCGTGTTTGTAGAAAATACTGACTAAAGATGAATAGACTTCTGGGTTAGGGGTATGGCCGCTTTTATTCAGCTCTAATACGCGGTAGAGAATATCAACGGTTTTATCATCATCTACTTTGGCGTAAAACTCTGCGAGGAAAAGCTGAATTTCGGGATCGTTTTGAACTCTAGGGTCATCCTGCATGTTCAAAAGCTTATTCATTGCTGTGCGATCATTGTTACGAGACCAATGATAATAAAGTAGGCCTGGGTGGTTACTGCCTTTTGTTTCATTATAAATACGTGTCATTTCTTTTAATGCAGTGAGATGACCTTCCACTCGTGAAGTGGTTTTTTCTTTTAACTTGATGTGCTCAATTTTGGCAGCGCGAGAAACACATAGGTTGTAGCTTTCTAAATTTTGCAACAAGTCATATTTGTTTTCGTCCGTCGGTGACTTGTATTCGTGATAGCGCGCGTAGATTAGCGACGCACGTTCGTCTTTACAGTGACTGTCTTTATTTAAGTCTTCACAAAAACCAGGCGTTTCGCTACACACTTGGTTCAGGGTTAGGGTGTCGTCGCAACCAGCAAGTAGTAACGCTACAAAAACTAGCGACTTTTTAAACGCCATAGTTTGACCTCAATGATTTTTTATAATTATAGGGGGTTACGCCCGAATAAACAGGGTAGAGCTAATAGTTTACTAGTTTAACGCAATGAATTGTTCGGTAACAGTGGAGAATCACGGCAGTTTAAATTAGAATAGCCGTGCCCATTCGGGCTATCCGTTCAAAGAAAATTGTTTATTAGGCAGAAAAAATGACCTTATCTCACGAGCAAGAATATCAAAACAGCTGGCAAGAGCGTCAAGATTATGCAGAAAGCATGCAACCCCTAATCGGTCGTCTATACCGTAACAAAGGCGTTGAAATCTCTGTATACGGTCGTCCTCTTGTGAGCGCAAGCACCATTGATGTTATCAAAGCACACAAAACAGTAGCACGTTTTGAAGAGCGTAAACTACGTCTTCGTGAAAGCTTTCCATTCTTAGAAGTGATCAGCAAAATGGAATTAGCACCAGGTCGTGTTGACCTTGGTAAGCTAGCTTATGCCTACATTTATAAAAATGCAGGTGAAGGCCGCTCAATCGAAGAGTTTTTAAATGCAGAACTTGCAGAATTACTAAACCAAGGCGCACGTCCAGAACCTCGTGACGTTGTTCTTTATGGTTTTGGTCGCATTGGCCGTTTATTAGCACGCCTACTTATCGAACGTGGCGGCTCTCACGCTGATTTACGCCTACGTGCAATCGTTGTTCGCGGTGGCCGCGATGGTGATCTTGAGAAACGTGCAAGTTTATTGCGCCGTGACTCAATTCATGGTCCTTTCAATGGTTCAATTACAGTAGACCATGAAAAAGGTGCGATTAAAGCAAACGGTAACTACATCCAAGTTATCTACGCAAATTCACCTGAAGAAGTGGATTACACCAAATACGGTATTGAAAACGCACTTATCGTAGATAATACAGGTGTTTGGAAAGACGAAGATGGCTTAGGTAAACACCTTAAGTCAATCGGTGCGTCTAAAGTATTACTTACAGCCCCTGCTAAAGGCGACATCAAAAACATCGTTTATGGTGTTAACAACTCAGACATTCAGTCTGAAGACAAGATTGTGTCTGCAGCAAGCTGTACAACTAACGCAATCACACCGGTATTAAAAGCACTTAACGACAAGTTTGGTATTAAAAACGGTCATGTTGAAACGGTTCACTCTTACACCAATGACCAAAACTTGATCGACAACTACCACAAAGCTGAGCGTCGTGGTCGTAGTGCAGCATTGAACATGGTTATTACTTCAACAGGTGCTGCGAAAGCGGTTGCTAAAGCACTGCCAGAGCTTGCTGGTAAACTAACTGGTAACGCAATCCGTGTACCAACACCAAACGTATCAATGGCAATTCTTAACCTAAATCTAGGTAAAGAAACAACTGCTGAAGAGCTAAATGAATTCCTTCGTGAGTCTTCACTTTACTCTGAACTACGTGACCAGATTGACTACACTGCATCAACAGAGATCGTGTCTACTGATCTTGTGGGTAGCCGTTATGCAGGTGTGGTTGACTCAAAAGCAACCATCGTTGATGGCGACCGTGTAGTACTTTACGTATGGTACGATAACGAGTTTGGTTACAGCTGTCAGGTTGTACGTGTAATGCAAGACATGGCGGAAGTAAAATTCCCGAGCCTACCTCGCTAACACGAAATTTACGATAAAAAGCCAGCACCAGCTGGCTTTTTTAGTTTTTGAAACAAGTTCGTTGTGGTAGGCTTGCAAAGATAGGTCAGCTACAATTAGCTAACAAAAAGTTACACCTCAACTTTGTGCAAAGGCAGGCACAGTATTACCTCTCTTTGAGGTTTAATATAATTCTCGACTGAAACATAGTTGAGTATGGTAACAGTGTATTTACACAGCAGTTTTTAACTTATTTAGGGAAACCTATGCGCATTACGAGTAATTTCGATAGTGGTAATATCAAGGTGGTAAAAGCAGAATCACCTGCAGATATTCAACTAGAAATCAATAAAGACAATGAGTCTGACTTTTTTCAATGGTTTCACTTTAGACTTGAGTCTACGCCTTTTTTAGAGCACAAAATTCATATCAACCAACTACTAAACTCAGCCTACCCAGAAGGTTGGAATGACTATCATGCGGTTGCATCTTATGATCGTCAAACTTGGTTCCGTGTGCCAACCCGTTATGAGAATGGCACATTAACTATCGATTTTGAGCCTGAATGTGCTCACACCTACTTTGCTTATTTTGCTCCTTATAGTTATGAGCGCCATTTAGACCTAGTCTACTGGGCTCAAGCCCATGATGCGTGCGTTGTAGAGACGCTAGGTCAAACGCTTGATGGCCGTGATATGAGCTTACTCACTATTGGTGAGCCGTCAGATGAGAAGAAAAAGATTTGGATCACGGCGCGCCAGCACCCAGGTGAAACAATGGCAGAATGGTTTGTTGAAGGTTTGCTTCACAAACTATTGGATGACGAAGATCCACATGCCGCTGCACTGTTATCGAAAGCGGTATTTTATGTCGTGCCAAATATGAATCCGGACGGCAGCGTTCGTGGTCATCTGCGTACAAATGCAAAAGGCGTTAACCTTAACCGTGAATGGCAAACGCCAACACTTGAGAACTCACCTGAAGTTTATTATGTATTAAATAAAATGCATGAAACTGGGCTGGATATGTACCTCGATATTCATGGTGATGAAGCACTACCGTATAACTTCGTTGCGGGTAGTGAAGGTATTCCGAGTTATGATGATCGCCTACAGCGTTTGGAAGACGCTTTCAAGGCGGCACTGTTAACTATCACACCTGAGTTCCAAGATGAATTTGGTTACGATAAAGATGCACCGGGTGAAGCAAACCTCACCGTTGCTTCGTGTGCTGTCGGTGAAGCGTTCAAAGCGTTGGCTTATACCGTTGAAATGCCGTTTAAGGACAATGCAAATCTGCCAGATCCTTACTTCGGCTGGTCAGACCGACGTTCATATCAGTTTGGTCAAGACACCTTAGCTGCAATCTTAAATGTGGTTGATGACTTAAGATAAGCTTAAAGACGGGTAATCACCATATTGATTACCCGTTTATTTTTGTGCGTTTAAAAGAACAACAAAATAATATTTAAAAATAATAAGGTAGAGCACCTCGACAGGGTGTAATAACAACAATAAAGGGGAATATTCGTGGATGCGTTAGGCAGCTTATTAGATAGCTTAGATGGAATGTTAGGTGGTTCACCTTGGTTCCCGTATGTTCTGTTAGGGGTAGGTTTGTTTTTTACAATCTACTTGAAATTTCCACAGATCAGATATTTCAAACATGCGTGTAAAGTCGTTACTGGTAAATATGATAAAAAAGGCCTAGAAGGCGATACCACACACTTCCAAGCACTCGCAACGGCACTTTCTGGCACAGTTGGTACTGGTAATATTGGTGGGGTGGCGCTGGCAATTTCAATCGGCGGGCCAGCAGCATTATTTTGGATGTGGATGACGGCTTTTTTTGGTATGACAACCAAATTTGTGGAAGTCACACTGTCGCATAAATACCGTGTACAAACAGATGATGGCACCATGGCTGGTGGTCCAATGTACTATATGGATCGTCGCCTAAACATGAAATGGTTAGCGGTATTATTTGCAATTGCTACTGTGATTAGCTCATTTGGTACAGGTAGCTTGCCGCAGATCAACAACATTGCTCAAGGCATGGAAGCGACCTTTGGTTTTGCACCGATGGCGACCGGCGCTGTGCTTTCAGTTTTACTTGCGCTTGTTATACTTGGTGGTATCAAGCGCATTGCTGCTATCACTTCTCGCGTTGTGCCATTAATGGCCGCGATTTATATTCTTGGCTCTTTTGCCGTTATCTTCTACAACGTTGAGAATATCGTTCCTTCTTTCCTTTCTGTATTTACAGATGCTTTCACGGGTTCTGCGGCAGCGGGTGGTTTCTTAGGGGCTTCTTTTGCTTATGCATTTAACCGTGGGGTTAACCGAGGTCTGTTTTCTAACGAAGCGGGTCAAGGTTCAGCACCAATCGCGCACGCCTCGGCAAAAGCCGATGAACCAGTGTCTGAAGGTATGGTTTCCATTCTTGAACCGTTTATTGACACAATCATTATCTGTACCTTGACGGGATTGGTTATTTTGTCATCGGGTGTGTGGACCGAAAAGTTCGAAACCCATTTCGAGCGCTCGTCTATGGTTATCTTAGACGGTAAATATGACGAATCGAATCAACAAGACCGAGATGCATTGTACGCCTACTTGAATGGTAAAAAAGAGCATACTGTCAAACCGTTCAATGGTGAAATTGAGGTCGTACAGGGTAAGGCAGTAACAGAAAACTTTACCGTGATCCACTCGCGTTCTATTGGTGAGCAAGTACGTTTTGGTATTACAGAACGTCACAAGTACACAGGAACGGTCGAAGTGAAAGACGGCTTGCCAACAGACAATAGCATCAGCGTGATTGGTTACTCTTTAGTGCATTCGGCAGAGCTAACAACCAAAGCATTTACCCGAGGTTATTTGGGCGAAAATGGTAAATACATCGTTTCGATTGGTTTGTTGTTATTCGCGTTTTCTACGGCAATTGCATGGTCATACTATGGCGACCGCGCGATGATTTATCTTCTTGGTAGTCGTTCGGTTATGCCGTATCGCGTATTCTATGTTGCAGGCTTCTTCTGGGCGTCGTTTGCTGATACGACACTAGTGTGGAAGTTGGCTGCAGTGGCCATCGTAGTGATGACGTTACCTAACTTGTTTGGTATTTTACTACTCAGAAAAGAAATGAAATCTTCGGTTAAAGAATACTGGGAAGATTTCAACAAAGAACACAAACAGTGAGCGAATTTTAATTAAAATTATCTTGTCATTTAAGGACAAGAGTTTGCAAAGGTAGTAGAATAGGGCGCCTCACAGGTGCCCTTTTTTGTATTATGGAGAAGTAACACGATGGCAATAGCACAGTGCCCAAGCTGCGGTAAATCTATTTCCTCCAAACATAAGTCCTGCCCGCATTGTGAAACCAATTTAGCAGACTTTTCTCAAGAAGACAGAGAGAGAGCGGCCTCTAGAAATCGTGTAAAACGTCAGCAATCTGTAATGAATTACTCGTTTATTGCACTGATCCTAGTACTAGGTGGATTCTTATATATCTATTGGCAGCAGCCTGACCCTAACTCGTTTGAAATGATCGCAAGCAAAAGCGTTATAGGCATTGGTGCGGTTTGGTACTTAATTAATCGAGTCATCCTCGTTATTTTGAAAAAGAAAAAGTAGTAATGAATGTAGATAGCTTAGTTCAAAATATTACCCCTGAAGTATTCGAGCGTTTGCAATACGGTGCGTCAACCGGAAAGTGGCCTGATGGTACACCACTAAGTGATGCGCAAAAAGAGCAAACCGTGCAATTGGTCATGCTATATCAAGCAAAAGTAGCTAAGTCCAATGAGCAGTTCACCATCAACGAAAAAGGTGAAATGGTGCAAAAATCCAAACGCGAATTACAACAAGAATTCAAAGCCGACAATGAAATAGCTAGGTTCAGTGAAAATGATCTTTAAACACCTTTTTACACCGAAATGGAAACACCCAAAGGTTGACGTTCGCTCACAAGCAGTGGACAAGTTAGACTTAAGCAAAGACGCAACTTTACTACATACGCTAGCACTTGAGGACGAGTCTGCGCAGATCAGAAAAAAGGTACTTACTAAGGTAAATGACCTTGGTCTTTGGTGGAAAGTTTATAAGCAAGATAGCGAGCTAAAAGAGCTTGCTGAGCAGAAAATTTCGAGTGCGGTTATTAATCAAGACACCGCACTGCAGAGCAACATTCGTGAAGAATACATTGAACGCTATGCGCCAGCTAAAACACTTGAGAAAGTTGCGTTAATTGAAACCGATTTAGCAAATAAAGTTAAACTGCTTAAGCGCCTTGCGAACGCCACGTTAATCGAAAAATCGTTCAAAGAAGGTGATGAAGCACTTCAGATCGCTATGTTGGAACTGATTGCACAGCATTCACTTGAAAAGAGTGTCCTAAAAGCAGCCAAAGGTGAAGCGCTGACTTCTCTTAGTGGATCACTGGAACAGCAGCGATTAGCAAAAGAAATGCCTGCTCAAGTTGCTGAGCAAACGCGAGTTGTGCTTGCCAAGTTAAACGCGCTAAGAGATAAGCAAAACTATGAAACGGTGAACGCACAAGCACAGCAGTTATTTGCACAGTGGCAAAGCATTGAGCTTAAGTGGTTAGATGCTGAAACAGTAACTGCACTAGATGCAAAGTATCAACAAGTAGCAGATAAATTAAACCGTCATCTCAATGAGTTACAAGTTAAACATCAAGCGCAGCAAGCTGAGTTAAAGCAAAAGCAAAATGAAGCCCTAGAGGTCGCTGAATTAACTGCTGAACTTGAGGCCATTGAAAAATCGGTCGAAGTTGCATGTAAAGCACTAGACTTAGCCCCACACGATGCACTAGTTAAGCGTAGTGAAGTATTAAAAGGCAAAGTGTCTGCACCTCAATATGTCACTGTTGAAGCGCTTGGCGAGTTCACAAGAAAACTGCAAAATATTGAGCGTGATCTTGCCGATTTACCCGCACTTATTGCTGCAAGTGAAACCTTCAATAATGCCTTAGCAGAGTTAAAGGCAGTTGAAGTACCAGCTTCGTTAGAAGCGCTTGATACCCAAGTACAAGCACAAAAAGACCGCTATGTTACAGCGCGTAAAGCGTTAGATTCACTGCCTAAGGTATTGCATAAATCAGCAAAAGCTGAGCTATCAGATGCAAGCCAAGCGTTTATGACAGCTATCGAGCCGCTGAAAAATGAGCAAGAAAAGGCACTCAAAATCGCGAAGAAGAAAGCACGCGATGTGCAACGACTAATTGATCAGGGTCGATTTAACGTGGCATTTGGTGTTTTTAATGGCTTTATTGAGCAGTTTGAGTTGCTTACGCCAAGCTACAAAAAGCAGCTTGAAAACCAGCATGAAAGCTTGTCTCAAGCATTAAAAGATCTTAAAGATTGGCAAAAGTATGCAGCTACACCTAAACGTGAAGAATTGCTTACGGAGCTTGATATCAAACTGGCTGAGGAGTCGGTTGACCCTGTTAAGCGTGCTGAGGAAGTAAAATTACTTAGAACACGTTGGAACGAACTTGGTCATGTTGAAACGGAACAGGAAAAAGCGCAAGCAGCTCAATTTGATGAAAAAATCGAATTATTGTTTGTACCTTGTCGCGCTTACTTTGCGGAGCAAGAAGTACAGCGTGAGCAGGCAAAAATAGCGCGTGAAGCGGTGATTGAAGAAGTCAAAGCACTGCTTAGTAGTTTGGATAACGAGGGTATTGATTGGCGAGAAGTGGAAGCACAATTTAACCGCCTAGCCAAAGTGTGGAAAAATGCTGGCAATGTGGATGCCAAAGTCTATCAAAAGCTGAATTCGATTTACCGTGAGCACCATCAAGCGGTTTACGAGAAACTTAAAGCCTTTCATCAAGCCAATGCCGTTGAAAAGGCTAAGTTAGTTGAAACTGCACAGCAGCAGCTAGAAGCTGAAGATTTAGCTGCAGCTTGTGACTTACTGAAATCATTGCAAAAACAGTGGCAGCAAATTGGTTTTGCTGGTGCCAAACAAGAACATACTCTGTGGAAAGCATTCCGTGCCCATAATGATGCCGTGTTTGAAAAGCGCAGCGCACAATATGCAGAGCAAAAAGCACAGGAGAAGTCACAAGAAGCCGAGCAGCGTCAGTTGCTTGCAGAGTTCGACAACAAGGTCATTGAAGCGGTCACTCAAAATGAACTGGCTGCCATTCGTGACGAACTCAATACATTTATTGTAGTACCAGGACTGAAGCAAGAAAAGAATCGTTTATTGTCACAAGTGAAGTCGAAATTAGATGATTTATTTTCTTCCCAGCGTCGTGAAAAGTTCAATGAACTGGTGGAAGCGGTAGAAGCTGACGGTGATATTCCTAGCTCTTGGTTGGGTAATAATAAAACCTCGCTAAACGCTGCTCAGTTGCTATTGAGACTTGAGATTTTAACGAATCAGTCATCACCGGAAGCGTTGCAAAGCGAAAGAATGTCTGAGCAAGTCGCGATGCTGGATGCAAAACTGCAAGGTGAAGAAAGCAGCCTTGAGACTTACCTTATCGGTTATCTAGCTGAGGCTGACAAAGCCGATTTAGTGATGTCAAAAGGCAGGTTACTTGCTGTTTTGAACGCATAGTCATTATATACTTTGAGCCTACTCAGAACACTCTGGGTAGGCTTCTATCGATGTAAACTTTATCCGCCTCTAACACCTCTTGAGCTCGGTTTGAATGCTAAAGTTAAGTGAAATCTGCTTAGTGGCTCTAGGTAGTTACACCACTTTGTCTTAATACTTTGCTCTAGTAACCAATAATAAGAAGAAAAATAATGACCAACAAACTTTACCAATATCCACTTGCGCTTGCGTTTACCTTCAGCTTAGTTGCATGCTCGGTAGGTAATCTTAACGCTACTCATGGTGAAGACCTAAGCCATTTTGCTGGAAATATTAATGTGGCAAGTAGTCAAAGAGCCGGGAACTTATCCCTACAAAATGGCAATATTACGCTAGCTGAAGGGGCCAAAGTTAAATCTGCAGAAGTGACTAACGGTAATGTTCAGCTTGATAAGCATAGTGAAGCGCAGTCAATTAATATTGATAATGGTAATATTATGCTGATGGAAAAAGCGCACGTATATGGGAGCATTCAGGTTACCAATGGTAATATTGAGGTTGGTGAGTCGGTTCTAATTGAAGGAAACGTCATCAACACGAGCGGAGATATTACAATTGCTAGCGGCGCTACTATTTTAGGTGATGTGATTTATCGTCAGGCAGGATATCTTGCTTCTAAGCTTGAGAAAGACATACCAACGCTTACAATTAGTGATGGTGCAAAGATTGTTGGCACTATCCAGCTTTATCGTCCTATTCATATTGAACCTAAACATCTACAAAGTCAGATCACTTACCACTATAAACAGTAAGCTGCATGAGAGTAAAGTGAGCGCAATACGCTCACTTGTGCTCTTACTTAGCGCTAAGTATTTGTGCTAGTTTGTGCACATCATCAATAGCACGTTGTTTTGAGCGCTTATGCCTGTCGTCGCCAAACTCTTGATACTCAGATGCGATTTCATAAAACGTTTCAGCACCTAAATATGGAGCCAACTGCTCGATATGGCTACTTAGGTGATTCAAATGATATTGTGACTCACCTTTTTTAAATGCAAACTCTCCCCAAGATGCCAGTAATACGAGAGTTTTACCCGATAAAATTGGCTCAAGTGGTTTATCACCTCGTGCTAAATCAAAGCTGAAGGTTTTATTTACTCGGATCACCATATCAAACCAAGCCTTTAGCACGGCAGGCATGCCGTAGTTATACATAGGGCTTGCGATCACGATAATATCGGCATTGGTCACTTCTTTGATAATTTCGTCAGACTCAGCGAGTACTAAGCGTTGCTCTTCGCTCAACACTCCTTTTGCAAATGCAGCCGCTATAAATGCTTCATCAATGAATGTAGGTTGTTTTACGGATAGGTCGCGATGGGTGATTTCCACTTCATGTGTGCAGCAGCTAAACTCTGTCAAAAATTGCTCACCTAACATCCGGCTAATTGACTGATGTTGCGAACTCGTCTCACTATACTTTCTTACGCTACTACTTATATATAGAATGTTTTTCATGGCTTTTCTCCAGTTGTGTCTTGTGTTTTATTTTGTTCCTGCGAGAGCAATGTGACAACTGAGAAGAATCCACAAATAGATGAGATAAACTAACTTATAGGTTTGCTATGTTCACACATTTACCGTCTTTGAATAACATAAAAACCTTTGCAGTTGCTGCACATTACTTGAGCTTTAAAGATGCGGCGCGGGTACTTAATGTTACGCCTACGGCAGTGTCACATCAGATAAAATCACTGGAATCACAGTTAAGGGTTCAGCTTTTTGAGCGAAAAACGCGAGCAGTGCAATTAACATTACAAGGACAGGCACTTGCAAAGGTGTGTATTGATTCACTCAATATGCTTGATAATGCGTTTATTGAGTTTACTGTGCAAAAGAACGATTTGCTTATTTCATGTTGTAATTCATTTGCTGCACTTTGGCTTGCTCCGAATATGGCTGCCATTAATCATGCTTTCCCAAACCAAACCGTCACAATATGCGCGAGCGATCAACTCATTGATTTAAACAAAGAGAAACATATTGATATCGCCCTGCGTTATGGCAAAGCGGATCCGAATTCTAATGAAACTCATCTTATTACCGAGAAAATTGGGCTTTATGCTAGCCCAAATTATCGGGTGCCAGACCAAGGTAAACCTGTACTATTTCTCACCCATTGGCAAGACGAAACGGGGCTTGAAAATATTCCTTGGCGAGCGCACATTGACGAAAGCCATTATGACTTGCGTTATTTTGAGCAAGAACACTTTGTCTTGCAGGCGGCTGTGGCCGGGCAAGGGCTGGCACTATTGAGCGATGTATTAGCAGAGTCAGCAGTAATACAGGGGTGGTTAAGTAAAAGCCCAACAATGGAGGAATTTTCAGGCTATGGCTATTGGCTCAGGCAAACGACTTATCGCAAGAGTTCGGCGATTGTTCACCATTTTACCATTTGGCTGGCAAGCGCGTTACAAAATATCAAGGCCAACAAAGATAAGGACATAAGATAAAAAGATAAAGGACAGGCACTTTTATCAATGAGCAAATAAGCCGTTTTTTAATATTGATCTATACTTTTGTGGAACTTAAGTCCTTATTCGAAAAGTGTTTATTGCTAGGTGGTGATGTGATGATAAAAATCCTGCTGATGAGTCTCATTTTGTTTCCCGCTTTATGTTTGAGTGGTGATTATACCTTCGCCTTTGTGCCGCAGCAGTCTGCAAATAAGTTAGCCAATAATTGGCAGCCTATTCTCGATTATCTCAGTGATAAAACCGGAGATAATTACACGTTTAAAACCGCTAAAGATATACCAACCTTTGAAGCCCGCGTGCTGCAGCAAGAGTATGATGTGGCATACATGAATCCCTATCACTTTGTTGTATTTAATGAGCGGGCAGGTTATCAAGCTATCGCCAAGCAAAGAGATAAAATGATAAAAGGGATCATCGTGGTTAAGAAGGGAGCCGGTATTACCGACTTATCGCAGTTGCGAGGAGAGACGCTCGCTTTTCCGGCTCCTGCTGCATTTGCTGCGAGCATTTTACCCCGCGGTGAATTGGCGAAGCAAGGTATTGAATTTACGCCAAGATATGTTTCTTCTCATGACTCCGTTTATCTCAATGTGTCGAGGGGGTTTGTAAAGGCGGGCGGTGGTGTTATGCGTACTTTCAACAATGCCGACCCCAAAATTAAATCACAACTTGACATTCTCTGGATGACAAAAGGTTATACGCCCCATGCATTTGCCGTTAAAAAAACAATGCCAGAAGATGCAAGGCAAAGATTAGTAGCGGCATTGACTTCTCTTGAACTGAGTGAAGAGGGCATTAGGCTACTCGAAGCCGTGAACTTCAAAGGCATTATGGCGGCGTCGAACGAGGACTGGCAAGACGTAAAAGCGTTAGAATTAGAAACCTTGGTTGGCAAATAGTACTCGGATGATTAAGAAGCGCCACAACTGAATGAAAAGAGTATCGTTAAGACTCAAAACCATGATTGGCACCGCTATTATTGAAGCGGTGCTGTTGAGTGCGCTCATATTTGTGGTGATTGATTTTATGATGGAGTCCGCAAATGACGCCATGAATAAACGCGCAACCACGACTGCACGTTTGTTTGCGAGCGCGACCAAAGATGCTGTGCTGTCGTACGATTTAGCCACGCTAGATGCTTTTACCAATGAGTTATTAAGCAACCCAGATATCCTTTACGTTAAAGTGATCGATGGTGAAAGCCAAACACTTTCCTTTGCAGGAAACGAGCGCTTTAAAACGCGCACATTTGAAGATGATACGTTAGTTGCGAAAGTCATGGACGGTATTTTTGATATTCATGCTGATATTGTTGAGGGAGGGACACTATTTGGCACTATTCAGATAGGCATAGATATTGGCACCATAAATCGAACGATGTCAGAAGTAAAACGCTGGACGGTTTCTATCGCGCTGTTTGAAATGGCGTTAGTTGCTATTTTCTCTTATTTTCTGGGGATATATCTCACAACCAACCTGTATATATTGAAAAGCCAAGCTAAATTTATCGCTCGTAATGTCAAAAAAGGCGTATTTGATTTCAAATGGAAACCAATACAGAGTAAAGATGAGTTACAAGAACTGTCTTTAGCGTTTGATGAACTATCACAAACTTTAGCCGAAGAGCATGAGCGTCGAGAACGATATAAGCATGATTTGATTGAGCTAAATAAACACTTAGAAGAACTGGTGGCACAGAGAACTGAAAAGCTGAATCAGAAAAATCAGCAGCTTGAGGCCACCAACAGAGAGCTTGAAGCCGCGCAGCAACAGCTTGTTCACTCAGAAAAAATGGCCTCTGTGGGTCAATTGGCTGCCGGAGTTGCCCATGAAATAAATAATCCGCTCGGTTTTGTGATGAGTAACCTTGATGTGATGCGTCACTATCATGGCGATTATGCTGAGCTTGCAAAGCGTGCGGTTCAGCTTGGACTTGAACCTGGTGAACGTCATACGTTCAATCAATTTGTTAAAGACAAAGACTTTGCTTTTATTAATAGCGATTGTACAGAGCTTATTGATGAGTCGATGACTGGGCTACAAAGAGTTTCTGCGATTGTGAACGACCTCAAGCAGTTTTCAAGAGCTGATACTATTCAATTGCAACCTTGCGATATTAATGCATGCATAAAGACAACGTTAAATCTGGTTGAGAGTAAGCTCAAATATCATGCGAACGTGATCACACAGTTAGGTGAAGTCCCTCAAGTGCTGGGGAACCAAGGCAAGCTAATTCAAGTAATGACAAACTTACTCATCAATGCAGCGCAGGCTTTAAAGAGTGAAGGAGAGATTAAGGTAACAACGTATTTGGAAAATGGCAGTGTTGCGATCAGTGTGCAAGACAGTGGCGTTGGGATCCCCAAGGAGATCATTGATAAGATATTTGACCCCTTTTTTACTACTAAGCCTGTAGGTAAAGGCACAGGACTCGGGCTCTCCATTAGCTACGATATAATCAAAGAGCATGGTGGAGAGTTATTGGTTGAGAGTGAAGAGGGCATTGGGACATGTTTTACTATTTTATTGCCGCCATGCAAGTAAGAAATTGGGTGATTTGATTTGGAGGGTAAGCAGCGTGTTACTATGGGTTGGTTTGTCAAGACCTGTTACACCTTGAAGCGCTAGCTGCTTTTGCCAAATTTATTCATTTACGACAAACGCGCGAATACGATGTTTATCTGGGTCTAATACGATAAAACTATCGCCATATACCTCGGCTTGCGGGACCCGAGCAAACTCAATATCTAGTAACTTCCATGTATCGTATAAAGCAAAAAACGCCTTTTGGCTTGGTTGCATAATAGAGATTTCAGTACCGCCCCCGGTAATGCGACTTGGTGGTGTAAGGGCTGTGTTTTGTTTAAGTGCAATGGAGATGTTGTTTGCACACTTCATAGAAACAAAAGTTGGAGAAAGCTTTACAGTCTCACATTGGAATAGCTGTCTATAGAACGCTTCGCTAAGCTTGATATCGCTTACATATAACACCAAAGAATCAACGGTGACCATCATGGAATTCCATCATTTTTTAAAAAGTTGCAGCTACGATACTCTCTTGGTGTGTCAGTTACTGTCAGTAGCATTACGCTGAATTAATACCTTGGGTTGAGCATTTAATCGAGACAGATAGTCCCATATCACTTTAACTTCATGTTATTAACGCTTAAAGTAATCTCGCACACTGTCTATCGCTGTGTAGAGCAAAGTGAAACTGGTGTTTTTAACAAAAAGGAAAGGTTGTATGGTTACTTGCTACTTAAAATATGTTGTTGATCCGGCAAAAATTGCTGACTTTGAGGAATATGCCAAAATGTGGATCCCACTCGTCAATCGCTTTGGTGGCCAGCATAATGGCTACTTTTTACCATCGGAAGGTGCAAGTAATATTGCCTTGGCATTATTCACCTTTCCCAGTTTGGCAGCCTATGAAACGTATCGCAACGAATCGTTTCAAGATGCACAGTGTCAGGCTGCAATTAAATTTGCAGATGATACCGGTTGTATAATCAGCTATGAACGCAGCTTCTTTAGACCTGTATTTGAATAGAGGTAAGTAAATGGAGCTGAACATCCCGTGCAACTAGATATTTCTGCCAATCTCAAACTACAAAACCTTGCTTTGACGCATGCAAAGCCATTATTTGATTGCGTACAAAGTAGCCGTGAAAGTTTACAAAACGTACTGCCGTGGGTTGCGACATTACATACCGAGGCTGATGCAGAGCGATACATCGACACACGTATAAACAACCAAGTTGGCGGACTTTGGTCTGCTATTGAATTTAATTGCGAGTTTTGTGGTGTGTTTGGGATCAAGTATATGGATGCGCAAACGCAAACTGCCGAAATCGGCTATTGGCTTGGCGAAAAGGCAAGAGGTCACGGCTTAATCGGTCTAGTGCTTGAACAGGTTATTGCCAGGCTTCGAGAGGTAAGTGATATTAAAACTGTGGAGTTTCAATGCTTACAGTCAAATATTGCGAGCCAGCGGATCATTGAAAAAATAGGCGGCCAGTTTGTTGAGTCCTGTGTCAATGATCTGGGCGTAGCAAGTGACGAGTCGCTATATATCTATCGACTCGCACTTTAGTTTCGCCTTTTTAAAGGAACGAGCGCATAGTTGCTATGCGCTCAACTGATTAGTTTACCTCACACTTAGCAGGCACAGCTCGGCTTCGTAGGGTAGTGACGATAATTTGCGGTAATAACGGCATTACAATCATGCCAACCATCAAACTATACTGAAGCGGCGTGAACGTCTCGCCCAGTAGCACCAGCCCCGTCAAAATACCCGCAATCGGATTTGCAATACCACCAAAGGTAAAGTCCACAACAGACATACGTTGTAGTAACCACACGTACAAACTATAACCCAGTGCGGTGTTCAGGAGCACAACCCATAATATGCCGATGAGATTGGTCATCGAGAAATTGTTAAAAGCTGCAATATACTTAGCTGGTGCGATCACGCCATGAACGCTTGATGCGAGCGTGAGAATAACGCCGCCAATAATGAGCTGCCAAGTTAACACCGTCCACCAATGCATGCGATCACCAAGAGACTTAGTGATTGAGCTGCCGATCACGATACAAATTATTGCCGCAAGTATTGCCGCTAAACCAAGAGGGTTTAAATTCAGTGAACTCGGATCAAATAGCAACCAAGCCAACGCAATAAGCGCCGCGCCGCAGAACGCTTGCACCAATCCCGGACGTTGCTTATTGACTAACCAATGATAAAGCATGGCGAACACTGGCACAGACACCATGCCCACGCTAGATATGGCAGATGGTAGCGTTAACGACATCACGAAGATCATGCTAAAAAAGGCCGCGATATTAATCGCCCCAAGGGCGCATAGTATTTTCCAGTCAGTTTTTTTTGGCAAACTTGGCTTAACTGCTAGCAAAATAAGCCCAGCTGGAAGCGCTCTAATAGCGCCAAGTAAAAGAGGCGGCCAGTCCGCAAGGGTGTATTGTGTTACCGCGTACGTGGTGCCCCATAAAAATGCAGGGATCATCGCGAGGAGTATATTCACATTAACTATCTTTATGTTGAGATACTTTGCGGTAAGATATTACTAAAAACACTTTTTGTAAAGTATCTTTATGTTAAGATATTTCTTTACAAAGTTTGTTGTCGGGGCAAATATTGATGGATGCGATTGATAGAGTACAAGAGCAGTGGGCTCGCGAAAAACCACAGTTAGAAACAACGCCCATGGCGATAATGGGTCGCTTAGTGCGCATAGCTAAACATATGGAAGCCGAAGTTGAAAAGCTACATAAGCAATATGGCTTAAATTTGGGCGAATTTGATGTGTTAGCTACCTTGCGCCGCAGCGGCAAGCCATTTCGCTTAACTCCATCAGAGCTATTTAAAACCATGCTACTCACCTCTGGCGCGATGACCAATCGTTTAGATAAGCTAGCGGCAAAAGGCCTTATCAAACGTGAGCATTGTAAAGAAGACCGCCGCAGTGTAACAGTTGAATTAACAGCAGAAGGCCTCGCCCTGATTGAAAAGCTGATTGAACCGCATATCGCCATTCAAGCCCAATTGGTTGAAGGGATGAGTAGAGAGCAGCAAACCTTGTTAAATAGTGTGTTAAAAGAGTGGTTAACGCAATTTGAGTGAGGATGTAAACAGTCTTATAGGCGGTTCACCCGCCGAGAAGTGATGCCTTCGGATGTGGGGGAAAAGTGGTGTTGCCTGCGCGTTCAGGTTTTACTTAAATCATCGGACTGTTTGCAAGCAGCACATAACCATCATAGTGTAGTAGGTTCGAATAATCGAAGCGCTATTCGACCCACTAAACCTTTGTACTCATCACGTACTCTGGATACCCTGTATGTTCATCTTTCTGTTCAGCGATAACACTAAAGCCTTGAGATAGGTAAAACTGATAGCTTGCTTGATTTTCTTTGTATACACAAAGCGTCAATATCGGTCTTTGATTTTTTGCATGAGTAAGCAATTGTTTGCCTATGCCGTTTCCCTGCCGCTTTGGTTTCACAAATAGGGCGGCTAAGCTGTTTTGGTGTAAAGCGTAAAACCCGACAACGTCGGAGTTCAGCTCGTAGATGTAAACCTCTGAAGCAGGGAGATAAATATTACGCATATTTTCTAAATTAGCTTGCCAAAACTCAGCTGAGATAAAGCCGTGTGCTTGAATGGATGCGCTCAACCAAATTTCAAGTATGGTATCTATGTCATCTTCAGTGTATTTTCTTATCATGATTGCAGCGTCCGTAATTTTTCAAGCACTTCGTTTAGTACAGCAATTCCCATTGTTTTTTCCACGAGGGAATTCATATCCCCTTGAAGAAATTCATTCCAAGATACGGTTTTGGCACCTGAATTGTGTGCATATCTACCATACGCAGATAACACAGTTCCATCATCCTGAATGGAGACGAGATAAAGGTTTTGATCCGGCGTATCAAGCCTACGCTCGAATAGTGTTTTAGGTTGTTTATATTCCATGACCGTTTATCAAATAAAAAAGTGGCGATGTGAGTTCAGGTCTCAAGTCTGTGTTGAAGGTACTTAAAACGTACAGTGATTACCTTTTCATTCCTTGTGATGTGCAAATTATCATTGGGCCATACTTGGTACAAGTGCTTTGTTGGCGAGATGGCATGCTTAATCTTTAAAAAAACCAAAATAAATTACAAGACCGACCTGAATACGTTAACTTGAGATTGCTTTTTTGATAGGTATCAAAGCGCATCCACGCGCTCCTCGTTCATTCTTTTGAAACGACGCGATCGAGCGAACCAAGAAAACGTCGCCCTAGCATCACACTTAATCCTCAAATCCTAAGCCGATATAGTGCAACCGTCTTGTAAGGCACGTCCCTGTGCCAGACAAGACTTGGCCGACATCCTGTCGGCACATTGCATATCGGCTTATACTTTTCGGGTGTGATGGAGGGGGAAATAAGTTGCATGTGAGATTTGGCTTTTCTTTAGCAGCTGAACTGTTTGCAAGCAGTACACCAGAAAGAAAATTCCAAATGTTGCCCAAGAGTTTTATTACGCGCCTATCTACCTGTTTACTTTGAAGTTGTTCCGTGGGATTCTTAGATAAACCAATAGCGTTCGAAGTGACTATTTTTATTCAGGCATTTTGGAGAATATAGACTGTGAGAGTTTTCAAAAAAACTAAGGAGTAGGGATGAAGTCTAAAGATGATGTTTGGAAAAAAGCTTGTTCAACATCAATGAATAAATGGATAGGTATTATTGAAGAAGAAACAGAAATTGTTTCATTTGGTTCTAATCCAACACAAAAAATGCACGATCTAATTGATAAAATTAAACATGCAATTGCAACAGGCGATAATTTCGATACATCTATAGATGAACTTATTCAAGAAACTTTTGATAAAGGCGTTCAGAGTGGCTTTGCCAAAGGGTTAGCTAAATTTATTGATGGTTCGATAACAACAAAGAAAATTAGAAACGAAAATAGTTGGATTTTAAGCACCAATTCAAAGCAATATCAAATCACCGCCAAGTTGCCAAGTGCTGGCGAAAAAACAATTCAAACTACTTCATATATAAAAATCAGTGAGCATGGCTTTGAGTAACAAAGGTTAACATGTACCTAAACGACAGTACACAAGATAGCAGGCTGTATTTGTTTGTCGCTATGACCAAGCTTTTCCACGCCCATCGCTCATATACTGGCGTTGGTATTTTTAGAGGCTAATGTGAAATTTGATCCAGCATGGGAGTTCATCGATAACTCCAAAATAGTAAAAGAACAGTTTGATGAGTTGCCTAGTTTTCACGATGCCTATATTGAGAAGTTAGCATTTCATAGTGGTAATTGTAATGATGGCGGTGTCATTCAGCCTAGTTTATTAGTTGTACTCGACTTACCAGTCAGAGAGAGAAGTGGAGCTTCTTATGAGTTCCTGTATTACATACAATTAGAACTTGAGCTATCGGGCATTATTAAAGCATCTCTTAGAGACTTCACTTATGATAATTGCTTGTATTTTTTGAATATTTCTCGTAAAGAGGATTCTGGTTTACTTACTGTAAAAATGGACTCATCTACAAATGGGGATTCGTTTGAGTGTGAGGTTAAATGTACGTCGGTCACTGTCCAAAGCTGTAAAAAGAAAGACTAACAAAATGGCTAAAAAATTAATTAAGCAAAATTAAAAGTTTGTGATTAGTATTTGTTATTTACTTTTTTAAACACCAGTAAGTTAATCTGCTCGTTAACCGTCTAAGCATACTGTCAGGAGTAATAGATTATGGAATTAAAAGATTTTGGATATCACTATTTTGATGAATTCATGAAGAATAATGATATATCAGTCTTACCTGATAGCTATCTTGGTCATATGATGTTGACAAATGCAGAAAATGGCGTGTGTGCTGGTAATTATTCGAATTTACTTAATCTTTCAGTCGCAGTCGAAGCATTAATTGATCGTGATATGCACATTTCATGGTTAATAGATAATCTGAAAGCTTTATCAACATCGCCCTATACTAATATGCATGAACAGATTAACCTTAACTCGAAAGTTGCTGCTGAATTGATTGCTGGTGGACTCCTAGCTGAGTCGTTTAATGAGCTTAAGCCTCTACCTGAAGCTAAAGGAGATAAAACGCCAGACTTTAAGCTATTTGACTCTGGTTATGCTGAGGTTTATTGCCCTCAGACATCACAGCAAAATATAACTGCTGTGAATGAACAGAAAAAAAATCAAAAGGGTAAATCTGTTGTTCTCGCCTTCTCATACCCATTAACAGGTCAGACTGCCGGAGCTAAGAAATATCCAGCCAATAAAGTAATTGACCGCGTCATTAATTATAAGCGCGAGAAAGATCAGGCTCGTGAAGATGCTACAAATTTATTGTGGCTAGATTTAACTCATGGCTTTGATGTATATAGCAGCGATACACAACCACTAAAAACAGTTTTACACGCAGGTACAGCCTATACTGGTAGTTTTGGTGTTTGGCATGCATTTTATGGGAAGGCGGGTGAGAGCGTATTTGCTTCTGAAAGAACTGAACTTAAGTATCTAGACCTTAACTTTGATTCTTATCAACAGCAGAAAGAAGGTCTTTTTAGACAGCGTAACCAATTGCATGGTGCAATTTTGTTATTGAAGGACGGTATTATATTTTTTGAAAACCCCTGGTCATCTAGACCACTTACAGAGTGTGTTAAGAAGAAAATATCTCAACTTCATCGGTTCCGTGCAAATTTCTCGTGGTTTCAATGTGGTACACAGCAGCTTCATAGCTCTGTTATTGATAATGAGCTAGTTAAAATTAATTGGTTATATCAAAGAAATGGCTAACAAAAGCATTAAGTTGACGTTTTAGACTAGGAATTTTGAGGCTTGGTGGGTTGGTTGCGGTGCACCAGATTAAAATGTTTACCACAGCACAATGTTAAAACTTGACCCGTACTTACTATCCAAAGATCAACCCCAAACAAAAAAGCCACCTGGTTAAGGTGGCTTAATCTAACCCTGCATCCGGTTATTTATGCTTTACTGCCCACAGATGCAGTAGTTCGTGTGCAATGGTGGCGGCGGCGATTGCGGTGAGCTCGCTTTGGTCGTAGGAAGGGGAGACTTCTACTACGTCCATGCCTATCATGTTTAGTCCTTGCAGTGCGCGTAAAATCTTCAGCACTTTGTCGCTGGTTAGGCCGCCGCATACTGGGGTGCCGGTGCCTGGTGCGAATGCTGGGTCTAGACAGTCGATATCAAAGGTTAAGTACACCGGCAAGTCGCCAACGCGTGCTTTGATTTGTGCTGCTATTTCTTCGGCACTTAAGTCGTTTGCTGCCATAGCGTCAATCACGCCAAACTCGTGGCCTTGCTCTGTGTACTCGGTTCTAATGCCAATTTGCATTGAATGCTCTGGGCTTATTAGGCCTTCAATCGGAGCATGATAGAACATAGTACCGTGATCATAGCGTGAGCCTTGGCTGTACGTGTCTGTGTGCGCATCAAAATGTACAAGCGCCATTTTACCGTGAATTTGCTGGTGAGCACGCAGCAATGGCAGGGTCACAAAGTGATCGCCGCCTAGGCTTAATAGCGTTTTGCCTTGCTGCAAAATTTGCAGAGCAGCTAGCTCGAGTTGCGCAGTGAAATACTCAGGATCGCCAACTGGGTAAGTGAAATCGCCAGCGTCCTGAAGTTTAATTTTGTCCCACAATGCAAATGACCAAGGGTATTTTTTACTTTCCCAAGCTAAGTGCACGGATGCGCGACGGATTGCATCTGGACCCAAGCGTGCGCCTGGGCGCCCAGAGGTTGCCAAGTCAAATGGCAAGCCAAGTACCACAACGTCTGCATCAATATCTGTGATATTGCGTACCATTGGCTGACGTAAAAATGTCATGCCGTTGGAGTACAGAGAATGATCGGTGTGATCGAATAAGTGGCTCATGGGTTAAAAATCTTCCAAATAAGTATAGCCGTCAAGGCCGGTTTCAAGCTCTGCCAGGCAGGTAGCTCGTTCTTCAAGCGGTAGTTTGCTTTCAACTAGGTTGGCAAAGTTACGCTTAAATTGTTCAACATCAAGGTGTACATAACGCATCATATCGGCAACGGTGTCGCCCGCATCAACATTACCAAGCGCCAATTCGCCTTGGTCATCTAATGTGGCTACAACGGTGTGGGTGTCGCCAAATAGGTTGTGCATGTCACCTAAAATCTCTTGGTATGCACCCACCAAGAAAAATCCCAATAAATAGGGTTTATCTTTGCAAAACTCTGGTACTGGTAGGGTGGCTTCAATACCTTGGCCATCCACATAATGCTCCACCGTACCGTCAGAATCACAGGTAATATCCAGTAATACCGCGCGGCGCTTTGGCGCCTCTGTTAACCCGCTGAGTGGCAGGACAGGGAATACCTGTTCAATACCCCAAGCGTCTGGCAAAGATTGAAACAGCGAAAAATTCACAAAGAATTTATCCGCAAGCTTAGCACTGAGTTCGTCAATAATTGGGCGATGGAAACGGTTTTTGTTATCCATACGCTTGTTCAGCTCATAACAGACACGCAGATTTACTTGCTCCGCCCATGCTCTTTGCTCAAGGCTTAATAGGCCCATCGCAAATTGGCTGTGTACTTCTGCCAAGTCGCCCTGCGTATCATGAAAAATTTCAATCAACGCGCGGTCATCACTCTGCTCGTTGAGCGCCTGCCAAGACGTCCACATATTGTGTAGCAGTCTTGGGGCGTCACTTACCGGTGCAGTTATCTCTTCTACTTGATAGCTTTCGGTGCCAATCACATCGGTGATTAATACCGCGTGATGCGCCGTTAGCGCACGACCCGACTCAGAGATGATCTTTGGCATTGGCTGATTGTATTGCTTACAGGTATCGCCTACGGTGTAAACGATGTTGTTTGCATATTCAGCTAAGCTGTAGTTCATCGAGTTGGACGACTGGCTACGCGTTCCATCGTAATCCACTGCAAGTCCGCCACCTACGTCTAAATTCAACAGGTTTGCACCTAAACGGCGTAATTCGCAGTAGAATCTAGCTGCTTCACCCACACCAACGCGCACGTCACGAATATTGGCCATTTGCGAGCCTAAGTGAAAGTGCACCAGTTGCAGCGCGTCTAGCATGTCAGCTTGCTTTAATTGGTTAACAACCGTAAGGACTTGCGATGCAGACAGACCAAATTTGGACTTTTCGCCGCCGCTTGCTTGCCATTTTCCTTTACCTTGTGATGCCAAACGTACGCGTAAGCCTAAACGAGGTTTAACGTTGAGTGCTTTGGCTTCTGCCATCACGATGTCGAGCTCAGAACGCTTTTCTAAAACGATATAAACCTGATGGCCTAATTTTTCACCGATAAGCGCAAGACGGACGTATTCTCTGTCTTTGTAGCCATTACACACGATCACTGCGCTGGTTTTTTCACTGAGCGCTAATACGGTAAGTAACTCAGCTTTACTGCCAGCTTCTAAGCCAAGCTGTTTTTTATCGCTGGTTGCTTGGCTTGCGATAAGCCCCTCAATGACTTCTTTTTGTTGGTTTACTTTAATTGGGTAAACCAATAAATAATCTTCTGGGTAGCTGTAATCAGTAATCGCCTGATTAAACGCACCAACAATATTATGTACACGCTGTTCTAGAATTTGTGGAAAACGCACTAGCGCAGGTAGGGTATAACCCTCAGATTTAATTTGTTGTGCAATGTTTGTCAGAGTTACGGCGTGCTGTGGCTGCTGTTGGTTCGGCATCGCAGTAACCTCTCCCTGATCATTAATACCAAAGAAGCCTTGGCTCCAGTGGCGCACGTTGTAGCATTCACGTGCTTGCTCAGAAGAGGTAAATTTGGTCATTCAAGTTCCTTAACGTAAGTTAGAGTTCAGCCTGCAGTGCGCCATCAATGGCGGCTACTCACTGAGTGATAGGTCTCATTAATTTTCGCGCATTAGACACAAATAGAAAGTCTCAGTCTAATGAGTTATTTTGCTCGTCAAGAGTGACAAATCTTTCCCTTAGTTTAGTTGCGCTATAACGTGAATTAAGTGAGTGTAAACAAGGAGTAGTAAATTCTACTCTCGGGTTTTTTAAGCTAACGTTTCATCAAAACGCAAGGTTTGCATCGATGACAATCAATATTATTTATATCGTTTTAGGTTTATCACTGTTGGTATTCGGTGCTGACCGTTTAGTCGTGGGCGCATCTAAACTGGCTGCGAGCTTCAACGTACCCAGTTTACTAATTGGATTAACTATTGTGTCCTTTGGTACCAGTGCTCCTGAGCTTGCGGTCAGTGTGCAATCTGCAGTAGCTGGGCAAGGCAGCTTAGCTGTTGCCAACGTGCTTGGCAGTAATACCTTTAATATCTTATTTATATTGGGTATATCAGCGCTGATAGCGCCGCTGGTGGTGTCACAAACATTGGTAAAAAGAGATATTCCTATGCTAGTGATCGCCTGTTTTATTGTTGCTGCGTTGGTTTGGGATGGTGAGCTAGGTCGCTTTGATGCTGGATTGCTGAGTTTGCTCTTGCTGCTGTATGTTGTGTATTTATTTGTGCAAGGTCGTGCGCTTAGTCACAAAAATGATGAACCAGCGTCATCGCAACAACCAAACCGCTGGCGTGAGCGCGCTGTTAATACAGTGCAATTTATTTTAGGGCTTGGTTTGTTGATATTTGGAGCACAGTTGATGGTTGATAACGCGGTGCAACTTGCCCGTACTTTAGCGGTGGATGAAGTGATGATTGGCTTAACCATTATTGCAATAGGTACTTCGCTACCAGAAGTGGTTACCTCAGTAACGGCGAGCATAAAAGGGCATGTTGATATAGCGGTAGGAAATGTGATTGGCAGTAACTTATTCAATTTACTCGGTGTCCTAGGCGTGGCTGGACTTATCAGCAATAGCCCTTTGGAAGTGACAAATCGTATGCTAAGTGCGGATATTTCGGTCATGATCGTTGCAACTTTACTTTGTACTCCACTACTTATTTCAGGCCTGAAGCTTAGTCGTCGAGAAGGTGGTATCTTGTTTATGGGTTATGTAGCTTATTTCATTTATACGTTGAGTTAATAAGGTTTCAGAAGTTTCTGAAACTTTATTGTGTTTATCGAGTAAACTAATTAGTATGTTATTGGGAAAACTTAAAAATGAGAAAGGACAATGAAAACAATAACATCAGCAGTACTCGGACTCGTCGCTTACAGTTCAGTGGCCAGCGCCAACCAATCAGTTCATGAACATGATTATCAATATGTGGAAATAAATGGCAACAAACTTGCCTATGCTTGTAAAGGAGAGGGCGAGACTACCGCACTTTTACTAGCTGGGATGGGCCTTGATGCTCATGAAACCTACAAAAACACCATTCATAACATAAATCCAAAAGGCTATCGCTTATGTTTTTATGATAGAGCTGGCACCGGAAAAAGCACTTTTGCGAAGCCTCGAGTACGGACTATGTTGGAGCTTACACAAGAGCTTGAGGCATTCACTCAAGCCACTAAAATGGATAATTTGGTACTTGTACCTCACTCTTTTGGTGGTTTTGTTGCAAGAGCCTATGCCAACCGAAACCCTGAAAAAGTAAAAGGTATGGTGCTTATCGATATCGCTCATGAGTCTTGGTATCACGATATGAAAAGTAAGATGTCCAAAGAAGCATGGAAGATAATGGAATGGATCATCAACTGGGAGCGAGATACTCATTCATTAGAAGATTTGGAAGAAGCTTCTGCCCATACAGAGATGTACAATATCAACCGGAAAATACCAGTTACTATACTGTCACGTGGGATCCCTCATGTTTCTATTCGCTCTACTGGTATGAGCTATGCCGATGTTGATGTTTATACTCAAACTTCAAAAGACTCCCAAATAAAGCTGCAAGAAATTGGCGATAATGTTACGCCCATTACCATGAAATATGCGTCTCACCTGTTTGATGAAACAGATCCATTTATTGCCATCAAATATATTGAAGAAATGGTGAAAAAGGTACAATAATATTTTTTACGCAAAGGGTTAGCGGTTATACTGCTGCTAACCTAACTAACAATAATAAAGCAATGTTCTCTCATCACATAATCAGTTCAAAAATCACGACTTTCTTAGTAGCTGCAGCTGGCTTTGCAGGGGTGGTATTGTTAGTACTGGGTGTATTTAACCATCCGGAATTGACGTTAATCCTCGACTTTACAGCAAGCTTTTTATGCTTGATGGTTGCGTTTAAGTTATATCAAAAGCAACTCAGGGCCTTAAGCTGGGCTGCGGTGCTCGGCGCGCTTATGTCCATTGGCGTAGTCGTTGATGATACGCTAATCCAATTTTCATCAGGGCTGCTATTAACGGTTCAGTTGAACCTAGAAACCATAGCCGTAAACATTAACTTGCTTGGCTTGATTATCATCGCGACTGCGCTCACGGCAAAAATAAAGCTAACTAATTCAAAGGAATAATCAATGGAGCTACTGACCTATCTGCAGACGCATTTTATTACCAAAGAAACCTTGCTGCGCGAGTCGCAGTTATCCCATCTTGAATTGACTACGTTAATTGAAAAGCGTTTGATGCCAAAAGCCGCCTATAAGTTAGCATTGAAGCTCGAATGCGATTCTTTCTTTGGCGAGCACAGTGATGAAAGCTGCCTGGAATTTTATCCGCAAGGGGCTTTAGTGTGGCTTGGTGCTGTGTCACAAGTAGCGGATGAAGCACAAGCCTTTGCACTCTTTAGTAAACGTTATAAAAACCAACTGCATAGATTAAAAGCGCAAGGCTTTAATCCGCGAGATGCAAAACTGGATCAAGACATCGACGCGCACTTAGAAAGTGAGTGGCAACACTTCCTTGGCGGTATTTACGGACTTTGTACTAAAACGGGTTTACCTGAAGATATTGCAAATAAAGAAGCCGCTATCGTTATCATCAATGAGTATTTGGCACGAGATGAACATTTGAGTCTGGATGAACTGACTCAGCTTCACCAAGTGGTTGATTTATTGGATGAGGCCAGTGCCTTATTTGCGCCTCATGAGCGTGAACGTAGCTCACGCAAGCGCTTAATCGACGACGTAAGAGCAAAATTTCCAAAGCCTTTAACATCATAATTAACTGTTTTTCGCTTTTTAAATCATGTGAATTGACTTCACATCCATTTCACACCTGTCCGCATAAAGTGTCTGTAACAAAACAACACAAGGGTCAACAGGCCCGAGGACAGGATGATGAACAAATCACTATTAACCTTATCTCTCGTTGCTGCCTTATCAGCAACTTCAATCAATGCGGTTGCGCAAGATAAAAATACACCTCATGTGCTCATGGTGCTCAGTAGTTATGGCGAAATGGGGGCTGATGGCTCTTTAAGCAAACCTGGATTTGAATTTGACGAGCTCAGTAAAGCGTATGCCGTGTTCAAACAAAATGGCATAAAAGTCACGTTAGCCTCGCCAAAGGGCGGTGAACCACTTGCCGATAAGTTCGATAAGAACAAACCCTACAATCAAGCATACAGTAACGATACGACAGCGATGGTGCAGCTTAAAAACACTAAAAGACTGAGTGAGTTAGAGCCCTCGCAATACGATGCTGTATTTGTGGTTGGGGGCAAAGGCCCAATGTTCGACTTGCATGACTCCAAGCCGTTACAGGCGATTATTCGTGATATCTACGTTAACAACGGCGTGATTGGTGCGGTTTGTCATGGTCCTGCTGCATTGGTGGATGTAAAGCTTGAAAATGGAGAGTACTTAATCGCTGGCAAGCGAGTAAATGGCTTTACCAACGAAGAAGAAGCAGCGTTTGGTAAAAAGTGGACCAAACAGTTTCCATTCCTACTTGAAGATAAACTCATTGAGCGTGGAGCATCGTTTGTGCAAGACGGGTTGATGTTGAATCAGGTCAGTATTGACGGTCAATTGATCACAGGGCAAAACCCTTTTTCTACGGTAGACACTGCTAAAGCGATGGTTGCGGCGCTAGGTCTGACGGTAAGCGAGTTACCGCGATTCAAAGACGATGAAAGTATTTTGCTGGTAGAGCAATTCTTTTCAGATAGTAGCAAAGCGAAGGCGCGTTATTTAGCGGATAAGTCATCATTTGATCCTATGTTGCTCGGGATCTCTGGTTTATATCAAGCGCAGCATGCGCAAACTGCTCATCAACTTGCCGTGGCCATTGAGTTGATGCAATTAACCCTTGCAGATATCGATCACCCCATGCTGTACGAAGCACTAATAAATGCACAGCTCAAACTAAATGATGTATCTGGCGCAAAATCCACAATAAAAGCAGCGCTTAAAAAGCACGGTACGGCGGAGAGTTTGATTGCACTAAAAGAGAAAGTTTATGGTTAAGCAAAACTGGAGAAAAGCAATGTTAGTAGTGACTGGAATTATCGCGGGCGTTGCCGCTGTTTGGTATGCAGTATTTGGATTAAAGCCATACAGCGTTACGCCAGAGGAATTAACGCAAATATATAGCTATGAGCAAAAGGCGGTGGAGGTAAAGCTATCGCCGCTCGAGGGCAATCAATTTTCACTCGAATACATTAGTTTTGACGGTGATAAAGTGAATGGCCAAATCATTTACCCCACTAATTACGATGCTAGTAAACCAATGCCTATCATGGTGGGTGTCCATGCGATGGCTCGTAGTTATGTGCGTTGGATGCAGGAGAGTTTTAGAGGATATGATACGTTTGAGCAAACCGATGAACTTACCAAAATGGCACTAGCAAGCGGGTATGCCGTGGTGGCCATTGATTCAAGAAATCATGGTAAGCGTAAAGATCTCGAACATGGTATTTTTAAAATAATGGATGATTTAGATTGGTGGGGCAAGCGCGAACCGTACGAAAAGTTAATTATTGATTCGGTAAAGGATCACAGGGTACTGCTTGATTGGATTGCAACTCAACCGCAATTTGATCAAGACCAAATCAGTGTTGCGGGATATAGCATGGGAGGTCAAATCAGTTTAATTCTAGCAGCGCTGGATAAGCGAGTAGATAATGTATTATCAATTGTGCCGCCTTACCTGACTAACGCGGTGGCACGAGTGGCGATTAAAAACTTTGCGACGGCAGTTGATTCTCCCAAGGTGTGGTTGGTCTCGGCTGATGACGATGAATACACTAGCGAGCGTGAAAATGAAGCACTATTTGAAGCCATTGCGAGTGTGCAAAAACATCATGTAGTCATTGAAGGTGGGCATCTCTTGCCTGAAGGCTACTACAAAAAACTACAAGGCTGGTATTAATGAAAGCAAGCTCACAACTCAATATTTTAGTGATTGAAGACAACCCCGCGATTGCAAGTAATATAGCCGATTACTTCGATATGCAGGGACATAATCTGGACTTTGCTTATACGGGAGAGCAGGGTTGTGAGCTTGCATTAACGCAATATTTTGACTGTATTATTTTAGATATTATGCTGCCAGATATTGAAGGGCTAGAGGTCTGTCAGCGATTGAGGCTTCAAGCTGACAGGCATATTCCCATCATCATGTTAACTGCTCGAGATACCTTGGATGATAAATTAGCAGGATTTGCGCAGGGTGCGGATGATTACCTCACCAAACCTTTTTCGCTAGAGGAGCTAGCCGCGCGAGTCAGCGCATTAACTTGCCGATTAAATCCCACATCTGCTGCAAGGACACTAAGTGTAGGGGACGCAGATAAACAGGTTACGCTCAACTATCAAAATCAAACAGTAACGCGGGGTGAGACTGCACTCGTGTTACCGCCAATATTGTTCAATATTCTTAAAATTTTGATGGAAAGTTATCCTCGAGCGGTGTCAAAGAGTGAGCTCGTTGAGCGTATTTGGGGCGAGGAGGGCACTGACTCGGATTCTTTACGGTCACACATCTACCAATTACGCAAAGCGGTAGATAAGCCATTTCCAACTACCATTATTAAAACCATTCACAGCGTTGGCTTGGTGCTGGATTTATAGCTGAAATAGCAACTGAGAAAAATGAAAACAAAACAACTAAGAAACCGCATCATCACTTATTTTGTCTCTATCGTCGTGTTGCTCAGTGTATTATTTTCACTGATCACTTTGCTTTTTAGCTACATCATAGAAGACAGTTTTTTTTATCAAATTTTAGAGGATGAAAGAAAGCAGATAGCGCTTCAAATCGTCAATAACGAGACACCAAAAGCACATTTTGACTTCGTTACATTTCATCCTACAACCGACACTTTACCCGCGGTGGTAAGAACGCTACTCGCTGAGGAACCAAACCGCAAAGAGTTTAGCGCTGAGGCGGGTAAACATTATCATATCGCCTTTCTAAACAAGGACGACCGTGGACAAGGCATATTGCTTGCTGAAGTAAGCGGCCATCTTGTAGTGCGCGAACTGCGAGGCTTGATGCTTGGTTTTTCACTGAGCCTATTGGCGATTGGATTAGTGATCGCGTTATTGTTAGCACTCGGAACGGTAAAGCTGGCAAAAAAACTACTTAAACCTTTGGATGAGCTTATGGTAATTGTAGACGGGAGTCCCGTTGAAAACCTACCGACCAATTTTGCATCTCAGTTTTCGCAAAATGAAATTGGTAAATTTGCACAAACGCTAGAATCGGCCCTTGCTCGCATTCGAGCATTCGTTGAGCGTGAACGCCAATTTACCAGAGATATTTCCCATGAATTGAGAACACCTGTCACCATTTCCCAAGGGGCGGTCAGTTTACTCAACCACACTGAGTTAAACAGTAAACAGCAAGAGCTGGTGGCAAGGATAGCGGAGTCTGATCAGCAGATGCAGCTAACACTAGAAGCGTTACTTGCCCTTGCCCGGGAAAAAGCAAATACACCGGAGCAGACTAATCTACAATCCGTGATTGAAGCCTGCATTATTAATAACCAAGCGCTGTTTGAGCATAAAGTCCTCAGTATCGACTTACCCGGCAATGTATTTGTTCCTATGGCCGCACAGGAGCTAAGATTAGTGGTGCAAAACCTGTTACAGAACGCTGTACATCATAGCCAAGGTGAGCAAATTCATATTCGTTATAGAGATAATACACTAACGATTGCGGATAATGGCCAAGGGTTACCAGAGATCTTTACGGCAAACGAGCAAGCCTTTGAGTCTGGTATGCGGGGTCCTAATAGTTTAGGTACAGGCATTGGCTTATCGCTAGTAAAGCGTCTTTGTGAGAAGTTTTCTGTAGAGGTGATGATTGAAAGTGGCGAAACGGGTGTATCGGTTCACTTAAAGTTTGCTTAGGGTCTTTGTTGACCTGACCCAACACAGAATGAAAAGGCACGGTGACTTTCGTTATCGTACCTTGAGAGAATTTAATTGAACTTAAGAAAACTCGGCGATAACCAATACTCTCTTGTGTTTAGCACTATAAAAAACAATCCCTTCGCCACCGCCCTCAAAATAAGTGGAGAAGCAGAAGGTACCAAGGTAGGCAAAATCTACGTCATGCTCTTCATCAAAAAAGCCAATTTCACGAGTGGAGTAGTGGCTGTAATTCTCGCCACTTTGCTCATCCATAGCGTCAAAATAGCGCGTTTCATCATCACCTTCTTCATCCCACAAATAGGCGTCCCAATTGCAACCGAGTATGGGTTGGCCACCGAATTCAAATAGCGGAACGCTTTCATCGTTTTCGTCAAGAGAGTAGTTAAGTCGTTGATGTTTGGCGTAGAAGTTGGCTGCTTGCTGATAGTATTCGCTATAGTCTTCAAAATCCTCCGTCTCTTCACTTAGGTTGTCAACATTGTGAGCGTCAACTTGCCACCCATTGTCTGTCAGTGAGTACGAGATATAAGGAAGGTCGCCATCAAAAATCTCCATAGAAATCGGTAATGCGATAAGTACATTATCATCGCTGTTTACGTCTAACTTTGAATAGGCAAGTAGTCCTATTGGTAATAGCTGATTGTCATTAAACGCGACATCTTGGCAACTCGGGAATGGCTTGTAAAAATCAGTCGCTTGTAACACTTTTGTTGCAGGGCATGCGAGCGCCGAATCTTTAATGTAGAGGGCCATAAAACAACTCCTTTTTATGGTTTATTTTTTGGTAATTAATACGTTAGGATTGTATTTGGTGCACACCATATAGCGATGTGTGTGGAAAATCAATCAGTGTAATAACTATTCGGGCGTTAGCGTGCCTGTCCTTTATATTGTTACTTTATATTTGCTCCAGATTTGTGGTTTATTATGCCTATGATAGGGCCATTGCAGTGCCGGATTGTCCGCTATAATACAAACTACATCAGGTGAGAAAAGTAGATACGCCATGGAAAATAGAGCATTTAAAATAAAAGTAATGGATCTAACTGAATTAGAAATTGCAGCAAAGTGGGCTCTGCAAGAAGGGTGGAATCCTGGGCTTAGCGACGCACAGTGCTACTATCAAGCCGATCCAAATGGCTTTTTAATTGGCTATCTAGGCGATGAACCTATCGCTTCGATTTCGGTGGTTAAGTACGATGATTCATTTGGTTTTTTAGGCTTTTATATCGTTAAGCGTGAGTATCGAGGTCAGGGTTATGGGATGCAGATTTGGCAGGCAGGACTTCAATATTTAGCTGGTTGTAACGTCGCACTGGATGGAGTGGTCGCGCAGCAAGAGAATTACAAAAAATCGGGTTTTAAGCTCGCCTATCGTAATATTCGCTACGAAGGAGTGGGTGGCGGCGAAACGCCTGATTGCACAAACTTAGTGGCACTTGAAAGATTACCGATAGAAGAAGTCATTGCGTACGACAGTACGTTTTTCCCAGCAAAAAGAGTAGCCTTTGTTGACGCTTGGATTAACCAGCCAAACTGCCACGCTTTAGGCATTAAACAGGATGACACACTTGTAGCCATAGGTGTGATCCGTCCTTGTCACATTGGCTATAAAATAGGACCTCTTTATGCTGATAACGCAGAACTTGCAGAAACACTCTTCTTAGCGCTTAGGTCCAAGGTATCAGCAACTGAGGCCATTTATTTGGATGTGCCAGAAGTAAATGCAGCTGCTGTTGCGCTTGCACAAAAGTACAAGATGTCACTTTCTTTTGAAACCGCCAGAATGTATACCGCTGAACGCCCTGATTTGCCATTAGCGCGAGTGTTCGGGGTAACTTCGTTTGAAATTGGTTAATGTTTTCACTCAAACAGCGAGTCATAAAGTAAATGTATTGCTTTGCAAATTTCCGGCTCTGAAAGTGCGCCAAAGCCGAATCTAATATGGCTGGCAGGGGACTGTGAATTTGTAAACACTGAACTTAGGGTAAAGTCTTTACTGGGTGCAAAGCTCAGCGGGTTTGTCTTTGCAACAGTGGAAATGTCAAGCCATAGTGCCAGTCCGCCTGTGGGAATATGATAGGAGATCCGTGTTCCAAATACGCGTTCGAGTTCAGCCATGGCAAAATCTCTACGCGCTTGATATTGCCTTCTGGTTTTGCGTATGTGGCGTTTGACTTCACCTAAATCCATTAAGCTCGCCAGCACGATTTCCGAGACGGTATTACCTTGTCTATCAATAAGCATTATCTGTTGTGCAATACGTTCGATAAATTCAGGCGCGGCGGCAATGTACCCAAGCCTCAAACCTGGGGCAAACACTTTTGACATTGACCCGATAAGAATCACGTTTTCAGAATTTGGCAGGCTTGAAAGTGGAGGAATAGGCCGTGTGTTGTAGTGAAACTCATGATCATAATCGTCTTCGAGTATCGCAAAATTATACGCTTTTGACAGTGCTAACAATGCGAGTCTCCGCTCCATCGGCATGGTTACTGTGGTTGGGTATTGGTGGTGAGGAGTAACATACACCGCAGCAATTGGATGGGTAGCTAACAGTGCTGCGAGCTGCTCAGTATCGAGACCGTTATCATCGATTGGACAAGGCAAAACGACAAAGCCGTGGGCCTCAAATGCCGCCTTTGCAGGGAGATAACAAAGTGCTTCAACAACAATTGCACCTTTACGAGGATCGAGCACTTTTGAGGCGAGATAAATGCCCATTTGACTCCCTCGAACGATGCAAACCTCCTCGATATTACAATTCATAAAGCGGTCAAAGCTTAGCATGTTTGCAATTGCACCGCGAAGCTCAGGTGTTCCTCTTGGATCGCCATACCCAAGCTGCGCCTTGCGACTTAATTCGATGCAAACTTTACGATAGGTTCTGGCGAGCAGAGTATAAGGGATTAAGCGAGAGTCGGGACTGCCATCATTTAAACTGGTGAAATCGTTCAATGGCTCTATTGCGTCTTGATAGAGCATTTCAACAAGGCCAGATGTTGCTTTGGTCTTTTGCGTCATCGTGACCAGATGCTGGGTTGAATCAGTTAACGATTGCTCGGGCAATTCATAGGCAACAAAAGTCCCTGAGCGAGGTTTTGTAAGCAGCCAACCTTGTGCTTCTAGTTCTTCGTAAACGACTTGTACGGTTTTTCGATTGATACTTAATTGTTCAGCGAGCTTCCGAGAGCTCGGCAGCAAAGTGCCGGGATTTAACCTGCCCAAAGTGATGTCTGAGGTAATTTGATTGAGCAGTTTGGTATGTATCGTTTTCCCCTGCGAGTGGGTCAAACAAAAGTGCATTTGCCAAGATTTGGACATAACGGAGTATTTATCTGGACCAGTTAAAATTAAAAAACTGGATGTTATTTTTGGTCCAGTTTGGCGTTACTTTATCCTCGTTGTCAAGCAGTAAAGAGGAGAGTATAGGTGAAGACAGCACTAATGAGGAAAGGGGAGCTGATGCAAAACGCTCAGCTTCAAATGCAAAACCAACTAACCACAAAGGCTTTTAGTCAACATGAAAAACTCGCGCTAACCTGTCGAATACTCTTTGATAAGGGTCATGACTCGGGGCTTGCAGGCCAGATAACCTGTCGAGTAGAGCATGAGAATCACTTTCTTACTCAACAGTTGGGACTTGGGTTCGATGAGATCACGGCAAACAATCTGATTGAGGTGGACGCAGATCTTAATCCGATTAACGGAAAGGGGATGGCAAACCCTGCAAATCGCTTCCATACCTGGATTTATCAACATCATCCTGAAGTGAATTGCATTATTCACACCCATCCTACTCATGTGGCGGCGCTTTCAATGCTAGAAACCCCACTGATAATCTCACAAATGGATACGTGTGCGTTATATGAAGACTGCTCATTCGTGGCCAATTGGCCTGGAGTGCCTGTGGGTAATGAAGAGGGCAAACTTATTTCAGAGGCGCTTGGCAATAATCGTGCGGTGTTTTTGGCTCACCACGGCCAGCTCGTGACAGGGAAAACGATAGAAGAGGCGTGCAATTTGGCGGTATTAATTGAACGCGCTGCTAAGTTACAACTCCTTGCTATGGCGGCAGGAGATATCAAATCTTTACCTCCTGAGCTTGCTCGAGAAGCGCATGACTGGGTGTCGACAGAAAAAAGAAATCAAGTGAACTTTGCATACTATGCAAGGCAAGCACTCAAACTCCATGTTGATTGTATTTAAGGAATTGCGATGAAAATTTCAGGTATTATCGGTTACACCGTGACACCGTTCGATCCCTGTACGCAAGGGGTTGATTTGGCTAAACTTGGCGAAGTGATAGATATTTTACTTGCAGGCGATGTGGATGCGATAGCTGCGCTTGGCAGCGCAGGAGAGGCGGCCTATTTAACCGCGCAGGAGTGGCAGCAAGTTGCTGAATTTACTGTCAAACATGTCGCAGGGCGGGTTCCTGTTATCATCGGGATTGCAGCGTTAACGACTGCACAAGCCACGACTTATGCTAAGTATGCCCACCAATTTGGTGCGGATATGATCATGCTTTCACCTTTTTCTTACTATCAATTGAGCGAGCAAGAGATATTTGAACATTATCAGCAAGTGTCGAACGCTTCGCCGTTACCTATCATGATCTACAATAATCCAGCAGTATGTGGTGTGGACATGACACCTGAGTTAATGCTGGCAATGGTGGCAGACATTGAAAATGTTGTCGCGATTAAAGAGAGCTCGGGTGACATTCAGCGGATGCACAAAATTTATCATCTTAGTGAGGGAGCGGTGCCATTCTTTAACGGTTGTAATCACATGGCATTAGAGGCATTGACTGCCGGTGCAGCAGGGTGGTGCACTGCGGCGCCATGTTTAATCGGTGATAAGCCAAAACAGTTATTGCAGGCTGTTGCAAACAGCGAATTTGAACGTGCTCAAGGGCTATTTTATCAACAGTTTGAGTTTCTGGAATTTATTGTGAGCTCTGGCCTTGCCGCCGCAGTAAAAGCTGGGTTCGCACTGAAAGGTATGGATGTCGGTGGTCCAAGAGCGCCATTGCTACCACTCAATGACGCTAAGCAAAAACAGTTAGCGCAATTACTAAGTAATTTGCGTTAATCGAAGCGGTATTGCTGATAGGTTGAAGTCAATAGCTCAACAAACTCCCGTACCTTTGCGGGAGTATATTGCTTCGACAAGTACAGTGCGTGAATAGGATAACTTTCATCGTGTAGTTCAGGTAGTAGCTGTACACAACTGCCCATAGCTAATTCATCTTGAAATGCCCATAGCGGCCCGTAATGCACACCAAGGCCAGCGTTTACCCAATTTTTTAGCACTGCAACACTGTTGGCGATGAGTTTACCACTTACCGCAACAGCTTCACGGTGCAGGCCTTTACCGAGAATGAGCTGATTATCAAGCTTAGGTTTATTGTAAAAGATAAAGTCCAGTTTGCTTAAATCGCTAAAGCGTTGTGGTTGTCCCATGCGTTCAATATACGATTTAGAGGCCACTAAGACCCGTGGTACATGGCCTAGTTGTCGGCAAATCAAGGAGGAATCATCCAGTTTGCCAATCCTAATTGCAATATCGATTTGTTTAGCCTTGAGATCTTCAAAATGACTGCCGAGCAGTAACTCGATATTGAGATCTGGATAGGTGGTTATCATGGTTTGTACCACAGGAGCAATGAAGCGCTCGGCGAAGTCGTGTGGAGCTGCAACCCTCAATGTCCCAGAAGGCACTGCTGAGGTGCCTGAAATCGATTCTTCTAATTCCCTTTTTTCATCTAGTAATTGCTTTACGCCTTTATAGTACTCAAGCCCAACCTCAGTTGCAGCCGTTTGCTTGGTGGAGCGCTGTAAAAGTTTTACTCCTAATCGACTTTCTAAGTTTGCGAGCTTTCGGCTTACCGAGGAGGGATCGGTACCTATCACTTCAGCCGCAGATTTGAGGCTGCCAGATTCAACGGTAAGAACAAACAAATCTTCTTCAGTAATCGATTTCATAGCGGATGTGAAAAATGCAATTAGTAAATGACTAAAATCACTATACCTGTATCCCTTTCACCTAGCTACACTAAAAGTCGATTGAATATTTCAAGTAGGAGAAATAGGTATGTCTAAGCAGTTAACAGGTAAGGTCGCGTTTATCACTGGGTCATCCAAAAATATGGGGAAGGATTTTGCTATTGCGCTGGCAAAGCAAGGCGCTGATCTTGTCATTCACTATCATAGTGCGCATTCTAAACCACAAGCACTTGAAACCCAGAAGGAAGTTGAAGCGCTGGGTGTTAGGACTACGTTAGTACACGGAGATGTCAGCAATAAAGCGCAGGTAATGAATATATTTGAGCATATTATTAGTGAGTTTGGCGGCGTAGATATCGTTATCAATAATGCCGGTACTATCAGTAAAAAACCGTTTGTTGAGTATAGCGAGGAAGATTTTGACAGGCTATTTGGGATCAACTGTAAAGGAGCATTTTTTGTGATGCAAGAAGCCGCTAAACATATTCGTGATAACGGTCGGATCATTAATATGGGCACTTCGCTGCTGGCAGCATTTACTGGAAATTATGCGCTCTATGCTGGCTCAAAAGCACCACTTGAGCATTTTACTCGTGCGCTGGCAAAGGAAATCGGACATCGAGGAGTGACCGTCAATACCATCGCACCAGGTCCAATTGACACTGACTTTTTCCATGGCGAAGAAAACGAGCAAACCGTTAATTATTTGCAGTCTGCAAGTGTAATGAACCGACTAGGGCAAGTAGACGATATTACCCCTGCGGTGCTTTATCTTGCGTCGGAGCAATCACGCTGGACGACTGGACAAACCTTGTTTGTTAACGGAGGCTTTGTCACTCGTTAAGTATGCTATGAGGGCACAAGTTGGTTAGGCGGTTTGTGCCAACGTTTTGTTCGCCAACAAGATGGTAAACGTTGTGCCATTTCCGGCTTTGGAATTGACTTTTAAGTCACCTTCTAAATGTTTTTTGACGAGATTATAGGTGACGGAAAGTCCAAGCCCGGCATGACCATGTTGGCGAGCTGTGGTGTAAAAGGGCTCAAAGATCCGGTTTAGGACCTCATTACTCATACCGACGCCTTCGTCTTTGACTCGAATAAATATTTTATTGTCAGTGATCTCTAAACGAACAGCGGCAAACGGCTGGGTGTCGCTATCATTACTAAAACCATGCACTCGGGCATTCTCTAGCAGCTGCAACAAGATTTGCTGTAGCGCCTTAACGTTGATTTTGACCAGTTGTTCCAGTTTTCCTGTTGCGCTAAATTCAACGCGCATCTTTAACTGGAAACGTGCTGTTTGTTCGCAATAATCGCGAATAATTGCTTCTAGGTCGACAAGTTGCTCGACGTCAGTTTCTTGCTCTGCAGAGATATTCTTGAACTCTTGCACTAGCTTTGCCGTTTTGCCGAGATTTCGCTCTGCGATAGACAACCCAGAATCCAATGCTGCCATAATTTCTAAAAACTCAGCGTGCGACAAACGCTGAGTTTTCATGCCGGTTTCCATCACATCCACTTGCTCTTGGCAGGATGACACTGCGGTAATCGAGACGCCAAGTGGGGTATTTACCTCGTGAGCCAATCCCGAAACTAAGCTACCTAGGCTCGATAATTTTTCCGCCTCTACCAGTTGCTGGTGGATCACATGAATGTGGCTAAGGAGCTGATTGATGGCAAGGCTAACATCAGTCAGTTCATTGTGGTTATCAATGTCGATACGTTTTTCGAGACTCGAGCTCTCAATAATGTGATTGATTTGCGAGCGAATATGATTGGTTGGATGTTGAATAGAGCGATATAAAGCTAAGCCAACGGCGATTAAGCTCACCAATACAATCACAGAAAAAATAATGAGCAACAACTTTAGTTGGCTAAATTGTTGCTCGGTTTGCTCCACAATACTGAGTGCGACGTCATTTTGTACCTCGGTGAGTGCTTGTAGTGACGAAGTTAACGGATCGAACTTTTCATAGAGTGCAGTAACAAACTGATTTTGTGGAATCGCTAAAAATGTCCCTTGATTTATCGCGCTTTGGAGCGTGGCAATATGCGTAAATACGGCCTGCAGTTGGAACTCAATGAGTTCAACTTTGACTTGCTCCGCCGTCACCAAATATGTGTTTAGATAGCTTTGCCAGGCGTCGTTCATGACCCGAGTAGCATCTGCTATTTGCATCAACCCCTCGTCTTTGGAGACCAGCCCTGCACGATACTTATGAAGTATGTCGACAATCTGAATCGCACCGTGATCTGATACTTTTTTTATTTGAATAAGCGGCACAACACGATCGGCGTATAGAGATTCTACTTCTGACTCAAGGTGAGCGTAACGGTTAAAAGCATATCCAAGCAGTAAGGCAAGCGCAATGATGGGAAACACAATTAGCAGCCATAATTTATGGCGAATATTAATTAGCTCTAGCACTACAGATAACTCATTTTTTACATATCAACTTGAAGTATAAGTGCTGTTGATAATGTCGCCATTTTTCGTGGTGAAAATTAAAAAAGCATAATGTGCGACTTGTGTCGCACTTTTTTGTTTGTTAATGTGTGACATATGTCGCAGTTGTGAGAAAAACAATGAAACCTAACTCAACCGAACTAATCGTTTTAAAAATCCTTTGGCGTGAACAGCCAAGAACGGGCAAAGAAATTCACACAGAAATAGGAGCAAAGCTCAGCTGGAGCTACTCATCAACTCGAAAAACTCTTGAGAGAATGTGTGAAAAGGGTTATCTCGCCGAGCAAATGCAAGGCAATAAAAAAATATACTCAGCTGTCCTTGCTAAGGTACCGACTCTCGCACTTTATGCCCAAGAGTTTGCAAAGCAAATTATGGAGTTGGATGAGCCTCTGCCAATCGCTATGTTTTCAGATAGTAAGTTAATTGCAGCGGATGAATTAGATGAATTAGAAGCCATGTTAGATGAGTTAGCTAAGACGCAAGGTGATAAAGAGTAAGGTATGGAACTAATATTACTTTCGGTCTTGCTGTGGGTGGCGCTTAGTGGCTTAACGTACGCACTAGGTGTGAAATTTTCTGCTCGGTATGTACAGAATAAAGGACTTTGGTGGGGCGTGCTGGCAGTGACTTTTGTGCCTTGGATCCCACTTGAACACATGGAGCAACACAACGCCATTCCAGCCGTATTGTTTAATGCCAATTTACAACAATTTGCAGAGCCGCTGCTGGCAATGACGAAGCGCACTCAAGTTGCGTCTGACTGGCTAAACCTGACGCTTATGGCTGTATTTATGGTCTATTGCGTTGGGCTAATCGCTCATCTTTTGGTACTTGGGCGACAGTATTGGCGAGTAAAACGCCTCTGTAGCACCGCCTCAAAAATAAAGTTCGGCGCACGGAGTTGCTATCAATTGCCAATTACTTGCTCTCCTTTTGTGTTCGGACTGTGGCAACCTAAAGTGTATTTGCCGGTGGAATTTGACACGCTACCAGAGGCAGAGCAGCAAGCACTTATTCTGCATGAGTTAACCCACATAGATAAGGGCGACCATATTGCTGTCGTAATTTGGCGAATACTCGCGACGCTTGCTTGGTTTAACCCGTTCATTGCAAAAATGGAACTGGGCTTTATTCGAGCGATGGAATATTGCTGTGATGAGGTGACGATAGCGAAGCACAGCCTTGAACCTTTGGCTTATAGCAAAGCATTAATGAACTCTTTAAAACGAGCTGCTGTTCCGCCGAAAACGATGAATATGACAGCAAGTTTTGCGTCTAACTCTTTGACTTTAGATGATTATAAAAAGCGTTTTAGCGTTATTCTTAAATCTAAAAAGAAGCCAAGTAATCTTGTGTTGATAGGGGTTTTTGTGTTGCTTAGTTCAGGTTTAGCCTATGGCAATATTCAATGGACAATGGGAACGGCAATGGTGAGTAAAACATGGACATACCCGGTCGTCACCCCTGAAATAACATCAAGGTTTGGGCATGTATCGAACTTTCGTCACAATAAAGCACATCAAGGACTGGATTTAGCTGGCGGCGTTGGTGAACCTGCGATGGCGGTTGCCAGCGGTACGGTCACGATTGCCGATGATAAAACCTTGCCTGAGAATTACGGTAAAGTGGTGTTGATCCATCATGACAATGGTTATCAAAGTCTCTACGCACATCTTGATAGCATTGATGTTGAGGTGGGTGAGCAAGTATCACAAGGAGAAGTGATCGGTACCATAGGTGAAACCGGTCGAGTCACTGGTCCACATCTACATCTAGAAGCTTTACATAACAACACGCGCATTGATCCGCTGACCTTATTGGAAAATTAACATGATTAAAAAGCTTTCTATCGCCATTGCAATGATGGCAACTTTTGGCTGCTCGAAACAACCCGAGCAGACTCATTCGGTCAATAAAGCGCAAGAGAACACCTTTGTGTCGGCGCAAGCAGATCAAGAGCAAGCTGTTGTACATAATGGATCCGCTGAAGACTCAGTCGCGGCCCAAATCACTCAGGAGCTAAAGCCAGTTCAAGATATTTGTTTACTTGAACTTAAATCGGGTGAGAGTTTAGCGAATCTCTTAAGTCAGTTTGCATTCAGTGACCGCGATAGTTGGCTGGTGGAACAAGCCGTGAGTACGTGGACATCACTGACTAAGCTCAAGGCTGGACAGTTAATAGAAGCAGAGCTTGTAGACGGACAAGTACAGCAGATCCGCTTTGAATATGCATTTGCTCAGGTTATTGAGATTAAAAGAGTGGATGAGCAGTGGCATGCATCGCTAAGTGAGCTTGAAACCGTCACGCAAACAAAGCGTTTATCGACAAGCATAGATTCTAGCTTTTTTGTGGACGCCAGCAAAATCGGGGTGCCCAATGATATTATCAATCAAAGTATTGTGGCCTTATCTCACCTTGTCGATTTTCAAAGAGAAGTATATGCTGGTGATCAAATTGATTTTGTATTTCAAGAACAGCAGCTTGTGGTTGCCGAAGAGTTACTCAAGCAAATCTCCAAACCTTTAGCATTACAACATGTTGCGCTACTTTCTGGAAAAGAAAAATACCGCTTATACCGCTTATACCGGTTTACTGATAATAGCGGAACGACCGCTTTTTACCACTCAGATGGTACCCTCGCGCAAAGCTTTCTAATGAAAACGCCCCTTAACGGTGCTCGATTATCGTCAAACTTCGGTAAACGTCATCACCCAGTATTGGGCTATACCCGAATGCACAAAGGGATCGATTTTGGTGCGCCTGTTGGTACGCCTATTATGGCTGCAGGCTCAGGAAAAGTACTCAAAGCTGGGTGGGGCGGCAGCTTTGGTAATCGCGTAGTGTTAGATCACGGTAAAGGCTATCAAACACTTTATGCTCACTTAAATGGCTTTGCGAACGGTCTCAAGGCTGGGGGGCGAGTAAAGCAAGGCGATGTGATTGGCTATCTTGGGAATACCGGCCTGTCGCAGGCGCGTCACTTACATTATGAAGTGCATAAAGATGGAAAAGCCATCAATCCACTCACCCTAAAACAACCAAAAAACACCAAGCTAAGTGACACGCAATTTGATGAATTTAGCGCGCAGGTTGCACAAATTACCACACTGCTCGATAGCGAAAACACAAAGCTAGCTCACCATGATGGACAGTCGGGCCGCATAGGTAATGCCGATGACTAGTCCTGAAAGAAATCGCATTAACAGCCTCGACTTTATTCGCGGGATAGCAATCCTATGTATTTTACTTATCAACATCGAAAGCTTTGCCTATCCCAATCCATGGGGCAGTTACCAATATGGCTTTATGACGGATATAGACAGTGAGGTAAGGTACTGGGTTTATGTATTTGCTCAGGGCAAGTTTTACGGACTGTTGGCGATGTTATTTGGCGCAGGTCTCACCATTATTCTTCAAAAACAGCCATTTGAATTTGCTATTAAATTAAGTGCGGCTAGGCTAGTGGCTTTATTTATACTCGGCCTTGTTCATGCTTATTGTATTTGGAGTGGCGACATTCTCTATCACTATGCCGTGATAGGAATGATTGCCACCACCGTCATATTACTTGGCACCCGGGCCATCAAAGTCAGCATAGTAATTTGTTTGGCGTTTATGTTAGCTGCAGGTTTTGGCAGAGCAGAGCGCACCATCGCCCAATACGATGCTTACCAAGCAGCACTCAATGTGGACGAAGCGTCTCGCACACGAGACCAGCAAAAAGCGATTAATCGGTGGCAGAATAAAACCGAACCACGGACACCCACTCATCGTACTTTGGAAGAAACGCCAAGCTTAACTGAGTATTGGCAGGAAAACTTTGACAGTCCGCAAGTCCACAAAGGTAAGCTGTTTTATTCAAGTATTTTTTGGTCCACGCTAATGATGATGCTGATAGGCTCGCAGCTGTTTCAATGGGGATTGTTCTCAAAGACTAAACTTAGCCCATTTGCGGTAGTGGCACTGCTTTGCTTGATTGCGGTGTCATGTTATGCCACTCAAGCTCGCTATTTTCATTGGCTACAAAGTTCACATATCCCAGTGTTATCTTACGCTAAACAAATGATCATTGTACTTAACCGGGAGCTGCAAGCGATTGTTTACTTGGTTTTGTTGTCTTTACTATATAACCGTTGGTTGCATCGCTTCAAACCCCTTGAGGCGATAAATCAAGTGGGTCGATTTGCGCTGAGCAACTACATTGGACAGTCACTGTTATTGGTGGTGATATTTTATGGCTTTGGATTACATAATACGCTAAGTCGCAGTGAGCTCTTGCTCTTATGGCTTGTGATTATGGCAGTGCAGCTGCTGTTAAATACGGCTTATGGGCGATTCTTTAAAGTGGGACCCGTTGAACGTGTATGGCGCAAACTAACAATTAAGTTACATGCATAATCGACTCGAATTTTTTACAAATTCGAACTTCATACCTAAGCTAACTTTGACCTAAAATTGATGTCTATACGTTAGCTTGAGGTAAAGTATGGAAATAGAAATAACACAAGGATGGGACATTGAGCATGCGCAAGCGGCTGCTGAGCTTTATGTTGACGCGTTTGGTAGCAAATTCAAAGCCGCAGTGCCGGATCGCAATAAGCTGATCACTATTATCGCGAAGAGCTTCATCTCAGAATACTCCTTTGCTGCCTTTGCAGACGGCAAGTTAGTGGGGGTTGCGGGCTTTCAATATGGCAAAAGCGGTTTTACATCGAATATGGGCTTTACTGGACTCATTGATGAATTAGGCTTGCTAGGCGGGGTTAAAGCCGCAGCGGTGTTTACCCTATTTGAGCGAAAGCCTGCGCCCAATGAAGTGGTGATGGACGGCATCGCTGTTGCAGAATCGGTCAGAGGACAAGGTGTTGGCACTGCGCTTCTAGTGGCACTGCAGCGCTATACCAAACAAAGCGGGTTTCACGCTTTACGACTTGATGTAATTGATTCTAACCCCCAAGCAAAAAAGCTTTATATGAGAATGGGCTTTGTTGCCTCCCATCACGAAGATTTTTCTTATCTCAATTGGTTAACCGGTCTTAGCGGGGCAACAACGATGTTGTGGCGTCCATAGGACCGGTTCTCTTTGCTGCTAAAAATAAACGTGAAAGATAAGCAGACCTTAGACATTTGCTTTTGCTATGAAGTAACAAGTAAAATGCCGAACTTTACGCATAACCAGACACCAACATGACAGCAATAAATCCTGTATCGACCCTCCTTAATCATCTGCAAACCCAAGCCGTACCAAACGAGCTAAGGCGTCTATTTCATGGACGTGGTCGTTGCTATGAAGGGCTTGAACAAATCACAGTAGATTGGTTACAAGGTCAGCTCTTAGTCTCTTTATTCAAGGAGCACGACGTTGACTTGATAGCGTCGTTAAAGCAGGCATTATTATCACTTGTGGAGACTGAAGCGTTTAACGGAAAACTCTCTGCTATTTTACTACAGCATCGTTATTTGCCTGACTCAGATCTCGAGGTTTTGTATGGTGAATTAACCGCTATGCCTATCGTTGAAGAAAATGGACTTAAATATGGCTTAAAGCTTGGCGTAAAGCAGAATATGGGACTGTTTTTAGATATGCGTTTGGGTCGTGAGTTTGTTAAAGCTCAGTCTACGGGGGCTCGGGTACTTAATCTGTTCTCTTATACTTGCGGGTTTTCCGTCGCGGCGATTGCGGGCGGTGCTGCCCATGTTGTGAATCTAGATATGGCAAAAGCGGCGCTCAAGCAAGGCCGAGTCAACCATCAACTCAATGAACACGACCTCAGTAAGGTGTCTTTTTTAGGCCATGATTTATTCAAATCTTGGGGAAAAGTGCGTAAATATGGGCCGTACGACCTTATCGTAATTGATCCGCCAAGCTTTCAAAAAGGCAGCTTTGCATTGACCAAAGACTATCAACGTATTTTAAGAAAGCTTCCTGAGTTACTTACGCCAAATGCCCAAGTGTTGGCGTGTGTGAATTCTCCCGATGTTTCAAGCCAATTTCTGATTGATGAAATGACCAGAGAGGCACCAACGCTCACATTTGTTGAACGTTTACAAAACCCACCTGAATTTAAAGACATTGATGAGCAAAGCAGCCTCAAGTGTTTAAGATTTAAAGCAAGTTAATCTATTTTTTAGCACTTTAACTTGGATGTAAAAGTATGGACTAATACAGATAACCATTTAGCATTGAAAAGCGACCATTCAGCAATATTCAGAGTGCTTTTCGACGCTAAATGCGTACCATGAACGTATTCAGTCACTATTTGTATTGATTATGGTCAATCTCACATTGCAGCGAAATGAACAATTCGCAATTTTAGCCATCGTTGCCGCAATAAGTTTTGCTATCAGTCTTACCGATTGGGTGCAGCGGGGCATGTTGTTGTCGGCAAATATCGCGCTTTCTTCTATTTTGGCGGTTGTGTTCCTCTACTGGTTACCTATGGTGATAAGTTACGTACTCATTATCCGTTTCAAGATAGGCAATTGGCCGCTGCAATATATCGGCTTTTATGGACTGATGGTAATGGGCTGTTTATGTTGGGGTGTACTCAGAAGTGGAATGTTAAATACCCATGCATTTTCACTGTTTGAGGCGCTAACCATCGCACTGCCTTGGTCTAGCGGTATTTTTGTGGTGATTAAGTTCTACCTTTCCCAAAAGTTGTTAAAACAAGAAAAACAGCTTCGCCAACTTGCTGAAATTAAGTTATTACACAGTCAGTTAAACCCGCATTTTATGTTCAACAGCCTCAACACAATTGCAGCCTTTGTACCAAATCAACCAGAAGCAGCACGGTCTTTGGTTCATAATCTCGCTGCGGTATTAAGATATTCATTAACGCATTCTGTGACAAGCGGAAAAATACCGAGCAAAGTGTCCGTTGCTGATGAGCTAATTGCACTAAATCAATGGTGCGAGATAGAGCAAAGCCGGTTTGGGGATGCGCTTATCATCGACTTTGATATCGACGATGCATTATTGAGCGAAGTAATACCGCCAATGATTTTACAGCCGCTTTTGGAAAATGCAGTAAAACATGGCAACAGTAGGCCGCTTCACATTGATGTATTAATCAAAAAGTTAGCGAACCAGTTAGTGTTTAAAATCAGTGACAACGGGGTGGGCTTTAAGGAGCGGGACATATTGAGTTCGTCAGATGCGGGACTCGGTCTTTCGATCACGCGCTCACGGTTAAAGTTAGAAGAAAATGCTGAACTTAGGCTTGGTAACGACATGCACACAGGTGGTGCGGTTGTCAGCTTTTCACTCACACGAGGAGCAAAGGAATGTTGAACATTGCTATTGTGGAAGATGAGCAACCAGCCATTGATAAATTAACGGAACAACTTAGCCAGATCACCAAGTACAATCTGGTACTGACTTGTAACACGCCATTAGTATTTCTTGATACATATCGAGAACTTGCGATAGATATTGTCTTTGTCGATATTAACTTGCCAGAATGCAATGGTGTTACTCTGGTCGAGAAACTTCAAGGGGCGGGGTTTTCAGGTGCGATAATTTTTACCACGGCCTACAGTGAGTTTGCGGTTGAGGCTTTTACGCTCGGCGCGGTTGATTACTTGCTCAAACCGTATAGTACTGAACGCTTAGCCCTGGCGTTATCAAGAGTTAATCGTGTTATCGCTACAGGATTCGCCGCTACTTTAACGAGTAAGGTGGCGGGGAAAACATCACTAATTGATGTCAGCAGTATCGAACTTATAAAGCTAGAATACGGTCAAGCCATTGCGTTTAGTAATGGACAGCAATATCCCATTGATGGCTCCCTTGAGGAGATCCAACAGCAATTGCCAACACATTTCTTAAGAGTTCACCGTAATGCCATTGTAAACCAAAGCGCGATAACTGCGTTTGAACGCTGGGTTACTGGGGGTTACCTTGTCAAGTTGCGAGATAGCAATTTACAAGTTGTGACTAGCCGAGGTGGTGCAAAACTACTCAAACAACAACTGAGCAACATAGGGCTCAGCTAACTCAAAAAGGTAATAAAATGATGAAAACTATAATGCCATTTTCTTTGGTAGGGCTTCTTGCGGCCTGTTCAAACACGACTATACCAGATGTTAAACGTCAGTTTATCGATGATGGTCAGACTCATCCATTGGTTGTGGTGTTAGGTGGCAGCGAAGGGGGGAATACACTCGCTAATCCTCAGTGGAAACCATTTTTAGATGGATTTAATGATATTGGTGTCTCAGTAGCGGCACTTGGTTATTATGGCACTGAAAATACATCGAGCAGTGCAGCTGAATTATCTTTGAATGATATAGCCAAACGGATAAAAGCATTGAGTGCAGACCCAAAGATAAACCCAAATTGCGTAGCGGTGTATGGTTTTTCTAAAGGAGCGGAGCTTGCGTTATTACTCGGGGCGCACTTTGATGAGATAAACCATGTAGTGTCCGTTATGCCTAGTCACGTAAGCTGGAATGCTGTTAAGACCTTGTCTTCTCGCTCGAGTTGGACGCTTAGCGGCAATGCTCTGGACTACATTGATGCCCCCCTGTTGTCATGGAAAATGCAAAAGGGGAACGTAACGGGAGAGTTTACACCTGCCTTTGAGGCTGCATTGGCAGAGGCAACGCCTGAAGCAATTGCAGCCGCTCGCATCCCGGTTGAAAACACCAATGGGCCAGTGCTGCTGGTCTCTGCCAAACACGATGAAATTTGGCCATCGTACAAAATGGCCGGATATATTGAAGCTGATTTACGCGAAGCTAGTTTTTCTCATCCATTTAAACATATCGCACTTAACTCGGGTCACTACAGCTTTAACAAAAAAGTGCAAACTGAGGTAAATCAATTTTTAAGCGAAACCTTGGTAGCACGTTGCACGAATAAATAGTAATAAATTCACCTTGCTTTTGTATTGCTGGTCGTTGAAAAATTTACCGAGCTGCAGGTAACGTTGTGTCTGCAGCTTTTAGTCGCTTTGTGTATTTCGCCGGTGTGATCTGAAAGATAGTTTTAAACTCGCGAATAAGATGAGATTGATCAGCGTAGCCGCAATCTAGCGCGAGTTGAGCGATGTTAATGTCAGGCGTTTCTCTCAGTTTTTGTTTAGCCAATCGAACTCTATAAATGCGAGCTAAATGTTTAGGGGTGATCCCACAATGTGTTTTAACTTGTCTCTCTAATTGCCGTTTTCCGATCGGAGTTTGAGCATATGCTTGCTCTAAAGGGGTCATTGAAACAATATGCTCAAGGAGTATTTGGGTATGTAGAATAGAATTCTGTCGAGGAATTGGCATATTCAATATCGGCTCTAGAAGTCGAAGTAATGCTGTCAGGTTGGCACTAGTTTGCAGCGTGTTCAACAAGGGCAATATATTATTGGGATTTGCTATAGGGTGTTGCAGCGTTTTCAGAAATGCCAGTCCCGCGGGTTTAAAGCGGATCCCGAAAAAACATGCCTGTTCAGAATAGTTGACTTTGCTAGACTGAATGGCAATTGGTTGCAGATAAAAGGGGGCTGTGAGCGGATTGTCATTGAAGCTAACGAGTCCACGAAGAGGGAAAATAAATCCAGTTGCCCCGTCGCTTGGAAGCCAAGTTTCTCCGCGCTTATGTGATTGTGCAAACCAGATAGCTTGCACATAGTTAGCGATTTCACCTGTTGGATTTATTAATTCAAGCGTTAGATCTGTGCTCATTGAACTCTACATTCGGCTTAAACATTTTCACGATCCGATTCCAGCTGTTGATGGCATTAATAGCGATAGTTAACGTGGTCAATTCTTTATCATCAAATTCTACATTAAGTGTTTGATAAAAAGCATCATCAATCACTTGTGCGTTTGTCAGCTTTTCACAAAGCGCTAATGCCAGTTTTTCTTTATTGGTGTATAACGGCATGTCTTGCCATGCACTTAATCCAATAATTCGATTAGTGGTTTCACCATACTCTAGTGCCTGTTTAGTGTGCATTGCAATACAAAAAGCGCATTGATTGATTTGTGATGCTCTAAGTTTAACGAGCTCCCAGATTGTGATCCCAAAAGTTGCGTGGGCTTGCTGTTTTAATAATTCCTCTTGTCCCAATAAGTGCTGAATAAGTTCAGGTGCCTGATTGAAGTAGTCTGCTCTTTTCATTTCTGGATCCTCATGTTTAGTGATACGTATAGTGTAATGAGGTGTAAGCGGTAAAAATTGAAAAAAAACGTCTTTGTAATAAAATTTTAAGGAGGAAACACACAACTTTAATTTAAAGGATGGTTGTAAAATAATGTGCGATGTAAACGTTGCTCTAGCGCTTTATCATTTATCCACACTCAAAAAAATCTGGCTTCAGGCCAACGGCACTTTTACAAATAAACAGCAGCAGGTAGAGCCAGTTAGTTTCGAATTATATAAAGCGACTTTTGACATACTGGGCCTAAGTTTATCTCAAGCACATCAATTACAGTTTCAATATGCTCATGATTACGATAGCTTTATTGATGCAATTGTAACAATTGCTCAGCCGAGTGGTGAAAAAATAGCATTGTTAAAACATGTCACCTGCCACTTACCTTGCCCCGACAGTTATCAAGAAAAAATAGCTGCTGTTCAGAATATGCCGGATGTACTCACTGAGGACGACCTGAAATGCTGGCAGGACAACGGCTATGTCATCGTTAAGAATGCAGTGAGTGCTGAAGGCTGTGCCAATGCGAGAAATGCCATCCAAGACTATTTGGAGATTGAGTTAGCAGACCCAAAGACTTGGTATAAGGTTAACCAAGAAAAAATGAGTCGCAGTATGGTGCATTTAGTACAACATAAAGCACTGGAAGACAATCGGAATTCAATGAGAATTCATAAGGCCTTTAGCCAGTTATGGCAAAGCGAACAACTGATAGTTTCAGCCGATCAGTGTGGGTTCAACCCGCCTGAAACTGCGCAATCTAGTTTTCAAGGTCCTGATCTACATTGGGATTTAGATTTCTCTAAGCAACTCAAGTTTGGCACGCAAGGGATTTTGTATCTATCAGACACTGAAGAAAAACAGGGTGCAACAACGGTTGTGCCAGGATTTCATACAAAGCTAGAGTCATGGCTTGTAACAGCTCAATGGGATCCATGTGTTCCAAACACAGAATACTTACATCAACTGGGTTCCAAAGCAATTGCAGCCAATGCCGGAGATATGGTGATTTGGCACCAGTTTTTACCTCATGGTGGTAGCGCGAATACAGCAAACGCACCTCGTATAGTGCAATACATTAATATGCATCCATTCCCCGAAATGTAGAAGGTGAAAAAATCTCTATTTGGTTAAATTTTGTCTTAACTTGGCGGCGAGTAAACAGTAGTATGATTGTGAAGTTTGGGAGAATGTAGCAACTCACCACAAGGAAAAGCCGTCGATGCAATTAGCACAACTCAATATAGCCACCGCTAAATACCAAATGGATGCGCCAGAAATTCAATACTTTGTCGAAAGTCTAGACCGCATTAATTTACTCGCAGAGCAAAGCCCTGGCTTTATTTGGCGCTTAAAAGATGAAACCGGTAATGCAACAGAGATTAAGGCGTTTGATGATCCAAATATTATCGTGAATATGTCTGTATGGCAGTCGGAGCAAGCGCTCAAAGATTTTATGTTTAAAACCGCGCATAAGGAATTTTTGGCGCGTAAAAAGGAATGGTTTCACCGCGCTGAACAGGAAACCTACGTGTTATGGTGGGTTGAAGAGGGCCATATTCCGACGCTAGATGAGGCCAAAGAAAGACTCGATTACCTGCGTCGTTTTGGAGATTCGGCTTATGCCTTTACGTTTAGGAATAGTTTCACCGAACTAGACCTAAGGGAGAGGGAAGCTTGTGAAGAAGATTAATCTTGTGCACCGATGAAATGATAATCAACCCTAAGGGGGGAAAGCCGCGTGGAGTGGTGAATACTGATGATGTTGGTGGTACACTTATCGCAGACATGATGTATGGATTTAACGAAAAATGCGCTCAGCACTAAGAAGCAAGATAATAGAAGTATGTGATAAAAAAATCGCACAAAAAGGGGATAACGTTGGCGTATCATTTTACGCTTTTTTTGCCAATAAAAACACAGACTCTGCACTACTTATGGAAGCGGCAACTTGGTGGATACAAACTCACGAACTAGACCACTTCGAAAAGGCGTTAAAGATAAAAGCAATGGTTGAAAGTGGGAAATAGGCCTTAAAGGGCATGCTCTTGGGCAATCAATCGAGATGACCCAACTGGCAGTTACAGCGTGTAAAACGAGACAAAAAATACTGCAACAGATGCAAGTGCAAACATAGTGTACTCGGTGATGGTTTGTTTGCGTTTCTCATCATCAGTTTTAGGGGCTGTCGCTATCATTAGCAGGCTGGTGACAAACATTGCTAATGAATATAAGCATAAGATTGATAAAGTAGCATCTGTAAACATATAAGCCTCGACTTGGTTCTACTCATTTTAACTACGTGCATCATGGTCATACAGATTAACCTCTATACACGTTTATTTAAGTTGTATTCGCTTCTAATTACAGTAAATTATACTGTGTTTTTAGGTGTTTCTGAAAGGAGTAAAAGATGCAAGTTGAGTATTTTGTGGTTGACGCATTTACGCGTAAACGTTTTGGTGGTAACAACGCTGCAATCGTTGAGGTTGAAAACTGGCTTAGCGACGCCCTAATGCAGCAGATAGCCATCGAAAATAACCTTTCCGAAACCGCCTTTTTGAAGCCAATTGATAACAATCATTATGAGATCCGGTGGTTTTCTCCAATTACTGAAATTGACTTTTGTGGTCATGCCACGCTCGCCGCGGCGTATGTGCTTTTTAATCACAAGGGAAAATCAGGTGAGATAAAATTTCAAACCCAAGAAGTCGGGACACTCACTGTTAAACAAGTGGCTGATGGTCGCATTGTGATGGAATTTCCGAACTTAGCCCCTGAGTTAACTAAAGCCCCCGACGCATTGCTGGAAGGGCTGAACGTAACACCGACGCGGGTACTTAAAAATCGCCAAGCGTACTTTGTGATTGTTGAGACTGAGCAGCAAGTACGCAGCTGTGAGTACGACAGCGATAAACTGAAAACCCTTGCGCCTTTTGATGTTGTGGTGACAGCAAAAGGCGATGACGTTGATTTTGTGTCGCGCTACTTTTGGCCTGCAAATGGGGGCGATGAAGATCCGGTTACCGGCTCAATTCATGCCGGGTTAGCGCCATATTGGGCAAAGGCGCTAAACAAACAAAAACTTCATGCACATCAGGCTTCAAAACGTGGCGGTGAGCTATTTTGTGAAGTGACTGATACGAATGTCATCGTATCTGGGTTTGGTGTACTTTACGCAAAAGGAATATTCGAAATTGAGGACGAATAAGATTCACTTCATAGAATATGAGTTTCATTTTAGGCGTGAACCTAATCCCCAAATTTAGTATTCTCTAGCCAATTTAAATTTAAAAGAGTTGTTATGGCAAAACAAATATGGGTAGATGCCGATGCCTGTCCCGTGGTGATAAAAGAAATGCTGTTTCGCGCTGCAGTGCGTACTTCTACCACGGTTACATTGGTTGCAAATCAATATCTAAAAACGCCTCCGTCTCCTTTTATTCAAAAGCTTCAAGTCCCAAAGGGATTTGATATTGCGGATAACGAAATCGTGAAGCGCGTTAATGAAGGTGATTTGGTTATTACCGGCGATATTCCACTCGCAGACGAAGTTATTGAGAAAAAGTGCACCGCACTTAATACGCGCGGTGAATTGCTGACAAAAGAAAACATAAAATCTCGCTTAAATATTCGTGACTTTATGGACACGATGCGTGCCAGCGGCGTACAAACTCAAGGGCCACCACCTTTGTCTCAAGCTGATAAGCAAAATTTCGCCAATCAATTGGATACTTGGATCACCAGAAACACAAAGGGGTAGGTATGGCTTACAAGGCGAGTTGTTTGTGTAAAGCGGTTCAAGTTGAGATCCGTGGACCAATCAGTGATATCATTCACTGTCATTGCTCCTTGTGTCGTAAGTCTACAGGCACAGCTTATGCAACTAATGGCTTTGTGCTGTGGAGTGATTTTGTGATTCTATGTGGCGAAGAGGCACTAAACATCTTCGAGTTTAAACCTGGAAGAAAGCGCCATTTTTGCAAATATTGTGCAAGTCCAATTTTTAGTTCGAACGAAAGTGAGCCAAAGCGGGTGAGGTTAAGACTTGGCATTTTGGACTCGGATATCAAAGAGCGGCCGATATCACATAACTTTGTCTCTTCAAAAGCCAATTGGGAGGACTTGGACGTGCCGCTTCCTCGTTATGATGCATTTGAACCTAGCCGCGATTTATCAACAACATCGGGAGGTAACTTGTGACGGGTATTAGCGATTTATCTCAATTATTAAAAGACATTTCCCCGACGCTTGATGAAACACCTTTTGTATTTTGTACAGCGCAAAAAAGCCTCGCTGAGTGCGTGATTTTCAATCCAATTGCGACCTTTATGGAGCGCGAGGGGTTAACGCTGGTAGTCACCAAGCAAATGGCAGACGAGCATGGATTGGATTACAGCTGTGTGATGAATAAAATTACCTTGCAAGTGCATTCGAGCCTAGAAGCCGTGGGATTAACGGCTGCATTTTCCAATGCGCTAAAAGATGTTGATATTAGCGCGAATGTAATTGCGGGCTTCTATCATGATCATATTTTCGTACCTGTAAATGATGCTAAGCGGGCGGTACTCGCGATACAAACGTTGGCAAAATGACATTGATAAATCTCGAAGGTTATTAGGTAGCATGAAAGTTTACTTTAAAAGAATGGCCTCCAAAGGTGTGTGTCCTCCGAGAAAACCGCTTAAGAAAATCCTTTGGTCATGGGTTGGTGCAATGGTGGGGATCTTGTTGATTACGGTGATTTCTAACCTCGCTTTACCATATGGTGTTGGCAGCGCATTGCTCATAGGCTCTTTTGGTGCAACTGCTGTTTTACTCTATGGCGCTCCTATGGCAGAGTTCTCTCAACCGAGAAATTTACTGGGCGGGCATTTCTTTTCAGCTTTACTCGGTGTCAGCATTTTTATTTTGCTTGGAGAAGAGAGTCTGTTTGCAGCACCGCTTGCGGTATCGCTCTCAATTGTTGTAATGCACTTTACTCGAACCTTGCATCCACCCGGTGGAGCGACCGCGCTAATCGCCATTATTGGTGGTGAGTCTGTTCATAACTTGGGATATATGTATGCATTTTATCCTGTGTTGATGGGGGCTCTGCTGATGTTATTGGTCGCGCTGTCTGTGAACAATATGTCGCGCAACCCCAAGCGGCATTACCCAGTTTATTGGTTCTAACTATTTTATATAAAAATTTAAAAGGACAGGCATGTCAAAAATTGAATTCGTCCCTTACCAATTAGTCCCAGCTAGCTTTAATCCATGGCGTGAAATATTTGTTGAAGTGGCAGAAGAAGTGATGGTGGCATTAGCACACCCTGAACTTGAATTTCTACACTTTGGTTCTAGCTCTTTTAAGGTTGCTGGCAAAGGGATCGTCGATATCTCTGTGTTATACAAACCCGGGCAATTAACGCAAGCAGTTGAACATCTTAAAAATTTAGGCTTTAAAGATCAGCACAGCGATAATCCATTTCCTGATACTCGTCCTAGAAAAGACATCGCGGTGATGTATCAAGGTGAGTTGTTTCAAGTGCATGCTCATGCTATTGAAAAAGGGAGTGAAGAACATATCAAGCAAGAAAAGTTTAAAGCTTATATGCTCAGTAATCCTGACGCGCGTGCGGAGTATGAAACTCAGAAGCAATTAGTAATAGCGCAAGGTATAGCCTCCCAAGATGAGTATGGAAAAGCTAAAGCGCCATTTGTAAAGCGCACTTTAAAGGACATCCACTTTAATTAACTAAAGCCTGATTAATCATATCTTTATAGCTGTTAGTGTTAGGACAACGACTAAGACCTAACGCTAACAGCTTGCCATTTACTTTATTTAGATACCGTAGTCATTGCAGGATGCGAAATTGGTGTTTATCTAGTTATAAGTTTTAAGGGACAGGGACTTAAGCTTAATCTATGTCGTTTTAGATAATTGCATAATCTTTCGTCGTTTGATTCTAGATATCTGTTTTTATATACAGTGTTATTTTGTTTTGCTTGTACACCAACATTAAACCGTAAAATAAAGGAATAGCAGATATGATCCCAACGATTGAAACGAATCGATTAAGATTGGTCGCACCCAATAAAGACGCTTTTGAAACCTATAAAAAATTTTATACAGACGGATCTGCTTCGAAAATGTATGGTGGTCCAATAGGCATAGAGCAAACTTGGGCTAGGCTTAAAGCTGATGTAGGCTCTTGGTATTTACTTGGTTTTGGTGTGTGGGTAATTCAACTAAAGTCGAATGATAGCTATGTTGGTACATGTGGTTTTTGGCAAGGCAAAGAATGGCCAAAAGAATTAACATGGTGGGTGCTACCCGAGGCGAGAGGCCAAGGAGTTGCAACGGAAGCTTTGCTCGCTGTATTAAAACATGCTTACAATGTATTTAATTGGGAAACTGTCGAGACTTACATGAATGATGATAATGGCGCTGCTCGAGCTTTGGTTGAAAAGCTAGGTGGCGTTAAGGTAAGACGGCAACAATTTAACGATGACCTGAGCCGAGATATTTATTTTCTTCCAAAACCTTAGCGGTAAATCGTGGTGTTGAGCACAGCTCTGAAAGTTGCAGGTTTAGTCCACTTTTCGGAATAGGAGGTAAATAATGGTGTGTGACAAAGGACAGGCACATTTATGTTGATGTTTACAAATTTAAGGCATGTGTCTAAGCTTTAATTTCTTCAATTAGCATTTGCATGTTCAAGGAGTGAACAATGGGATTAGCAAGGAAGTATCAAATCAACTTGTCAAATACACATTATTATCATTGTGTGTCACGTTGCGTCCGCCGCGCCTTTTTGTGCGGTGAAGACATGCTGACTGGCAAATCTTATGAGCATCGACGAGCCTGGGTTGAAATGCGATTGCTTTTTCTATCCAAAATATTTTGCTTGGATGTTTGCGCTTACGCGGTAATGCCTAATCACACCCATGTGGTGTTGTATATCGATGATAAAAAAGCACAAAAGCTCAATGATAAAGCTATTTTGCTACGCTGGAGCAAGCTTTATAAGATATCTTCGCACGCTCATCAGTTCCTCCAAGGTAAATGCTTAAATGAGGGGCAAAAAGGTGTGTTGAGCAAAGAAATAAATGAATATAGAAGCCGCTTAGCGAGTATTAGCTGGTTTATGAGAGGGCTCAATGAGCACATCGCTCGACGTGCTAATCAAGAGGATGAATGTACCGGACACTTTTGGGAAGGGAGATTTAAATCTCAGGCCTTGCTTGATGCTTCAGCCTTGTTGGCATGTATGGCTTACGTAGACTTAAACCCCATTCGTGCAAAATTAGCTAGTAACCCCGAAGATTCAGAACACACTAGTATAAAACTTAGGTGTGAGTTTGCAAAAAGATGCAAACAGCCAAAGTATCTAGCGCGGTTTTTAGGAAATACCAAAAAACATATGCACAAAGGTATACCCTTTGAATTACGTTCATATCTAGACTTAGTTGATTCTACAGGAAGATGCATTCGTGCTGATAAACCCGGGCTTATCGATCCGCGTCAAGAACCTATTTTGGAGCAATTAGGTCTAGAAGCACGTAATTGGTTTAAACTTACTACCCAGCTTGAGCAAACTTTTCACGGTGCGATTGGTAGCGCAGATTCGATAGAGGCTTATTGTGAGCATCGCAATTTAAGGCGACGAAGTAATATTTCGCAAAGCCAACGACTTTTTACGTAATATGAACTTACGTAGACGGCCAATTTAATCCGGTTGTAAGTGTTTAACTGCTCGCTCAGGTTGAGGGAGCAGTTAGTCGTGCACGTTGTATGAAACACTCAATCTTATTTGCACAAAACCATCGGTCTTACTTTATTTGGCTTTTCAGACTTCCAATTAATTGTTTCTACAAATTGATTATTTTAACCAGCCTAATCGGTTCACCATCAACGTCAAACTCACTCGTGATCTCAAGTAATCCATTTTTCAATCCTTGTAACTTATCTACTTCAATTACTTGTGTTTGATAAGGTAAGAAAGTAACAGGCTGCCGCCAAAGTGAATCTTCATTTTGAAATGATTGAAATGGGGTAAAATCGACGCGTAATATACCACTCGATGCACCTGAATAGGGACCGGTTAGCGTAATGGTTATATTGTCTCGAATAGTTACTTCCATTTTTACCCCATCAAAAGGTTTCTCTGGCGTTCGAAGAGGCTTTTGTTGTGTTAATCCGTGCCAACTAATCACTAAGTTCTGAAAGGTATGTTTTGGCAATAGAACACGGTGTTCACCTGAAGCTAGAATTTTTTTGTAGTTACCGTAAGTTAGCGCAATATCATGGATACTGGGATTGTTGACGTAAAGATAGTGCAATCCATCAGAAAAGTAGTTCTGGATGTTGATACCACTTAGCGTAAAGAGCGCATCGTCGCCAAGGGTTGATTGCCATTGCTGCATCAAGCGCTTGAGGGTTTTATTCTCAGTTTGAGTGACTGTCCTTGATTTCTGTTTGCTAAATATTTCGCGAAGTGGGGTCATACAGTCACTTAACTGAGCGCTATATTCCACACAGGTATTAAAGGCTCTGCGCAGTAGCGATGCATCTTTAAAGTGCCAGGGATTAGTGGTTTGTTCATTCGTGATCAAGTAATCATGGGCGGCAAAGTAGGGCGCTATTCTATGATTATTATTTCGGCCAAGAAGACTGATTTTTTGCAAGCTAAGCGCTGAAATGTCGATTTGGCTCAATTGTAACCTAGCCAGTTGCTCATGATGTTGTGTTTTCATTTTAATAACTAGCGCATCGTCCTGCTTTGAAAACGTGAGCGCAAGTTGATGATATTGCTTGATATCCATGCGTAATTGCGGCAGCAATGCGATAGATTTTGCGGAAAACAATGCTTGATTGCTTGAGACCGTTAACTTTACTCCTTCTTGAAGGGTAAATTGCAGTAAGTTGTCTTTACTAAAATCAACTTCTTCAACTTCAGAGCGTCCAAGACGCGCATCTAAGCTTTGGTTTGTTAAATCAGCGATTAACGCAAAGCCAATTTCCCCACGTCTGATCTGCTCCGGCTCGAAGTCGATTAGTGCTGCAACACTATTCTCATCAAGTGAGTTGATTAGAGGTGTTTTATCTGGTGTAGGAAAATCCATCACGGCATGTGTAGAAGAGAAGTTTGGATGAATGTCGAGACGATTAAGTGTTTTGCTTTCGGTATTTCTGAGCCAATATGTGGCACCGTTTTGCTCCCAAGGCCCATCAACAATATAAAAACTTGGCGTGGCAGAGCGCACAAACGCTGCAAACTGCTGTTCAAGCTGGGGCCAATTGGGGAAGGTCCGTTTTAAGAGAGCATTTGCAGTTGGCAAGGTGTTTTCAGAGTGAGGGTTTGCGTCCATTAATTTGCCGATAAAGCGTTTAAAATATTGATATCGCTCAGGGTCGCTCAATAAAAAATGTACGATAAAAAAGTTGAGCCCGCGTTTGAGTGATGGATCATCATTGATTGCTTCGAAAGATGGCTGTCCATTTTGGTGATACTGCTGTAAACCTAAGTGCAGATAATTCATTGGAGCACGGTCGAAAACCATCACAGTTAACTGCTTTTTATTTGGATCATATACGTGGCTTGCAATGGCATCTGCCATCCCCTCAGTGATCCAATTGGGTGCCCAAGTTGAGTGACCGTTCAGTGCCATATGAAACGCATGCATGGTTTCATGGATCACGATGTAGCGCTGGTGATGCTGGCGATGACTCGGAAAGTTGTACCCTGCGCGGTTATAAAACATGGTTTCGCCACCAGCCGTTTTATGTACGCCTCGCAAAAAACCGTCGTCCAGCATGGCTTCTTTTGTACGTTGGCGTGAACTGCCATAGACGACAGCAATTCTCTTTTTATCAATCGCTGCAGGCGCCATACCAAACAATTCAACATAGTGAGGGTAAGACATTTCTAGTAATTCTAAATAGAGTTTTACTTTGTCCTCAGGAAAATCACTTTTTAGCGCAAAATGTTTACTCACCCACCAGTCATAGTCCCGCGAGTTGGCTATTTTTCCATCGCTATAAGTCAGCGGAATTTGTTTACCAACATGTTGGATATCAATGTGTCTCAACGTGCTGACTCGACCATTAACGCTTATTTCAGAGCGCATATCAGCGGGGCTTGGAATAGCGGCAATATCGCTTCTCGTAGTTTTACATCCGCTGAGTAAAGCAAGTATTGCAATTAGAGGAGCAAATACTAGCCGGGGCTTTTGGATAGAGGGTATTCGCCAATAAAAGGTATGGAATAGATAAAATAAAGACATGATACTTTTCTCTCGTTATTATTTGTGTATATTGTATGCAATATAAAATAACAAAGATAACAGGTATTGTCATTATGCAAAATCAGCAGCAGTGGTGTGAACCAGATCTCAATGAGGCAAATCGGTCAACGTCGCCGTCTGGGTTTGGTCGAACTTTTTACATTGCGAATATCATGGAAATATTTGAGCGGCTCGCTTGGTATGGCTTCTTCGCCGTGTCATCAATTTACATGACAACACCGAAGTCGCAAGGTGGTATTGGCTTTACTGATATAGAGCGTGGCGCGGTACAGGGGATTATTCCCTTCTTTTTATATCTTTTGCCTGTTGTAACTGGTGCGCTAGGAGATCGCGTTGGGTATAAAAAGATGTTCTTTTTTGCATTTTTGATCATGACGCCAAGCTATTATTTATTGGGACAGGCACAGAGTTTTTGGCCGTTTTTTGCTGCGCTGAGCTTTGTTGCCCTGGGTGCCGCTTGCTTTAAACCTGTGGTCGTTGGCACCGTAAGCCACAGTACAAACGATGGTAATCGTGGCCTTGGATTTGGGATCTTTTATACCATGGTGAATATTGGTGGGTTTTTAGGCCCATTGGTTGCGGGATATATGCGCGCCATAAGCTGGGATGCGGTATTTATGATGTCGGCGATTTGGATTGCCATAAACTTTATTCCCTTGATGTTATTTTACAAAGATCCGCAAACATTACCTAAAACCAAGCAATCTTTTACTCAAGTATTAAAAACCGCGCAGTCGGTGCTGGGTAATACACGTTTAGCACTTACGCTGTTTGTCGCACTGGCGCTATTGATGTCAGCAGGAGTTGGGTTTTCTAACTACAGTCAGGCGTTTACTTGGATTGCAATATGGTTAGTAGCTAACTGGGTGTGGGACAGGGTGCTCATAAATCGAGCACCGACTAAAGCATGGTGGCAACAACCGATGAAGGTGAGTAACCTGCCGTTTGCGTTATATTTGCTGATCCTTGCAGGCTTTTGGACTGTTTATAATCAGCTTTTTTATACTTTACCTGTGTATATCCGTGATTATGCAGATACCCGAGATATATTGGCGTGGTTTGGCGATTCTGGCGTCGCGTTTTTAGCACATGTTGATATTGATAAGTTAACTGCTGCCATTTTTGCGCTGTTCAACGAGCTTAAGGAAAGCGGCGCAGTATCCATTGAAACCATTAGGCTTGAATGGGTTCATCTCAAAGTGAATGTCCCGCATGAGCAAATACAGTTGATACTACAAACGCTAAATGCGCTTCACGATAATGGACAGGCACTTTCACAGCACCAAGCGCAAGCCCTTGCTGAACAACTCGTACAATATCGTCAAATCAACCCTGAGTATCTCATTAATTTAGACTTTGCAGCGATCGTAGTCGCACAAATTTTGGTGAGCTTTCTCTGTCAGCGATTTAGACCATTTTATGTGTTAGTTACAGGCTTACTGGTGATGGCGGCTGCGTTTATCGCATTACTTAGCGATAGCGACTGGTTAAGCGGTCAGCTCATTGTCACTGTTATATTGCTTATCGCGCTTGGTGAAATGCTTGCCTCTCCTAAAAGCCAAGAGTATGTCGCGAGTATCGCGCCCCAATCTCAAGCTGCGTTGTATATGGGGTACTACTTTGTTTCTATGGCGCTGGGCTTCTTATTTGCTGGATTTTTATCTGGTTGGAGCTATAAAGTGTTGGTGCAAGACATGTCGGCACCAGAGTTAATGTGGGGGCTATTTGCCGCTATCGCAGCTATAACCGCCATTGCATTATTCTGGTTTAACAAAGTGATAATAGACAGAAAAACATAGTTTTTTTGAAATAGGAACAGTTATTGGTCGCGATCGGTTTGTTTGCAAGCCATATTCTTTCTACACTCAAGCAAAAAATGAGGAAGTAACATGAATAAAAAAATATGGATGAGCACGGCACTCTTTGTTTCAAGCAGTGTGTACGCGCAAACGTATGTTTTAAATGCTGACTCTGCGATTGATGTGGTGTCAGGCAAGCTTATCTCACCTGCAACTGTGGTCGTTGAAGACAATAAGATTATCTCAGTCGGAAAATCAAATCGTAAAGCCTATCCAAAAGGTGCTGAGGTGATAGACCTAAGTGGCCACACATTATTACCCGGTCTATTTGATATGCATGTCCACTTAACTTCAGACGCACATGTTCATGGCTACAAAAGGTTGCAACGCACTGCACCTCGTGCGGCAATTACTGGTGTTAGAAACGCCAAGCGCACACTAGATGCGGGCTTTACGTCAGTTCGTAACCTTGGTGCTGCTGGCTATGCTGACATCGCGCTGCGCGATGCCATTATTGATGGTGACGTATCAGGCCCACGTGTAAACGCAGCAGGTCCTTCACTTGGGATCACTGGCGGCCATTGTGACAACAACCTCCTAACCCATGAGCATAAAGTATTTTCAGAAGGGGTGGCTGATGGACCTTGGGCAGTAAGGCAAAAGGTACGTGAAAATATTAAATATGGCGCTAACTTAATCAAGTTCTGTGCAACGGGTGGCGTACTATCTAAAGGCACTAAAGTGGGTGCTCAGCAATATTCCCAAGAGGAAATGACGGCGATTGTGACCGAAGCACACTTACGCGGTTTAACGGTTGCTGCCCACGCGCACGGTACGGATGGTATCAAGTCTGCAATTAAAGCAGGTGTGAATTCAGTAGAGCATGTAAGTTTTGTTGATGATGAAGCCATTCAGCTAGCCAAAGACAAAGGCACGTACTTTTCTATGGACATCTACAATACGGAATATATCCTTGGCGAGGGCGAAAAGGCAGGTATTTTGCCTGAAAGCTTGGATAAAGAACGTAAGGTGGGTGCAACTCAGCGTGCTAGTTTTACAAAAGCGGTAAAAGCAGGCGTGAATATGGTGTTTGGCTCTGACGCTGGTGTTTATCCTCACGGTGACAATGGTAAGCAGTTTAGCCGCATGGTGAAATTTGGCATGACTGAGCTACAAGCCATACAGGCTGCCACTATTAACTCGGCGATGTTACTCAAGCAAAACACACAATTAGGCTCACTTGAGGCGGGGAAACTTGCTGATATAATCGCGGTTAAAGGCAACCCACTAAAAGACATTAGTGTGATGGAAAACGTCATCTTTGTGATGAAAGATGGCCGAGTAGAAAAGCAATAATTTAGCGTCTACGCAGAACTTGTTCTAAGTTCTGCGTAGACGCTATGAGAAGCTGGTTGGAATTCTTTTTTAGCCTCACTCTTGCTTGCTAGGCTGCCTTAGAGGTTATGAGGAAGCTTTCCTGCACTGCCCATAGTTTTACCTTACATTGACTCGGGGAATAGGGGGAGGGGGTCTTACTATCTATAAATTTTCATAACAACCATTGATGCTGCGGTATCCACATTCATTAGGGTATTCACTCCCTGTGTCAAAGCCGCTTGAGCAGTGACATTGTTATTTTGTTGCGCATTGATAGCGTTATATGCAGCGTTTGACAATGCTTGGCTCACGGCAAGCATGAGCTTACTTGTTGCTAATGCAGGTGAGTCTCCAAGCACTTTAGCGTTTGTTTGAGACACTGAATCGGTAACTTGACTATTTACTGCAGTTGGAAATGCCATGTTTATCTCCTTTAAATAGCTAATACAAAAAGACACATAACCCTGTGGAATGCAGAGGTACTATTCTCGGCTCAGAGTATGCTTACATTCAGTCTAGTCTCTATATTAGAAAGTGCATTCAACCTTAAAGGTTAGTACAACAATTATCTAGAACTGAATGTAAAATTGACCGGCTGGGGGGTGACCTTAGCCGTTATACGAACCGCATTTGTTGGCTCTGAGCGTCCTTGGACTTGGGAAAACTGTTGAATAATTTTGACGTTATCCGCTGACAAATGAACTAAAAAGGCGCACAATAGTAGGCGTTGCCAGACAAGGTATTTCATGATGGATTTGAAATACCTAAGTGCTTTTCTAAGACCCTAGAGTACTTAAGTATTATACTTTTAAGGGCAACATGATGAATACGCAACTTCCTAAAATCGTGATAGTCGGTGGTGGTGCTGGTGGCTTAGAGTTGGCAACACAGTTAGGACATAAACTCGGGAAAAAACGCCAAGCAGAAATCTTATTAATTGATAAAAATCGCAGTCATATTTGGAAACCGCTGCTTCATGAAGTCGCGACAGGGTCTATTGACGCAGACTTAGATGGAGTGGTTTATTCTGCTCATGCAGCAAAGCATTATTATCAGTTTCAACTCGGCAGTTTTAGCCACGTAGATTCAACCAATAACACCATCACGCTGAGCGAGCTAAAAGACGAACTCGGTCATCGTATTCTCCCAAAGCGACAAGTCAGCTATGACTATTTAGTGCTTGCCATTGGTAGTATTAGCAATGATTTTAATACGCCGGGGGTCAAGGATCATTGCTTCTTTCTCGATTCAAATCAGCAAGCTGAGCGATTTCAGCATGCACTCCTCGATAACTTTACACGCTTACACCAAGACGATGACCCGAAGCACTCGTTAACCATTGGCATTGTTGGTGGTGGCGCTACTGGCGTTGAGCTTTCTGCTGAGCTGTATCATGTATCAGACATGTTGAAAATGTACGGGCTGAGTAAAATGACAGCCAAACGCCTTCGTATTGATTTAATAGAAGCTGGTCCTCGAATATTACCTGCATTACCAGAGCGTATTGCTAATTCAGCTAAACGGGAGCTTGTGAAGCTCGGTGTCACGGTGCGAGAAGGCACCCAGGTAAAGCAGGCAACTGAAGACAGCTTTATTACTAAAGAAGATGAACAGCTAAAGGCAGACATCAAGGTGTGGGCTGCGGGGGTAAAAGCACCTGACTTTATTAAAGAGATTGGGCTGTTCGAGCTTACTCGCAATAATCAAATTAAGGTAAATCAATACTTACAAAGCAGTGTAGATGAGCATATTTATGTCATTGGTGATTGCTGCGCGTTTACCCAAGCAGATGGCACTCAAGTGCCGCCGCGTGCTCAGTCGGCCCATCAAATGGCGCAATGTGTAGAGAAAAATCTAATCGCGACACTAAAAAATCTACCTTTACAAGAGTTTACCTATAGTGACCACGGCTCTTTAGTGAATTTATCTCGTTATAGCACCGTTGGTAGTTTAATGGGAAACCTAACCAGCAATAGCTTTTTTATTGAAGGCAAGATAGCGCGATTCATGTACATCTCATTGTATAGAATGCATCAGCGCGCAATTCATGGTATCGCAAAAACCTTTGCACTATGGATAAGCGAAAAGGTGCTAAGAGTGGTGCGGCCAAAAATGAAACTGCACTAAGTTAACCTGAACTTCAGATAATTAATGCCTTTCTAGCAGCTAGCTATAGCGCTAGCTGCGTTGGATTCACGTCCAATAACCAGCTATTGGTGCGTAAATGCGCCTTGCCTAAAGGATGTAGGTACCAGCGTGATAACAGGGCGCGAGAGCAGAGTTATCCCCAAAACTCTCTGGCTAAGTGAAGCAATTTTTAGCATTTTAAAAGCCGATGAAATTCGGCTTTTTGCTTTGTTGGCTTTGCTGTTTGAATATCAACTATTAAGTGACTGTCCACGATAACGGCCATGTAATCACGTCATAACTTACTCAATTTGTGTGCCTGTCCACGAAAAGGCCAGATAACCAATGAAAGCTTGATGTAGATTAGTGATTAATCATTTCCTCTTTTTTGATTAACGAAAGCTGTCGTGAAGCTTGCACATTTATCCTAGTATATTAATCAAGTGATTAATGGAGTTGAAACATGACAAATAAGCTAACGGAAGCCGCTGTTACCCCGAGAGAAAAGCTCATCACCGCTGGTAAATGTTTGTTTATTAACCGCGGATATAATCGAGTCACGACTAGAGCAATTGCGGATCTTGCAGAGGTCAACATTGCTTTGATTAAGTACTACTTCGGCGATAAAGCGGGGCTGTTTGAAGCGGTATTTCGCGAAGTTGCAGCACCTCTACTGAGCTTGCTTGAAGGGATTAAAAAATCACAGTTACGCGAACTCTCACCGCTCATTTTAACTCAGTTTATAGAGCGCTACTTTCAGGTGATGAGCCAATACCCAACGCTACCTAAGATCATTTTTATGGCACTACATGATACGCACTCTAAAGAGCATGAAATCATAAAAAAGATTTTCTTTGAGCATGTAGAGAACGGTGTCAGTACTTTAAATTCGACCTTTCAAACGCTTTCGCCTGCAGAGCCCATTCGAGCTGAATGGTTACTTTTAACCTGTCTTGGCTTGTCGGCATTTCCTTTTTTGGTGCCACCTGTGATGCAGCCGCTACTTGGTATCGAAAACTCGGATACTGAGCAGTGGCGCTCCCTTGGCAAACATCAGCAAGCTATTTTTAACGTGTTTCTATCCCAGCATATTGAACGGAAAACATTATGAAAACACCGTTTTACATCATTAGTTTTGTGTTATTGACGCTTTTGGTTGGTTGCTCTAAACCCGAGCGTAAAATCTTCGGCATTATCGAACGACCGCAGGTGCAGATCAGCAGCCCAACCGGAGAGTTATTAGTTGAGTTGCTGGTCGAGCGCGGCGATAAAGTAGTAAAAGGACAGCCACTGGCGAAGATCGATGACGTGGTGCAGCAACAACAGGTTAATGCTATTGAACAACAAATCGCGCGCTTGCAAGCGCAATATAGATTGTTACTCTCAGGCACCCGAGTTGAGCAAGTTAAACAAGCCAAAGCAAGGGTGCATGCAGCACAGGCCGCTTGGGAAGAAGCTCAACGGCAACTTGTTCGGCAGAGGCAGTTAATCAAAGACAAGTTGACCTCTCAAGATAGGGTCGATGCCGCCTCAGCCAATGTCGAGTCGACACTTGGTATTTTGCAAGAGGCCCAAGCGCGTTTGAAAGAGCTTGAAAATGGCACGAGAGAGGAGACAATCGAACAAGCAAAAATCGCAATTACAGAAGCACAAACACAGTTAATTATCGCCAACAAACAGCTCGCTGATCTTACCCTTAAAGCACCGACTTCCGGCATTGTCGAAGATTTACCTTGGCTTGTTGGTGAGCGTCCCATTAAAGGCGCACCGATTATTTTGCTGGCTGCTGACGACAAAACATTCGCACGGCTTTATCTGCCGCAAACCCAGCTTGCTAAAGTCTCTTTGGGAAGTGTGCTAAATGTGCATTTCGATGGCAGTGATACAAGTCTACAAGGCACCGTCAACTACATTAGCCAAAGCGCGAGCTTCACACCTTATTTTGCACTTTCACAAGAGGAAAGAGCACGTTTAATGTATGTGGTGGAAGTGCTGCTCACTGATAAAGTGACTGTCCCGTCAGGCACGCCGGTATGGGTGGAGCTGCAAGAATGACCAAGGAAATCGTGATCCAAAGTGAAGGGTTGGGTAAGCAGTTTAACGACTATTGGGCGGTTTCAGACTTAGACCTTACCGTAAAGCAAGGCGAAATTTACGGTTTTCTGGGGCCAAATGGCTGCGGAAAATCAACCACAATCCGGATGTTGACTGGACTGTTAACGCCAACCACAGGTCATGTCAGTATTATGGGAAAGGATGTGCAGGCACATGGTGAAAGCTTACGTAATCGATTAGGCTACATGACGCAAAAATTCTCCCTATACGAGTCGCTAAGCGTGCTGGAGAATCTCGAGTTTGTGGCGAAAATTTATGGTTTATCACGCAATGATGTTAAGCGTAGAGTGGCTGAGCTGCTACAGGAATACCAATTAGAAGATAAAAAATCGGTGCAGTCCGGTGCATTGAGTGGTGGACAAAAACAACGCCTAGCGCTTGCCGCCGCTGTTATTCATAAACCAGAGTTGCTCTTTTTAGATGAGCCGACGTCAGCGGTTGACCCGGAAAATCGTCGTGCATTTTGGGAGCAGTTATTTAGTTTAAGTGCGCAGGGCACGACCATTTTAGTGTCTACCCATTATATGGACGAGGCAGAGCGTTGTCACCGGCTTGCTATCTTAGAGCAAGGTGTAAAGCGTGCGGATGATAGTCCCATCGCACTGATGGAACAGTTAAAGGTTTCGGTGTGCGAAGTTGTGGGTGACGACGTTGCGGCATTAAAAACACGTTTAGCTTCATTACCGAGTGTGATTTCCGTCTCCCAAATAGGTGCTCGCCTAAGGGTGTTGATAAACAAAAAAGAATCACAACCTCTGGCATTATTGCGAGCTGAATCTGGAGGTGGTTACGAAGTGGATTTCACTCGCGCTAACCTCGAGGATGTGTTTGTAACGAGTACAGGGAGGGGCTATGCTGAGCTTGCGTAGGTTAAATGCCATCGTCAGTAAAGAGTTTATGCAGCTGGCACGTGACCGTATTACCTTTGCGATGATTGTGATGTTGCCATTGGCGCAGCTGTTGCTATTTGGTTATGCAATTAATACTGATGTCAGACATGTTTCCGCAGGTATTGTTGATTTTAGTCAGACTTATCAATCCAGACAGTTGATCCAAACCGCAGCCAACACTCAAGTGGTTGACTTTATCGGCTATTACGATTCAATTGCGGCGGCTGAGCAGGCCATTACCAGAGGAAAGGTGAATACCGTGTTGGTTATTCCTGCTGATTTTGTGCGTCGGCAGCTCAATCGTGATTATCAACTAAGTGGCTATAAAGTGGGTAATAGTACAGCGCAACATAGCGTTGCGCAGTGGTTGATTGATGGTTCCGATCCGTTATTAAGTGGTGCCGTGGCAGGGCTCAGTAAGTTGCCTATTAGCATCAAAAGGTTACTTATGCCTGCACTGCCAGATCCAGCTTTTGCGCTGCAAAATTACTTTAATCCAGAGAAACGTTCGTCGGTTAATATTATTCCCGGTTTGATTGCTATTATATTAACGATGACGATGATCCTATTTACCTCATCAGCGCTGGTTAGAGAGCGTGAGCAGGGTAATATGGAATTTCTTATCACCACACCGGTTCGGCCAACCGAACTAATGTTAGGTAAAATTCTACCTTACATTCTTGTTGGCTTTATTCAAATGGCGATAATACTATTTTTAGGACATTGGCTATTTGATGTACCGCTCAATTTTGATATGCCAAGTCTACTTATCGTGACGTTGTTGTTTATCACCGCGAGCCTTACCTTAGGGCTGCTTATCTCCACTAAAGCCAAAAACCAATTGCAGGCAATGCAAATGACGGTTTTTGTGTTACTGCCTGCAATATTGCTATCTGGGTTTATGTTCCCATTTGCCGCGATGCCAAGAGCGGCGCAATACCTTGCAGAGATCTTACCTGCCACACATTACGTAAGGTCGATCCGAGCTGTAGTGCTTCGCGGCGCGCACTTTAGCGATTTGTATTTTGATTTACTCTGTTTGGTCGCCTTTAGTGTGATTGGCTTTATGATTGCGACGATGCGCTTTAAAAAGCGATTAGATTAGTTGTGTAAATATGTAGGTACTGATAACTTACAGCGAAGTGTTGTTTTAAAAGGAAAATTTTGATGGACTTGCAATCTCTCGCCGTGTTTGCGGTAGCGTGTCTCGCGATTAACCTCATCCCTGGTCCCGATGTGATCTATATTGTGTCCAACACAATGAAAGGCAAAATGTCAGCAGGGCTAAAGGCTGCGCTGGGTTTAGGCACCGGTTATTTCGTTCATACTATTGCCGCTTGTTTAGGATTATCAGCGATTATTTTGAGCTCAGCTTTCGCGTTTAGTGTGGTGAAATGGCTCGGCGCTGCTTACCTAGTTTATTTGGGTGTTCAGTCGTTATTATCAATGTGGCGTGGCGATAGCCAACTGCAGGTAAAGCAAACCGAGGTTGCAGCAGGCAACGTCTTTATGCAGGGGGTATTAGTGAGTGTTTTAAACCCTAAAGTGGCGCTGTTTTTCCTATCTTTTTTACCACAATTTGTTGACCTTTCAGCACAGTCCACCTCGCTGCAAATTTTAATGCTCGGCATGTTGTTTAGTGCCTTGGCGACAGTTTGTAACTTGATCTACGCGGTAGCCGGAAGCTGGCTATTCAATCGTCCTAATGCTAAGCGGTACTCTCGTGCACTTGAAGGTGTCTCGGGCGTATTGCTGCTGGGATTGGCTGGAAAAGTTATCGCGAGCGAGAAGTAGAGTAGTCAAGGGTGACCAAACAAGGTAAAGCAATGTAGTAGAGTTACACGTGGAAAAGTCTAAAATCTGGAAAGACAAGTCTGTTGAGGGTGTCGAGCTTTTATCAGCGCAATATACTAAGTTTGAGTTTGCCAAACATTGGCATGATGAATTGGCTATTGGCGTGATAGAAGAAGGTGCGGAAGGTATTCTCTATGGCGGGCAAAAGTTGATTGTGCCTAAACATCATGTTGTTGCTATCAACCCCTCTGAAGTGCACACCGGATTCCCGGGTGTGCCAAGTGGCTGGCGCTATCGAATGTTTTATTTTGATCTCGCATTTCTACAGCGACTTTTTGATAATATGAGTGTGCACTTAGCGCCCGTTGTTAATCGCACCATCATTGATGATAATCGTCTATTTTTAGGTTTATTGCAGCTTCATCAAGCCATGGAGCAAGCCAGTTTCACACTGACAAAAGAGTCATTGTTGCTGATGACTTTAGAAAAGGTGTTTACTCAGTATGGCTCAGTGACAAACCCTGAAAACACTGCTTTTATTGATACTCACAGCGTGTTTCGTGCAAGAGATTATCTTTTTGATAACTGGCAAGAAAATATTTCACTCGATGAGTTAGAGTGTTTAACGGACAGCACTCGGTTTCAATTAATTAAAGGTTTCAATTCTGCATTTGGCCTGACTCCACACCAATTCCTCCTGCAAATTAAAATCCAAAAGGCCAAGCTGCTGCTTGCTAAGGGCATGACGTGTGTGGACACGGCGCTAACCTGTGGCTTTTATGATCAAAGCCATTTTAGTCGCAACTTTAAGCGGGCATATGGGGTATCACCGTCTAATTACAGGTGCTGATATCTAGGCCTTTGGCTTATTTCAATTTTGTACAAGAACATGCCTTGCGATTTCTGTACTTTGTGTGCTTTCACATAAGGAGAAGTTTCAACCATGAGTTTGTTTATCATTTGGTTTAGTGCCATGTTCCCGTTAGTTTTTAGTCCAGGACCTGCAAATATCGTATTTGCTGCATCAGGTGCCAATGTCGGAGTGAGGCGATCATTAGGACTCTTGGCCGGAGTTGACGTTGTGTATATTCTAAAGTCGCTGCTGGTGGGGTATGGTCTTGGCAAAGTCGTTGAGTCTCACCCCATGGCTTTGAATATTATGCAATTAATAGGTGCAATTTACCTGATATATCTGGCAACGAAGTTTTTTGCCGCGACTAAGAACATCTCAGCAAATGATAGTAAAAAGTTAGGCTTTATAGATGGGGCGTTGCTGCAAATATTGAATAGCAAAGGATGGGTATTAGTCTTTATTATGTTTACGCTTTTTAGTGAGCAAGCAAATGATACCTTCGGCGCGTTGGGCAATTTAATTCTGGTGTTATGGCTTGCGATACTCAACATTTTGGTGCATTTGGTGTGGATTAAAGCTGGCGATTTGTTGGCACGAGTGTCGAATAACCCAAATTATAATAAATGGTTGAATCGGTTTTACGGCGGCTGTTTGTATCTGGTCGCGGCTTGGTTAATTTTCGATAATGAAATTTGGCGCGAAGGTTTGATCTGAGCAAAACTAAAGGCTTCTAAATCGAAGCCTTTATTTGTATACAAGTAATAGGATGATTACATCACTCGCATGCCAGGCTGTGAACCTTCGTCTGGGTTCAAGATGTAAATTTCTTTACCACCAGGGCCTGCAGCCAAGACCATGCCTTCTGACATACCAAAACGCATCTTGCGAGGTTTTAGGTTTGCAACCATTACTGTTAACTTGCCAATAAGATCTTCAGGTGAATAAGCAGACTTAATGCCAGCAAACACCTGGCGCGTTTCACCACCTAAATCAAGCGTAAGTTTAAGAAGTTTATCTGCACCTTCAACATGCTCTGCGTTGGCAATTTTTGCGACACGCAGATCTACTTTGGCAAAATCATCGAATTCGATTTCCGCAGCGATTGGTTCCTTGGCAAGCGGGCTATTCGGATCTGCTGCTACAGATTGACCACCTACTTTCTTTTCAAGGCTTTCTTTAGACGACTCGATCATCGCATTCACTTTATCAAGTTCAACACGCTGCATAAGTGCCTTAAACTTATTGATTTCATGATCAACAAGGGCGTTGTCAACGCTTTCCCAACTTAGCTCAGTGTTTAAGAAAGCTTCTACATTTTTCGCCATACCTGGAAGGATAGGCTTTAAATAAGTCAGTAGTACGCGGAATAGGTTAAGACCCATAGAGCACACTTGATGTGCACGCTCAAGTGTCTCTTCATTCTTTGCAAGCACCCAAGGCGCTTCGGCATCAATAAACTGGTTTGCTTTGTCAGCAAGGGTCATGATCTCACGTACTGCGCGGCTGTATTCGCGGTTTTCAAAATGTGTCGCGATTGAATCCTTTGCAGCAACAAAGCTAGTTAGTAGCGCTTCGTCCATAACAGAGCCGCTTAGCTTGCCGTCAAATTTCTTAGTAATAAAGCCCGCGCAGCGACTCGCGATGTTTACCACTTTGCCCACTAAGTCTGAGTTTACGCGTGCCGCAAAATCTTCTAGGTTGAGGTCTAAATCCGTAACGCCGCTGTTTAGTTTAGCTGCGTAGTAATAACGTAAATATTCAGGATCTAAGTGTTCAAGGTAGGTACGAGCCTTTACAAAAGTGCCTTTTGACTTAGACATCTTAGCGCCATTCACGGTGACAAAACCGTGAGCGAATACGTTATTTGGTTTACGGAAATTAGCACCATCAAGCATTGCAGGCCAGAATAGGCTGTGGAAGTAGATGATGTCTTTACCGATAAAGTGATAAAGCTCGGCATCAGAGCCTTCACCCCAAAACTCGTCAAAGTTTAGGCCTTGTTTCTCGCAAAGGTTTTTGAAGCTTGCCATGTAACCGATTGGTGCATCCAACCAAACATAGAAATATTTGCCAGGCGCGCCTGGGATTTCAAAACCAAAATAGGGGGCGTCACGGCTGATATCCCACTGCTGCAAGCCGTCTGCAAACCATTCGTCTAGCTTGTTCGCCATTTCAGATTGCAGACTACCTGAGCGTAGCCATGTTTTTAGCATGTCTTCGAATGCAGGTAAGTCAAAGAAGTAATGCTCTGAATCTTTCAAGATGGGTGTCGCACCAGACATCACTGATTTTGGCTCAATCAACTCTGTTGGGCTGTAGGTTGCACCGCAGGCATCACAGCTATCGCCATTTTGATCTTCAGACTTACAAGTCGGGCAAGTACCAGTAACAAAACGATCTGGTAGGAAAATGCCTTTCTCTGGATCAAATAACTGTGAAATCGTGCGCTTTTTGATATAGCCTTTTTCGTCTAAACGAGTGTAGATAAGCTCGCTTAGTTCACGGTTTTCGTCACTGTGTGTGCTGTGATAGTTATCAAACTCGATATTGAAGTCTGCAAAGTCACGCTGACGCTCAATACTCACCTGCTTAACCATTTCTTCAGGCGTGATACCTTGCTTCTGTGCATTTAGCATGATTGGCGTGCCGTGCGCATCGTCCGCACATACATAATAGGCTTCATGGCCTTGTAGCTTTTGGAAGCGAGCCCAAATATCGGTTTGAATATATTCCAGCAAGTGGCCTAAGTGTGTGGGGCCATTTGCGTATGGTAATGCACTGGTAATGAGAATTTTTCTCTTCGTCATAACGATTCCATGAATTTAGCGCGATCTTTCTAATTGATGGTGTTGAATTGGTTGATTATTCACCGAGTTAACACTTGAATGGACAAGTGTGCTTAGTGACTCACCTTCGTTCAGACCATGAACCGCGAATTGACTGGTTTTAATGAGTTGAATGTTACATAATTCCGTGGCTATTTTCATCACCCAGAGGAGTTTAATTTGTATGTTTGGACTGGAAAAATGGTTTGCCAAGGGAAAAAACACCAAACAGGCAATCATTGAGCTTTTAAATGGCTATCGTAGTGCCGCATTACCAGTGGGCATTGATGCAAATTGGGTGATCAAAACACAAGAGTCAAAGGCGCAAATTCAAGTACAAATTAATTTTCCATTTGCCATCCAATGCGACCGAGATGTTGCTAATTATCTACAGCAACACTTAGGCAAGCCTGTTGAGGTGACATCGAAAGTCGTCGTTGTCGGCAGACCAAAATTTAAAGCCATTAAACATATTATTCTTGTTGCCTCAGGTAAGGGCGGGGTGGGTAAGTCTACCACTGCGATTAATCTGGCGTATGCGCTACGTGCTCAAGGCGCGAAAGTCGGTGTGCTAGACGCTGATATTTATGGCCCTTCACTACCTAGCTTATTGGCTCTTGAGGATGAAAAGCCTCAGGCGAAAGATGATAAAACCCTACTACCAATTGAAAAGTCGGGCATTAAAGCCATGTCTATCGGCTTTTTGGTCCCAGCAGAGGACGCCACTGTTTGGCGAGGACCAATGGCTTCTCAAGCGCTTACTCAATTGTTAAATGAAACGGATTGGGGTGAGCTGGATTATCTGATTGTTGATATGCCACCAGGCACAGGAGATATCCAACTGACCATGACGCAAAAAGTGCCAGCCAGTGGTGCGGTGATTGTCACTACACCGCAGACCTTGGCGCTAGCAGATGCACAGAAGGGCATCGCGATGTTTGAAAAAGTGCAGCTCCCCATTTTAGGTTTGGTCGAAAACATGAGTTACTTCAATTGTGAGCAATGTGGTAGCCGCAACCATATTTTTGGTCACTCTGGCGGCACCACGTTGGCGAGTCGCTATGGTGTGCCTCTGCTCGCGGAAGTACCGCTTAACGAACAGATCAGAGCAGCAACGGAGCTGGGCGAAGATATCATTGCCACAGACCGTGAGCCTAATTCAGAAAGTAAGACTGACAATCATGGTATAGCAGATCACTATGTTGATTGTGCCCAACTGGTTGCCAGTATGTTATATTACCAATCAGACTCAACATCGGGTGTTGAGATTGTGATGACGGAAGACTAAGAATGAGATTATCGGATACCCATATTCGAGAAGCGATTGAACAACAACGCATAATCATCGAACCTACACCTAAGCCAGATATGATTTCAGGCGTTACCGTGGATTTAAGACTGGGTAACAAGTTTAGAGTGTTTCAGGACCATGCCGCGCCTTACGTTGATCTCAGTGGTCCTAAAGATCAGATCAATGCCGCGATGGAATCCATCATGAGTGACGAAATTGTGTTAGAAGATGGCCAAGCGTTTTTCTTGCACCCCGGAGAGCTGGCGCTGGCAATGACGTATGAAAAGGTAACGCTACCTGCCGACCTTGTTGGTTGGTTAGATGGCCGCTCGTCGCTGGCGAGGTTAGGTTTAATGGTTCATGTTACTGCGCATCGTATCGATCCCGGTTGGTCTGGAAACATCGTATTAGAGTTCTATAACTCAGGTAAGTTGCCTTTGGCACTTAGGCCGAATATGAAAATAGGTGCGATGAGCTTTGAAACGATGACAAGTGCTGCGCAATTCCCTTATAACGAGCGTAAAGACGCTAAATATAAGGATCAAAATAGTGCGGTTGCTTCGCGTATTAGTGACGACAGTTAATTGAATAGGTAGGCGAGAGGATTTGTGTGTAAATGGTTGGCCTATTACAAACAAATCTGACGCTTAGCTTGGGAATAACAGCGTCTAGAGAACAAGTTGTTATTCCGAGTCTAGACTAGTCCCTCAACTTACCTAAACGGCATGCCATCTTTACATTTTTGCTCCCCCATCAAATAGCCATAACGATTTAAATTCAATAATATTTTTGCATTTGCTTTGATCCAAACCATACTTATTGTAATGCGTTTTTTATGTTGTCGGCGAAAGCGTCATGCGAATGACTGCAGTAGACAAAGTGAAATAGGTGTTATACCAATTGAATTAATTCTCTAATCAATTTGAAGGGTGAAATAGCATATTAGCTTGGTTAAAAATTTCTCATTTAGATCAACTGAATAGCAAAATTTTTGCCTTGCTACTAAAGCTATTTCCCTGCTTCAAAATAGATCATTTACTTAATACAACTGGTAATAGTGCGCGAATGACGTTGCTTCCTGATTTGCAAAGAGAAGCTCATAGCCAATGTATTCGAGTTGGTGTTTTTCTTGAACGTTAACGCTTGGTTCTTTGCATAATGAATAGGCTGATAAATCACCGTCAAAGTGACTCAAGGAGAACGGGTATGTGGCTTAGCGCTGCTAGGTATGCCACGCTGGTGTTTACGATAATTGTGTGTTGCATCTTTGCGATGTGGGCTACTGCTGAAACGCAGCTGGCCGCAGAAACTGTAGAAGCAAGACCTTTAATTTCAGTAGGCTATGGTGACTTTTCTGAGGCCCAGTTTAGTGTATCGCAAGAAACGGTAATTATTCCAAAGGGCGTTGCGGTTTGGCTTCGAATCACAAGCCTCGTTCGCGATGATCTGTCAGACCAAGTGCTAACAGTCGCACGTCCATCCATGGGTAGTGTGGAGTTTTTTACCACAGACCCTATTGGAAAATTAACTCAAATCCCCGCAAGTAACAATCATACATCGTTATCTCATTTTTCACCCCATCTGGTGATTGATGCAAATAGCCATATTGAGCCGATCATTGTTAAAGTTCAATCACCCTATGTTTCCTTGTCCAGAGTGAGTATTGATCCTTATGAAGTTTATATAGAAGATACCAATGCTCATCTGTTTTTAACTGGGTTGTTTCTGGGGGTAATGTTTTTATTGAGTATTTTCATGCTCAGTACCGGTATTATTTCGAAACGCGCAAGCCTGCTTTCGGTTGGTGGTTATTTGCTGTCATTAGCCTGCCTTTACGTCACCCATAAAGGACTCGCTGATATCTTTTTCAGCTACCAAAATAGCATTCATTTTTTACATTACAGTGGCAGCTTTGTGTGTTTTGCACTCGGCTTCAGCCTTTTGTTTTTTCATCATTTCCTTACTAAAAATAGGCTTGATAGAAAGATAAAGCTAACCATCAAGACGACCGCATATATCTACTTACTAATCGGTGTCGTTGTGGCGTTTGCGAAAGTGGATTTACCGTTTGCACTTCAGTCCATAATGGTTATTGGTGCAATTGTATTAAGTACGATGATTTTGGTAAGCCAAGATAAAGACAGTCGTAAAGAAGTCTATTTTTGCTGCGCAATTTGGTCTCCTATGGTGGCGGTACTAATTGGCTTTGCTGGGAGTCAATTAATACAGCCAAGTGAGCAGATATCAATTGTAAACCATGTGTTGATCAGCCTACATTTAATGCTCTTACTACTGTTTGTGGTTTGGCATGATGCGGAAAAGCGGCGTATGTATATTCATTATGCTGAGTTTGATAAAGAGACAGCACTGCCCAATAAATTCGCCCTGTTTGGTTCGCTCGCTAAGCTTGAGGAGCAAAATAAAGCGCATACATTGTTGCTTTTTAAACCACTGATCCTGCCATCAATAAGACTGAGTTTTGGCTTAACCTTTGCAAATCAGCACATCAATAAGTTATTCAAAGAGGTCTCTGAGCAAATCAATACTTATGGTAGCGCTGCCGTTGCAAATAAAGGAAACACACCTATTTACCGCCTAGAAGACCAAGTGTTTGCCATCGTGCTTGATGGTAAAATAGAGGTCAGTCAAGTTGAGCAATATGTATGTATTTTATCAGCTGTATTCGAAGAAGGGGTTGGCTATAAAGACACGCAGATTGTCGATAGTCTAGAGGTTGGGGTTGCGAATTATCCAATGCATGCAAAATCCACAGAGAAGCTTATCCAGCGTGCGCTGCAGGCTCTTAATACTAAGTCACACAATGGTCAACGTTGGCATCTATTTGATGTTGAAAGCTCTATTTCGACTGAGCGACAATTAAAGCTCACCTCGTTTCTTAAAAGTGCGATAGAACATGAACAGTTCAGTTTATTCTTTCAGCCGCAGGTAGATCTCAGGACTGGCAGGGTATTTGGCTCGGAAGTGCTACTGCGCTGGCTTCACCCTGAACTAGGTTACATACCACCTGATGAATTTATTCCGATTGCGGAGTCTTCAGGGCAAATTTACGAGATCACCGAATGGGTGATTGAACATGCGCTTCATTATCAAGCCGAGATAACTAAGTTATTGCCTGAGCACGTTATTTCAATCAACGTATCTGGTCGTGACTTGAGTAGAAGAGAGTTGTCGGTACAGCTCATTACGCTTATCAATGAATTATCACTCGCACCTTCTCAAATAATGATAGAGATCACGGAATCTGTAACGATAGGAAAAGAAGCAGAGCTTAAAGGGGTGTTAGATGATTATCGTTCAATCGGCGTAAAAGTGGCGATTGATGATTTTGGTACTGGATATTCGTCGCTTGCATATTTGAGTAAACTTGGATTTGATGAACTTAAAATTGATAAAAGTTTTGTGATGGATATTGAGACATCTAAGAGCAACCAAACAATATGTAAAGCGACGTGTGATATGGCGCACAGTTTAGGCTCAAGGGTGGTGGCTGAAGGGGTTGAGGATATCAATAGCTACATTCGTTTGCAGGCCTATGGCTGCGACTTTGCACAGGGCTATTTTATTTCACGTCCGTTGCCGTTCACGGAGTTTAAGAGTTGGCTTGGTAAAGTCACTTATGCCGGCGATATAAAATCTTTCCTAGTTCGCTGAAGTAGTGAAAAATGGGCTCAGCGCATCGTTCTCTCTGTTTGCACTTTGGGTAAATCCCCAGTTTTTCTTGCTCTGAACCTTTAATTCCCGCGGCCAAAAATGAATTTGATATATCGCTGTGGTAGGCAATAATGGCCTCGAACATCCGAGCTGTGAGTTCCTCGGGCAGTGCGTAATAAATCTGTTTGTTTGCGCTATCAGCAATCTTGGCGGTATGAAAATACCGATTTGGTTGTTGATGTTCTTCATCTAAAAAGGTATGCGCAAAAAACGTTGCTAAAGCATTGTTCAGAGGGTGTGATACGGTTTCGGTAGAAAGTAACCAAGCTGATGATGCAAAAGACTTTTTTGGCTGAGTTATTAAATGCTGGCAAATATAGTGATCAAATGCATGCCACCATTCGTGGGCAAGTGCGCCACCACCGGCATTTTTTGCCAAGGCGAGTGTTCTTGTATTTGCTGCGTAATGCGCTTGAACACCTTGTTGACCGCCTGTGCCAAAATCAAAATTAAGTGTTCCCCGAAGGCCAATGACCTGTGGCGGTACTTGTAGTATTTGGGCTAGATCTGCGAGGGCATCATAAATTAAATTGGCGGATAAACGGGTTTCTTCGGGCGTAACCCAATGACCAATGGTCATGGTTTTAAAGCCAAAGGTCTGTTTAATTTCACTGAAATCAACTTGATCGCCGAATCGATAATCGGGTCCTCGGCGAGTGTATCCGCGCTGTAGTCTCGAGCTTGGCATTTTCTTCCTTTAATACCGAGCCTTAACATCATCAGGCATTCGCTTCATCTGTTCTTTCACCATGCCTGCTTGAAGTTTATAGAGATCCGCAGTTTCGCATTGATCTACAATCTCGAGAAATTGAGCTGCCGCTTCAAGTGTTGATAAACTGTATTCATGTTTAGATTTACGAATAGTATATTCACTCGCATTTACCGAATCGAACTGGAAACTGGGCAACTTGCTTAGCCACGGATTGAGGTTATAAAGCTTAGTGGCTTTCTTCCAAGTCCCGTCCAATAAGATGATGGCATCAAGCTTTTGAGCGTGATTATACTCTGTAGTTAAGGCCTTAGCGTGGCTGTTTGGGTAGAGCAGTGCAACATGGTTTTCGTTGCAGAAGTTAATCAACTCTTCAAAGTCAGTGGTATTTTCTCCAACATACAGCGCAAAACTGCCTAACTGCAAGGCGAGGAGCTTTGCGGTATTCTTGGCGACTTTTACTTCGCTTGGGTGTTGCATGATAATAACTTGAGTCGCATTTGGTATCACGTTACCAATATAGGAGCATACGCAAGTTTTTGTGGGAAACTGACAGACTGGACAGGTATTACGTTTCATGTTTGATGAGGTGTTTATCAATATAAGTCATATTTTATCATATCTTGCCCGCATTTACTTTGCACAAGAAACCAGATTTGGCTAGCATAAGTAATAGAATATTAAATTTAAGGAAAATTATGAGCATCGTAATAGATGAAGGTGCCCTAGAAAACATGCAAATGTTACTGGGCGAGCAATTCGAAGATACGGTTCATTTTTGTTGTTCTGAATTCGAGCGGTTAGAATCGGAGTTGATGCTGAATTTGAATCAGGATCAAGAAGCTGCCATTCGTCATGCTCACAGTTTGAAATCTAATGCTGCTCAGTTTGGGGCTGCTAGTTTGAGCGATTTAGCAAAGATGATAGAGCATGCCCTTATTCAAGGGGAGCAGGATATTGTTGATGATTCTATTGAGAAGCTGGCAGCACAAGTTGCAGGTTCAAAAGCGAAACTGCAGCAGTGGGTGAGTGCACAGTCTTAAATCCAGCATAAGCCAAAGAGCGGAAATGAGGTCGTTTATACGGCCTTTTTTATTTTCTGAAACCTAATATTGCGCTTATTTATCCCACCCTAATCACTTCATTTTGTAAGTTGCTTTTTTGAAGCATAAAAAGTTATCACAAGCATAGAATTTAGACGGCATTGTGATATATGCTTGAGCAAAATGAGGGGGTTATAGATGCTACAAATAACAAAAAGTAATAAGCTCAACGGGGTGAGTTACGATATTCGTGGTCCGGTATTGGATCAAGCAAGAAAAATGGAAGACGAGGGCATGAAAGTCCTCAAATTAAATATTGGCAATCCGGCGGCATTTGGCTTTGATATGCCAGAAGATATGCACCGAGATATCATAAAAAACTTATATTCTGCACAGGGGTATTGCGACTCCAAAGGATTGTATTCTGCCAGAGTTGCCGTGTATCAATATTATCAGCAAAAAAGTTTTCCTAATATTAGTGTCGATAACATCTTCATTGGCAATGGCGTCAGTGAATTGATCCAAATGACCGCACAAGCCTTACTCAATGATGGTGACGAAGTGTTGATCCCCGCACCGGATTATCCGCTATGGACTGCCGCTGTTAAATTATCAGGCGGTAATCCAGTGCATTATCTTTGTGATGAAGAGCAAGACTGGTTTCCAGATATCGAAGATATCAAGCGTAAAATCACGAGTCGCACAAAGGCATTGGTGCTGATCAACCCAAATAATCCGACCGGTGCTGTATATGACAAAGCATTGCTCGAAGCATTAATTAACGTTGCCAGAGAACACAAGCTATTAATACTGAGTGATGAGATCTACGAAAAGATTTTATATGACGATGCGGAGCATTTTTCAATTGCGAGTCTTTGTGATGATATCCCGGTTATTACTTTTAATGGTTTAGCGAAAACCTATCGTGCGGCCGGGATCCGCATGGGCTGGATGGTGATCAGTGGTAAGCATTCAGTGATGCGGGATTTGATCACAGGCTTAGAAATGCTTGCGTCTATGCGATTATGCGCCAATGTTCCTGCACAGTTTGCCATTCAACAAGCGCTTGGAGGTATACAATCCATCGACCAACTCATTGAACCGGGTGGGCGTTTGTATGAGCAGCGTGATATTGCGTTTAAAGGTTTAAACGATATCGAAGGGATAAGCTGTGTAAAGCCAAAGGGTGCGCTTTATGCGTTTCCAAAAGTCGACGTAAAGCGGTTTAATATTAAGAATGATGAGCGCATGGTGCTGGATTTGCTCAAAGAAGAAAAAATTCTACTTGTCCACGGACGTGCTTTTAATTGGCCCAGTGCGGATCATTTTAGATTAGTGTTTTTACCACATAAAGATGATTTACAGCCTGCAATGGATAGAGTAAAGCGCTTTTTTGCGCATTACAGTCAGTAACATCTGTATTAAAAAATAAAAAAGCTCGGAAGTTTCCGAGCTTTTTTGTGGGCTAGTAATTTGTTACTTAGTGAGTATTAGAATTTAGCTCCGGTGTCGTTTGTTGGCTATCAGCTGAGCCTTTACCTTTAAACCATTTGCGGCCAACGCGTTTAACATCTTCAAGTGCCACATATTGACAAGGGATAAGTACTAGGGTGATCACCGTGGCAAACAACACACCAAACGCAAGCGATACCGCCATTGGAATGACAATTTTAGCTTGCAGGCTGGTTTCCATAATGATTGGTACAAGTCCGATAAAGGTGGTCAACGAAGTAAGCAAGATTGCTCTAAAGCGTTTACATCCTGCCTCGACGGCCGCGGCTTTTAAATCGATACCTTCTTCGCGTGCTTTATTGACAAAATCAACCATAACCAAAGAGTCGTTCACTACAACCCCTGCCACGGCAATAATACCAAAGAACGACAAACTACTCATTGTCATTCCCAATATCATATGACCGAATACCGCGCCGACCACACCAAATGGGATCACAGACATAATGATGACAGGCTGAGAATAAGAGCGTAGTGGAATTGCCAGTAGTGCGAAGATAATCATTAATGACAGGGCAAAGTCACGAATTTGCTCAGCAACACTGTCCATTTCTTCTTGTACGCGACCCGCCACTGCACTCTGAACGCTAGGGTAGTTCTTTAATAGACTAGGAAGATATTCGTCACGAACCTGTTTTGCTATCTCAAATGGTTGTGCGATTTCTGTATCAACTGATGCCCAAACATTAATCGTGCGTTTGGCGTTTTCGCGGCGAATTCGGTTCACACCATCAACCAATTTTACATCAGCCACTTCTACCAACGGCACTTCTGCACCTTGAGGCGTTAAAATACGCACGTCCTGAATGTCACTAATGGCATCACGGTGTTCTTTAGGATAACGGATCATCACTTTGATCTCTTCACCATCACGTAAAATACGCTGTGCTTCAAGGCCGTAATAACTGAAGTTTACTTGGGATGCAACATCCGCCAACGTCAGTCCAAGGCTATACGCTAATGGTTTAAGCTCAAGCTGCACTTCATCGGTTGCTGATTGCATAGAGTCATTGATATCACCAACACCTTCAATAGTTGCTAGCTTGTCTTTTAGTTTCTGTGCGACTTCGCGGAGCTCTTCTTTGTGTTTACCTTCTAATCTAAAGCTAATGTCTCCGTCATCACGACCACCATTCATGATGCTATCTTGAATGTTCAGCGATTTAACACCAGGCAGTGCAGGCATTGCATCACGCCAGCGGGCGCTGAGTGCAAAGGTATCGATTGGGCGTGCATCTGGTTCAACCAAGATCACCATAATATTTGCGCTTGTGCGGCCATTCATATTCACCATGTAATCACGGATCATTTTCTTGCCATACTCAGCCTCAATTTCTTTGTCGACATTCAGTACCATTTGCTCAATTTTTTGAATTGACTCAAGCGTCGCGTTTTCTGACGAAGATAAGTTCATATCAATCGAGATACGTGGAAAATCATGTGGGATTTTTGGGTTAGCAACAAACTTCACTAAGCCACCAGCAAACATCCCCGCGCTGACAATTAAAATGGTTAAAAAGCCAACGATCACGGTATAGCGGTAGTGAATACAGCGCACAATGAATGGGCGGTACGTGTTTTCAATGAAAGATTGAAGGCCGCTATCCATTTTTTCCCTGAGGCGGTGGAACGGATTTTTAGGGTTGCTTGGTTTATCTTTCATCGCTGCTAAATGCGCAGGTAAAACCAGCTTAGATTCAACCAAAGAGAATAGTAAGCAAAGAATTATTACGCCACCAATTGCTTTAGAAAATGCTGCCGTTGGGCCGGTTGCTAATGTTTGCGGCAAGAAAGCAGCAACAGTAGTAAGCACACCAAAAGTGGCTGGGATAGCAACACGTTTTACGCCACGAACGACATTATCTAGGCTATGACCATGTTTTTCTATTTCAGCATGGGCGGATTCACCGACGACTATCGCGTCATCAACGACAATCCCCAACACCAAAATAAAGGCAAACAGTGAGGCTAAGTTAATCGTTACGTCTAAATAGCCCATTGGCATCATTAAAAATGCACCTAAGAAGCTAACTGGCAACCCCATCATTACCCAAAATGCTAAACGCACACGTAAAAATAGAGCAAGCATTAGCATAACTAATACCCCACCTAACGCCATATTTTCTAGCATCATGTTAAGGCGGCCATTGAGGTAATAGGTCAAGTCAATAAAAGGTTCAAGTTCTACGCCTTGTGGCAGTGAGCCTTTCTTTGCCTCAAGATAGTTCTTAATGATATCAGCAACTTTGGTGATGTCTTGGTCTTTTGACGCGCTAACTTCATACACCAGTGAGTTCTTACCATTGTATTTAGAGTATTGCAGTCCTTCTTCAAAGCCATCGTTAATGGTGGCGACATCGCCTAAGCTAACCTGTGCGCCGTCTGGTAGTGTTAGTAAGGGGAGTTTTCTAAACTCGTCACCGCGATAGGCTTGGTTTTCAACTCGCATTGAAATATAGCCATTTTCGGAGCGAATTTGGCCAGCAGACATGTTCGCTGAGAAGCTCTTTACTGCATCCGAAATTGCTCTAAAACTTAGGCCGTATTCGCGCATTTTATCAGGGCTTATCTCAATAGAGATTTCGTAGTTCAGGCCACCATCAAAGCGTACAAGGTTAACGCCAGGTAACGACAGCATTTCTTCATGAATGCGATTACCAAGCTCTTTAAGATCATGGGGACTCAAGTCGCCATTGAGCGACAACCACATCACTTCTTGGGTTGCCTTGTCGTGACGTACAATAGGGCGTTCCATTCCTGATGGGAAAGTTGAGACGGAGTCTACTTGCATCTTGACTTCGTCGAGTACCTCTTTGGTGTTGTACTGCTCGTCTACTTCTATCCAAGTTTGCGAGTAACCGCGATTAGAGTAGGTGATCAAGCGTTTGATCCCTTCGAGACCTTCCATGGATTCCTCGATCTTAATCGTGATCCCTTCCTCGACCTCTTGAGGTGCCGCGCCCGGATACACAGCTTGAACACTTATCCAGTTACTATCGTATTGTGGAAACATTTGCTTGCGGATCGAAAACGCTGTAAGCAATCCGCCCACAATAATAAATATCATCAATAAGTTTGCTGCGACTGGGTTACGTGCAAACCAAGCAATTAAGCCTTTTTCTGTGCTTTGACTCTGCATAAACCTTACTCCTCTTTGAGCGCCAATTGGGTGTTAGCACTTTGCGAAGGAGTATCGTCTGTACGTAGTTGCATCCCTTCAGAAGGGTAGTCCAGTGCTGAAGTAATGAGCTGTTGGCCTGACTCAACGCCGTTATCAACGACGACCATGCCATTGTACTCTCTAATAATATTGACCTTTTTGTAGCTCAGCTTGTTATCATCATCCAATGTTGCAACACGACCTTCTTTCACTAAGTGATGAGGAAGCATAGTGGCATTTTGCACTAACAAACCTTGAATATCAGCATTGATATAAGCGCCAAAACGTAGTGGTTTTGCGTTGTTGTAATAAGGCTGTTCGACTTGAGCAACAAGGTAGGTCATGCGACTTTTGTTATCGATAACACCTTCACTGCGGACGATCTCGCCTTTCCAACTCATCGGTTGACCAGCGACTTCTGCTGTGATCACGACATCGGTGCCAACACCTTGTTGCGGTAAGTATTTCAATTCATTATCGGCAACAGGGAGGCGTACTTCCGCAACAGATGTCGCATTGAGTTTACCAAAGCCATTACCGGGATTGACTACACTACCAAGGCTTACCGTACGAGACTCTATAATCGCATCGTAGGGCGCTTTGATGTAAGTACGCTCCAAATTTCGGTTCGCTCTTTTCACTGCAGCCTGCGCCGCTTTAAAGCTTGCTAACTTTTCAGCGAGCTGAGGTTTTCTTAAATAGAGCTCGGAAGGTATTTTTTCGTTAGCGTTTGCTTTAATCCTTTGCCATTCTGCTTTTGCTACTTGCACCTGAGCTTGTTCTATTTCTAGCGCTGAGCTGGCTTGTGCTAAAGCCGCTTCAGCTTCAATCAGCGACGCTTCATAGTCATTCGGGTCGATGCGAGCAAGCACGTCGCCTTCTTTGACAAAGCCACCTTTGACAAACTTGTCAGACAATGAAATAACTTGACCACTGACCTGAGCAACAAGCTCAGTACTGTATTTTGGCATCACGATACCGTATGACGATACGTTAAGCTTAACTTGGTCAATATGAATAGGTTGAACCTGTACGAGAGGATGTACTATTTCTTCTTTCTTCTCTTCTGGAGGTTGTTTCATTGCAGACATGGCAACAGCCGCTGCAATTCCCACCGCAAGAACGGCAATTGGTAGAATTATTTGTTTTTTACTAGCCACGTTAAAATCCTTCCTGTTGAATGATTTTTAATGACCCAGATTAACGGCTCTAGATCATCGATAAGCTTAAGAATACGCGAATAATTATGTCGAGGTGTTTAAATCCAGACTGAATATGTAACAAAGCTTTGCGTACCTAAATTTATCGTTACATTCTTAAAAGCGATTGATGCTTTTACGTGTAGTCGATTTTTCGATAAAATGCACCACTTATTGTCAAAATTGCGAGAAACAGAATGGATTGTAGGCTTGGTTGTGGCGCTTGTTGTATAGCACCAAGTATTTCAACACCCATTCCCGGTATGCCAAATGGTAAAGCTGCGGGGGAGCGGTGTATTCAACTAGATGAAAATAATCTGTGTAAACTGTTTAACCAGCCAGAGCGCCCACAAGTGTGTTTGCAATTTAAGGCCATGGAAGATGTGTGCGGTGACAGTAATGAAGCAGCGATGCAGATCATCACAGAACTCGAAATGTTGACCTAATTAGCCTCTGGTTAACTGATAAAAAAACGCCCAGAAACTTACCTGCTAAGTTCTGGGCCTAGGGAAAGGCTCAAGATTGAGCCGTGCGCTAACTAAAAACACCTTCTAAGACTGTAGGGAGAAGTAGAAAGTACTGTTAAGTTTAGTTAACCTTTCATTCTTTTTACAAATAAATGAATGATTTATTAAGTTTATATAAAACAAAGAGTTGTTCTTTATATTCATAATTGGTCTTAAAAATATCAAAAGGGTATATTCAGGTTATACCCAAGTTATCAACAGGCCGTCTTTAATTAAATCCCGAGGCAAACTGTTTTTAACTTTATTCTTTTGCCATTTTCCTAACCCGATGGCACTGCCACATAGTGTGAGGATCACCTCTCCCGTTAGTTTGGTAACTTCATCTAGGCGTATATCCTTGCCATTAAAGTAATCTTTTGCTTGCTCTTTTGTTAGTGCTAAAGTGTTTTTAGACGCTAAGTGACCGAAAGTAGTGGCAAACTCATGCTCTAATCTTACCCCGTTTTTATGGGTAGTACCGATTAAAATCCCTATACGAGAATATTTGATCTTATCTTGGATTGCTTCAAAGTTGTCAGGAAATAGCCACACCTCTTTATCGCGCTGCATCAACTTACCGTCAAGTTGGGCAATACCAAACTGTTTTTTTAGGGCGGATAACAATAGTTGAGTGGTTTTCTTGTCTAGTTCTTCAAAAGGGAAAGCCCCTTTTTTCTGTTTTGGGTTTTTAACGGCAACAGAGTGTAACTTCTTAAATCGAGCAATGAAAAACCCTTCGCTATCATATAGCTGAGGCCACACATGCAAGTATCCTTCGGACGTTGTTGCTTTTTCAGCACCTTCAAATAAGGTCGACAGGTTTTCGACTGCTACTGCTTGAGGATAATTATCAATGAGGTGTTGGCATACTTGCTGATTTTCCAACGGTGTTAATGTGCAAGTTGAATACACTAAGGTACCACCTGGCTTTAAGGCTTGAAATGCGCTGTCTATCAGTTGCTTCTGCACTTGTGCAATTTCAACATTAGACTCAATTGACCAGTTTTTAAGGGCGTTTGGGTCCTTTCTAACAGTGCCTTCTCCAGAGCATGGCGCATCAAGCAAGATGTTATCAAAACATTCATGCATATAATCGCCAAAGATACAGCCGTCAAAGTGAGACAACGCAACATTCCGTATGCCCATACGTTTCATATTTGCTGCAAGCGCTTTGAGTCGAGATGACGATAGCTCATTAGCGATTAGTACGCCGCGTCCATCCATATAAGCTGCGAGTTGCGAAGTTTTCGAACCCGGTGCTGACGCCATATCCAAATTAATATCATCACTGCAGATAGTCGATTTCAGTGCTGTTGGCGGCAACATAGAACTTGCTTCTTGGACATAGATGCAGCCACTTAAATGGATATCTGTGTTGCCGATAGCAAGATTAGTTTCTTCTTGTTCACTTCTTGATATCCAAAACCCTTCCTCACACCAAGGGATCGGCTCTGCCTGCCAATCACTTTTTTCGCAGTAGGTTAAAAATTCCGTGATGGACATTTTTAGGGTATTGACTCTGACTGCTCGGCGTAAAGGAGACTGGCACTTATCTATAAAGTCTTCGATGCTAAGGTGATCTGGTAAGTAGGTTTTTATGTCGTCCAGAAACGCGCTGGGAATATAAGTTGATTTGTCCACGCAGTTACTCAAGTTATAAGCTTTCTCTCATTTTACACTTTCATGGGTGAAAAATGCATGTTTGTTGTGACGATGCTGATTATTAAGCAAAACTCATGGCTGACAATAAAAAGCTATGGTTATATAATGCTCGCGAAATATCGCGAGGATTGCTATGTCTATTATCAAACACTTTTTGGCGGACCCTAAATTATTATTGAATGCGGTTGGAGAGGGGATCTATGGTTTTGACCTTTCTGGTAACGCTGTTTTTGTAAACCCGGCCGCAGAGCGTATGACTGGGTGGCAAAGTGATGAGCTTTTGGGGAAAAAAATACATCAGTACCATCATCATAGTCATGCAGATGGGAGTGATTATCCAGCCGATGAATGTAACATCTACAAAACAATGTTTGATGGTAAAACACGACAGGTAACCAATGAGGTGTTCTGGCGTAAAGATGGAAGTTGCTTTCCCGTAGAATATACCTCAACCCCAATCTTTAAAGATCAGCAAATTATCGGTGCAGTCGCGATATTTCGCGATGTATCGCAACAGCACAAAACTGAAAATGCCCTAAGAGAGGCGCTAAATAAAGTTCAAGTACTTACTGAGCAACTTAAAGATGAAAATGCCTACCTTCTAGAAACATTAAATGAAAATTGGCAAGACTCGGGTTTGGTGGGCAGTAGCGCAATATTTCAGGCTATGTTGGCGCAGCTAGAGCTGGTTAGTCAGACCGACAGTACGGTATTGGTTTTAGGGGAAAATGGCACGGGTAAAGAGCTTGTTGCCAGAAATCTGCACCGCCTTAGTGAGCGTTCATCGCAACCTTTCGTTAAAGTAAATTGCGCTGCTTTTTCACCAACCTTGATTGAATCTGAATTGTTTGGACATGAAAAAGGTGCATTCACTGGAGCGAATGAAAAACGTAAAGGACGTTTTGAGTTGGCGGATAAAGGGACAATATTTTTAGATGAAATTGGTGAGTTACCGCTAGAAGCGCAAAGCAAGTTATTACGTGTATTACAAGAGCGAGAGTTTGAGCGTGTAGGGGGAAGTAAGTCGATTCAAGTAGATATACGGATAGTCGCGGCGACCAACAGAGATTTATGGAAAATGGTCGAAGAAGGAGGGTTTAGAATGGATTTATATTATCGTTTAAACGTTTTTCCTATTCGAGTGCCTGCACTGCGAGAGCGTATAGAGGATATACCAGTATTGGCCAACAACCTCATCGTGCAGCTCAACAAAAAGCTGGGTAAGCAACTACGCGGGATCTCAAAAAAGGCTATTCATGCGTTACAGCGTTATGATTGGCCAGGCAATATTCGAGAACTCCAAAACGTGTTGGAGCGCGAAGCGATATTATCTAAAGGTCGTTTACTTGATTTATCTCAAGCACTTAACGCTACTGAACAGCATAAATCTGAAGATGGTGAGCTGACTTTAGCGCAAGCGGAAGCTGAGCACATATTAAGAGTGCTAGAAATAAGTAACTGGAAGATCGCTGGCAGCAACGGGGCGGCTGATAAGTTAGGGCTACCCGAAAGTACGCTAAGGTCGAAAATGAAAAAACTAAAAATTGCTAAACTTTCGTGATATTTCGCGTCTATCCGTGATATTTCGCGATATTGAAAATGCCATAAAAACAAATGCAATAAAAATCAATGCGTTATAAACTTTCAGATTGGTCTGAAAGTTGCAATATCAAACTCGTGTATTACCAATGTAGCAAATAACATGAAGTTTGATATCAAAGAAGAAGACATGATCATTAAGCCCTATAAACAAGAAGGGCCTATTTACGTCAGAGAGCAAAAAGGTTTTTTCCAAAAAATAAGAAGAAACCTTGGCTGGTTTTTAATGTTAACTTTCGTTCTCATTCCTTGGATCCCGTACAACGAGCAGCAGGCCATCTTGCTTGATTTTGGTAAGCAGCAATTTAGGATATTTGGTGCCACCTTTCTCCCTCAAGACTTTATGATTCTAGCCTGGATTTTTATGGTGGGTGCCTTTGCTTTATTCTTTGTCACGACTTGGCTGGGTCGCGTGTGGTGTGGTTATACTTGCCCACAAACAATTTGGATGCTGATGTTCACTTGGGTTGAGCACCGAGTGGAGGGGACTCGCAACCAAAGAATAAAGTTGGACAAATCAAACTGGGATAGCAAAAAAGTCGCTAAGAAAACGGCCAAACACGCTATTTGGTTGATAATTTCGGTGTTTACTGCCACTTCATTTATGGCCTATTTTATACCTGCAAAAGAGCTGTATCTAGACATGTTTACGCTTGAGTGGACTGGCCTTACTTCCTTCTGGGTATTTTTGTTCGCACTTTGTACCTATGGAAACGCAGGCTTTCTACGAGAAAAAATGTGTACTGTGGCGTGTCCATATTCTCGTTTCCAATCGGTTATGTTTGACAAAGATACGTTAGTCGTCACCTATGATAGTGAACGAGGTGAAAATAGGGGTCGTCGTAAACGCAAAGAAGACCCAAAACAGCTGGGACTCGGCGACTGTGTAGACTGTAATTTATGTGTTGAAGTTTGCCCTGCTGGTATTGATATTCGTAATGGCTTGCAATACGAATGCATTAACTGTGGTTTATGTATCGATGCGTGTAACGAAACGATGAATAAATTCGGCTATCAGCCAGATTTGATTAAGTATCAAAGTGAGCATCAACAAGCGGGTAAAAAGTCGAATCCATTTAGGTTAAAAATAGTGGGTTATGGTGCTATCACTGTAATGATAGTAGTCACTATGGTGATTTGGGCATTTAATCGTACACCAATAGAAGCTTCTGTCATTCGCGACCGTAATGCGCTTTATCGTGTTAATTATGAGGGATTAGTCGAGAACCCATACACCTTAAGTGTCATAAACAAAACACAGCATGATTTAACTTACACCGTGAGCTTAAAGGGGCTACCAGATGCGAAATTAACAGCCCCAATGACAACGCATATTGCTGGCGGTGACATGGCATTAATCCCTGTAACGGTCACCGCTGATGGCTATGAGCTAAAAGGTAAACGGACTCCAATCCAATTCACGATAGAGTCGCAGCAAGATGCCAAGATTAGCATTACCAAGGACAGCTACTTCTATAAAAATTAGTTTACACTCCCCCCGACTCAAGGCGCTTGTATTATGAAGCGCCTTTTTTGTGTGCATATATGCACAATCTGACGCTAAATTTATGGCTTTCTCTCTGAACTTTTAGCGTATAAGCTTACTCTTATTGAGAATGAGTTTTATTAGCTGAATATTATGTTTAAAAATACATCACAAAACTATGGTTTGTTAGCCATCATCTTTCATTGGCTCAGTGCGCTTGTGGTATTTGGCATGTTTGGTCTTGGGTTGTACATGGTTGAACTCAGTTATTACGATCCTTTCTACCGTGACGGCTTACACATTCACAAAAGCATCGGGATACTGCTAGCAGCTTTGATAGTACTTAGGCTGGTTTGGAAGTTCACTAACTCTAAAGTGAAGCCCGAAAGCGAAGCCACTCCCATGGACAAATTGCAAAACATAATAGCGCATGTCGTTCACATCGTTTTGTATCTTGGCTTGTTTGGGCTGTTTGTCACAGGTTACTTAATCTCTACCTCGGATGGCAGAGCAATCGAGGTATTTAACTGGTTTTCTGTTCCGGGTATTGGAGAGCTGTTTGAAGAACAAAGTGATATTGCAGGCACTGTGCATTTTTACATTGCTTGGGGGCTCATTGGATTAGTAGCGCTACACATTGTGGGAGCGCTAAAACACCACTTTATTAATAGAGATCGTACCTTAGTTCGCATGCTCAAGGTACCAAACGCTACAAAAGTTGAGGATTAAAACATGAAAAAAACAATCATTGCATTAAGCATGGCGGCTATGACCTTATCGGCCGGAGTAAATGCTGCGGATTATGTAATTGATACTAAAGGTGCACATGCCTTTGTAAACTTTAAAATTAAACATTTAGGATACAGCTGGTTGCATGGTCGATTTAATAGCTTCGAAGGCGACTTCAGCTATGATGCAAAAAATCCAAATGCATCAAAAATCAATGTAGTGATCGATACTGCTTCTGTTGATTCGAACCATGCAGAGCGTGATAAGCATTTGCGCGGTAATGATTTCTTAAACGTTAAAGCAAATCCTAAGGCGACTTTTAAGAGTAACTCGATTACTTTTAGCGATGATACAAATGCGAAGGTAAAAGGAAGCTTTACACTCAATGGGGTAACAAAGAATATCGAGTTTGATATTCAAAAAGTGGGCGAAGGTAAAGATCCTTGGGGTGGATACCGAGTTGGCTTTGAAGGCGAAACCCAGTTAAAACTTGCTGATTATGACATTGATTATGATCTAGGTCCGGCATCAACGCACGTTACCATCGGTTTGCACTTGGAAGGTATTCGTAAGTAATCTCTACTAGCACCACGTGTTTCTACATACGTGGTGCTGCGCTTTATATTCTAGGTGGAGTCCACTTTTAAAACGCAATATCAGTTTCAGAAAGTTAGTTTTTAAAAATACTAGCTAGCTGTGGCTGAAATTGCTCTGGTAACCAACGAGACATAGCCAGTCTAAACTGCTCGTTTTTATGGGCTTGTTTTAACGCTTCGCTAATTGCAGCGATCTGTTCCTTACCAATCGCATTGTTATTACAGCCTGCATATCCAGCAGTTATTTGCGAGGCGATACTCAATCTGACTTGTGTCAATTCATCTTGCTTATCAACATGCAATTTGTGGTAGTGGTGTTCGCTTGGGTATCCGAGTATCACGTCGACTCTTTTTTTGAGCAGCATGATAGTCAAACTCTCTAATGTATCTCTTCCTGGTCTTACAAGCACTTGCTTGGTAGGCAAACTCGCCAATAACGCATCAATTTCATGACCAAACGACCGGTTTGCCGCCACACCTACGGTTAGCCCGTGCTCAGTTACGAGCTTTTCCAAATCAATTGCGCTGTTGGTAATGCCAAGCGACTGTGCGACATCTTTCCTTAGTGCGGCAGAGGTTGACAATCCAATGGTGGAATACTCATCACTAAAAGCGATATGTCTTTGCCGCTCGGGTGTTTTATAGAGGGAGATCATACAATATTGGTTGTTGAAATTAGAGAGCTCATGTATCGCCCTCGATGCGGGGAACACTTTATAATTGAAGGTGTAGTCGGGCATCTGTTGTTGGATGAGTTTTATCAATAACTCGTCCCGTCCTTGTCCCTCCAAATCATCAGAAAGGATATAATAAGGCGCGAAGTCTATCGCAATCCAAGTTATTTGTTTTGCAAATACGAAACTGGATTGGAAGGCAATGAAGAGGAGTAAGATGATTTTGATCAAATTGGGTCACTCTTGCTGAACTTACAATAAGCTTAGCATTGTTTGCGATATTGATGATTAAATTAATGTTTATTTAATTTGTATTTAATGTTTACAGAGGTTGGCGGTATGCTAGCTTTAAAAGAGGTTTTAGTTTTGGGTAAAAACGTGCTAGTTAAAGCTTTGTCAAGCGATTGAATATAGAGTTTGATTGCAGCGCGTTAATCCAATATAAGTAGATAAGGCCGTATGGCAAGGAAAGTCATACAAGTCAATAACTATAAATTATTAATAAGGAAAACCGATGGCTATATTAATCGTTACCGATATTTTCGGTTATACGGATCATATTGATCGTTTTGCTAAATCACTTGGAAGTGGCGTGCAGGTGCTTTCACCATTTATAGAAGAACCAAACAGTGTCTCTGAGTCGGATTGTTATGAGCTGTTTTTGGCGCAGTGTGGTCATCGTTTATATGCTGACAAAGTATCAGCAGCGATTTCTGAATACAAACCAAAACTTATTATTGGCTTTAGTGCAGGCGGAGCTGCAGCGTGGATTGCATTGTCTGAACAAGGTGCATCTCACTCTGTTGAGCAGCTTATCGCATTTTATCCCAGCCAAATACGTAATCATCTAAATATTAAGCCTAGTTGCGATGTGTCTATCTTCTTTGCTCAAGTTGAATCTCATTTTGACGTTGAGCCCGTTATAGAACAGTTAAAAGATAAAAAAGGGCTGGATTGTATCCGAACGCGATATTTACACGGTTTTATGAACAAGCTCTCGGGTAACTATGATGAGTACGCATACTCGCATTATCAGTATTTTTGCCAGCGAGAGGCACGCAACTATATCGAGGTTGTGCAACGAGAGGCGGAGTTTTCGTAACAACATACGCAAAAGCGGCTTGAGCGAACTACACTAAACACTAACTTATCATACTTTAAGGAGTGAAAGATGTATCCCGAGTTGCCTGATTATCAACATTTTTATAGTAATCCGATCGCCAAACCTCCATGTAGAATGCTAAATGCACAAATGTATGGCTTCTTTGTCAAAGGAAAGAAATCAACAATCCAAGCCTATGTTGATAAAACGCTGAATTCGGTTTCTAGTAGTGAATTTGTATTCAGGGCTTTAACGGATTGGTGCTTATTGACCTTTACGGATATTGAAAATATCGCATCAAAAGTGCCGCCATTTAGTAATTATGGATATATGCAAGAAACCGATGTCATTGTCTGGTTACCAATTCTGCAAGTCAATCTCGAAACGTTAAAAGCAGAGCATCTGTATTGGTATCCTGCGTTTATCTCTGTCAACAACATTAACGCGCTGATAAATGGTCGAGAAATATGGGGCTACAACAAATATTTATGTCGCTACGAAATGCCTGATAACTTTGGCGACCCACTGAGCTTTTCCCTCTCTCTGGAGACCTTTAAGGAATTTGATCCCAACGTCAAAATGGCATGGCATGAATTGTTATCCATTGAACCTGAGGATGACGGGGAGTCATGGCTAAAAGAAGTGTTGGAAGTGGGTGAAGAAATTGCTGAGCTTTTCAAAGATTCAGTGTCTGATTTAAACGTCGATAGCCAATTTCTTAAACAGTTCTTATCGGGTTTTACCCACCCACAAATGGATCAAATATTATTTAAGCAGTTCCCAGATGGCTATGCCGAGAAGTCTGTATATTCGGCAGTGGTACATTCCCCTTCTGAGGTGAAGAAAATCCACAAAATTGGTTTTATCAAAGATGACTTAAGCCTGAATCTACAACGAATAGATGCGTTTCCACTCGATAAAATGTTTGGCATTCCATTAGGCAAAAGCGAGGTCAAACTACCTTACTTTGTGAAAATGGACTTCGATCAGGCAGGTGTGGAAGAAATTGTTTCCAGTGCTCAGAGTATGGCTAATCTCCATCGTTAGTGTATTTGTGGCATAAAAAAACACGATTTTTACTAAAGCGATATTTGCATGTTTAGTTGTCTTCCTATGTGGCTTTAGGTGTTGCTCGTCAACACGTTTGAAAAAGGAAGGCTTATGAGTAAACAAAAAGTAGCAATACTTGGCGGCGGCGTTTCGGCGATGACAGCTGCGGTATACATGACTGAACAAGAAGATTGGCAAGAGCGCTATGATATTACCGTTTATCAGCAAGGTTGGCGTTTGGGAGGCAAAGGGGCGAGTGGTCGGAATGCTGAATACGGCAACCGTATTGAAGAGCATGGTCTTCACGTTTGGTTTGGTGCCTATGTCAATTCTTTTAGGGCTATTGAGACAGTTTATAATAAGCTTGAGCGCTCAAGTGATATCCCCATTCACACTTGGCAACAAGCACTAAAACCGCATAGTTTGGTCGTGTTGCAAGAATATATCGACCAGCAATGGCAAACTTGGTCAGTAGATTTCCCTGAGATCCCAGGTAATCCAGCAAATGGCACTCTCGATTTACATTTTTGGCAGATTTTAAAATTACTTGCGGCTTGGCTACACAAGTGGGTTGATGATTTGGAGTGTGAAGTTGAGAAAACCCACAAATCCACGCAACTCAAAACTAAAAAAGAAAGAGATAAAACGCTGCTTGCTCACTTGGGACAGGAAGTTAAAAGCTTTTTTGATAGTGTCGAAGATAAAGCCAAGACCTTATTTGATGACGCAGAAAACCATGTTCAAGAGGTTGTATCCACACCAAAGCTGTTAATAACGCAACTCAGTAATTTTTTGACGGTGCGTGAAGCTGATCATCGTTTAGAGAATAAGAAAGATCACTTAGTTGTTTGGTATATGGTTCGAAAAATTAGGCGTTGGTTGCAGTCTGAAGTAAACGACTTAATTGATGACAACCCTGTCATTAGACGTCTGTATATATGTATAGATTTAGGTGTTGCGATGACCATAGGCATGCTCCGTGACAAAGTCTATTCACGAGGGTTTGGTTATCTTGATCGATACGATTTTAAACAGTGGCTCAAGCGCAATGGCGCAAATGAATCGCTGTCTGTGGAGTCTGCGCCTGTCCGCGGCTTTTATGACCTCGTTTTTGGCTATGAGGACGGTGATTTTAAAAAGCCGAATGTCGAAGCGGGAGTTGCGGCTTTGGCTATGCTTCGGATTATGCTGTGTTATCGCGGTGGTGTGATGTGGAAAATGCAAGCCGGGATGGGAGATATTATTTTCTCTCCTATCTATGAGCTGCTCAAACATCGAGGCGTTAAGTTTGCGTTTTTTCATCAGGTTGAATCGTTACACTGTGCACAGGATGATGATGGCCATTATGTTGATAGTATTCAATTAATTCAACAGGTTAAACTAAAAGAGACGCAAAATTACGAGCCTCTAGAATTAGTCAAAGACTTGCCATGTTGGCCAAGCTCTCCATTGTGGCAACAAATTGACCCGCAGCAAGTAGCACTACTTAAAGAACATGAGATTAACCTAGAGTCTTACTGGTCTAATTGGGAGACGGTTTACCAACAAGCATTTGGACAGAGGTTGCCGAGAAAAACACTAAATAAAGGTACTGATTTCGATTTAGTGATTTTTGGGATCTCAGTGGCAGGTCTTGAGCCACTTTGTCAGCAATTATTGGCTAAAGATAACAACTTAAAGTTGCAAGCCGAAAAGGTCAAAACTGTTGCGACTCAAGCTTTACAGTTGTGGCTCACTAAAACTGACAATGAACTGGGTTTTCACGACCCTTCTGGCAGTAATGAGCCACCAATATTAAGCGCATTTTCTCAACCCTTTGATACTTGGGCTGCGATGTCTAATTTACTTGAGGTTGAAGATTGGCCAAATACTCAGCCTAAGAACATTGCCTACTTTTGTAGTGCTTTTACCTGCGCAGATTATCCACCTCCGAGCGATCATGAGTTTCCTGAACGCATGAAAGCTCAGGTAAAAGAAAACGCATTGCAAAAGCTTAGATTACAGATGCAGCCACTGTGGCCAGAGGCTTATCATGGTGACGACTTCGATTGGAACGTATTGTTTGATGTTGATAATAAGGAAGGCGAAGTTAGGTTCAATACTCAGTATTGGAGGGTGAATGTCGACCCCAGTGAGCGTTATGTGTTAAGTGTTGTTGATAGCAGTCAATTTCGACTGCCTACGGATGGCAGCATCTTCGAAAACCTCTACATTACCGGAGATTGGATTAAAACCGGTGTCAATGCAGGTTGTGTTGAAGCTGCTGTGATGGCTGGCATGCAAACGAGTAGAGCTATCACCGGATATCCTCAAAGCATTAGTGGAGAATCAGGATTTGAGCCGTTTAACGTTTGAGTAGTCATACTGACGGAGTAGCCCAACTACATTTCAAGCCTTGCAATTTGCAGGGCTTAAATCCCATCTGGGTATAATTTGTATGCGTTATGAACGATAACTTGAACCTTAAAAAGGTAATCGGGTTCATTTGTTTGGGGGTCTTTTTAATTCAGCTATACTGATAGTGCAATTGCATGATATAGCTCGGGATTCAAACTATGCCACATCCAAATGTGCTGTTAAATACGATAACACTAACATTACTCTCAGTAGTTTCGATGGAAACGTCAGCACAAGTCGAAGAAGAAATCGAAGTCATTGAGGTATACGCCCAAAAAAGAAAGCAATCTATCAATGATGTTGCTATCGCTGTTAAACCCATATCCGGACAAGTCATCACTGACGCGGCACTGAAAGATACGACCGAACTGGGTAGTTTAGTTGCGAATGTAAAAATCAGTCAAAATGCAGCTGAGGGCACGCCTCCAGCGGTCAGCATTCGAGGTGTCGGACTTGTCGATTACAATACGGCCAACACTTCTCCGGTTGGGGTGTATTTAGATGGTATATCTGTTGGGTCTGCGAATAATCAAATCATTAACTTGTTTGATGTTGAGCAAGTAGAAGTATTGAAAGGTCCACAAGGTACACTTTTTGGTAGAAATACCACTGGGGGGGCAATTTTAGTGCGCACGGCGCGCCCAACAGATGGTAATTTTGCTTCTGTCAGTGTGGGGGTCGGTTCGGATTCTTTAACAAGAGCACGTACGATGCTCAACTATAGCCTAGATCAAAATAGCGCGGTGCGACTTGCCGCAAGCCACAATAACTATGAGTACACAACTTATAACCTCCAGCCTGACGCTCCTGAGGCGTATATGGAACAAAATGATGTTCGACTAAGTTATTTTGGCGAGTTTGATAAGTTCAGTGTTTTTGTGAAATTAGATTATGGTCATTGGAATGGACTGGTTCAGCCGGTCGGGAATATCGGATTATTCTCAAACCCTTTGGATGGTTCATTATGTTCTCCAGCGCAAGCGGGCACTAGCAACTGCGTTGATGCGCTTGGTTTTAATATTGGCAGCGACGATTTTTGGGCTGTGCGGGTCAATAATTATCAAAAACATCACAGTATAAGCAAAGGTGTTACAACAGAGATCGCGTATGCACTGGATGACCGGTCTCAACTTATTTATCTTGGGGCTTTCAATCGCTTAGATAGGATACATGGATTTAATTGTGATGGAAGTCCATTTTCATTATGTGAAGGTGAGTTAGGGCTTAAAAATGAAAAGCTGGTGAATGAGCTTAGGTTTGAGCAAAGTATGGAAACCGGATTTCTGACGGTAGGCTTATTTCAACTAGAAGAGCGTATTTACCAAGATAATTTCAATGACCTATTACGTGATTTTAGGGGAACCCCTAATGGTGCAAGTGCGGCAACCTTTTTCTATGACAATGATATCAAAGTAAAATCAATGGCTTTGTTTGGCCAATATGAATATGAAATCAGTGAACATACAGATGTACTTGTAGGAGTAAGGTACAGTGATGAAAAGGTAAATTATGACTCTTTCTCATACCTCAATGTACCGTTTGGAGATAACCTCGCTGGCATTTTAGTCCCTGCCTACGACATTGAGGGAAAAGAGTCCGATAGTAATTTGTCTGGAAAGTTGTCAGTTATCCATAAAGTTAAACCAGATAAAAGTGTTTATTATAGTTTATCTAATGGTGCAAAAAGCGGCGGCTATAACGGTGGCTTCCTTATTTCGAAGGATGCCGCGATACAGGCAAGTTATGGCCCCGAAGAACTAATCGCCCATGAAATAGGAGCAAAGCTGTTATTTAATGAGCTTAAACTTCGTACAAATTTGGCCGCTTTTTACTATGATTATAAAGACCAACAGGTATTTATGAATCAGGCTTCAGAAGTACCTGGAGCACCGCCTTATCAGTTACTTGAAAACATAGGTAAGTCAAAAATCTATGGTGCTGAAATAGAAAACACTTGGTATCTATCGGAGCAAACTCAGATAGGCTTGGATATAGGGTATATACCTGAAGCTAACTTTGAGGAATTTATTGATCCAGTTGGCGTTGTATTGACCGACAATCGCTTACCGTTTACATCCGAATGGAATATCTCTGGACAAATAAATTATGCATTTAATTGGGATGAAGTTAGTATAAAAAGTAGAATAGCATTTGATTATCAAAGCGAATATTACTTTGACCAAAACGAATCTCCCTATGCTAAGCAGCCCAGTTATATGCTTTGGAATGCCAATCTACAGGTGGAGTATAGAGACTGGCAGTTAGGTATTTGGGGTAAAAATCTTCTAGATAAAGAGTATAGCCATCTTAAATTTGACCTAAGTAGCTTTTTGGGAATGTTGGAAGACTTTAAAGGTGAGGGGAGAAGGATAGGCATGGATGTAACATATCGCTTTTGATTTTTTTGAGCACTATATAGAGATAAGTCACCTGACTTGGGGGTAGAAAACTTGCAGATCAAATACCGAACCACAGGTAACTTTACTAAGGTAACTGGCTAGAATGCGTTTACTACTGATCATTTTCAGCATAATTCTGTTTTCTAGTTTCGCCTATGCAGATCAGGCTGTGTTGAAATTGACGCAGCCTTGGCAATATCAAAATTTACATCATGTTGGAAAGGCTTATGAGGCAAGTTCTAGTACAAGGTTTCCTCAAAGCTGGGATGAGTTGAGTGCATGGGAATCTATTCATGAGCCACTAAAGAAGAGAGCACTGTTTTCTGGTCGTTATTTCTTGGTGACTAAAGTCAGAAATGAAACGCCATTGAATGAATTTGTGCTCTATCCATACAATACGGTATTGAGCAAAATTGAGTCGAGGATATATACACCAGAAACGGTCTTGCGAGTTTTTTCTGGGGGCAAGGTCGAAAATGAATTTGCATTTCATTATGGTAATCAAGTCACGTTAGAACCGAACCAAGATTATTATATCGTTACGCTCTTCGAGAGTGATTTCTTTTACACTCCTGTAAAATTGACCATTGAGCCTCTGAGAGATTTTCAGCAGGAAGTGGTCTATGAAAACCTTATCATGACGCTTTGTTTTGGTGTCGGCATTGTTCTTGGGCTATATAACTTATTAATCTACATCGGCTCGAAAGATATCACTCATTTTTATTACGCATTATTCACTTGTGTGTGGGTATTTGCATGGAGCCATTTCTTTCATATTCCCGACGAGCTATTTGGATTTTACTCTGCAAACTTGCATTGGTTAGGTTTTGCGCTTGCGCCATTAACCAACGCGTTATTTTATATCCATCTTTTAAAACTCAAGGATGTTCATCCAAACTATGTGTCGATTTCTATCTGGCTTGGAGTGATAGCTGCTCTTGGACTACCGTTTTGTATTCTTTTCCCAGGTTTTGGCTTTATTTGGGCAACATTGGTAACGGGATTAGCACTCTGTTTCGGACTATTTGTCGGCATTAAGCGCTGGGTTGAGGGCTTTAAACCAGCTCGTTATTTTGTGATGGCATATATCGCAATGGCGATCCCCAATATGGTGGGCAATTTAACTAACTTAAGTTTGCTGCCTGAATCGTCGAGTAACTTATATCTTTATGGTTTACTAGGTACTGCGCTTGATGCATTACTGTTGGCTTTTGCGGTTGCGGACAAATTTAGAATAACCAGTGAAGAAAATATAGAGCTCAATAAAAACCTTGAAGCAAAGGTGTTAAAACGTACTTATGAGTTAGAGCAGGTGGCCTCAGAGCTTAGAGATGCTAGTGAGGCAAAAAGTCGATTTTTGGCGAACATGAGCCATGAAATAAGAACACCAATGACGTCAATTATTGGTTATGCCGATGGCATTATGCTCGGAGATATCAAGCCGCATGAGCGTAATCACGCAATCTCTGTTATTTTACAAAACTCGCGTCATGTACTTGGACTAATTAATGACATTTTGGATATGTCTAAAATTGAGGCTAATAAACTAGAAGTTGAGTTGGTGGAGTCAAACCTTTTTCAAGCAATTGCGCATGTCGATTCGTTATTGGGTAAGCAAATTAGAGATAAAGGGCTTGAGTTTGCATTGAATTATCACTTTCCACTGCCTGATTTTGTGGTTATTGATCCCACTCGATTGCGGCAGATATTACTAAATCTCACATCTAACGCAATGAAGTTTACGACGGTTGGTAAAATCTCGATTGATGTGGCGTGTCAAAACGAGCGCCTTATGATCACGGTACGAGATACCGGGATAGGAATGACAGCGGATGAGCAAAAAGAATTATTTAGTGCGTTTTATCAAGCCGATTCTTCCACATCAAGGAAATATGGTGGGACAGGGCTTGGACTAAATATTTCCAAAAGCTTAGCGAGAAAGTTAGATGGTGATATTTCGGTAGAAAGTGAGGTAGGTTCAGGTACTGCCTTTACTCTTACTGTTGGCCTATATACCACCGAGAAAACAAAGTGGGTGCAAAGTCTCGCTCAAATTGGCGATGTTCGTGAACAAGGCACAATACCAGATGAAATAAATCAAGAGCTTAAAGGTGAAGTGTTATTAGCTGAAGATAACACAGACAATAGTAAGCTTATTAAGCGTATTTTAGAGCGTATGGGCTTATCTGTGACGGCGGTTGAAAATGGTCAGCTAGCGGTACAGGCGGTACTAGATAGTGATTTCGATTTGATATTAATGGATATTCAAATGCCGGTAATGGATGGTGAGCAGGCGTTTAGCTTTATTCAGGCTACGGGGTGTAGCACGCCTGTGATTGCATTAACTGCCAACACCATGCAGCATGAAATTGAGCGTTATTTAAAACTTGGATTTAGTGATCATCTCGCAAAACCTATCGATAGAGTCGTGTTCAGTCAAAAAATAGCCTATTATTTGGATATCCAAGTCGATGAGGAAGTTGATCTGCCCGAAGCTGAATTTTATCAGTTAAAGCAACAGTATATTTCTGGGCTGCATGAGCAAATCATTCAGATCAAGAATCAAGCTAAGTATCAGGATTACGATGCGTTAGCAAAAACAGTTCACGCGATTAAAGGCACTGCTGCGATGTTTGATTGTATTGATATTCATAAAATCGCAAACGAGTTGGATGTTAAGCTGAAGAATAAACAACTCGAGTGTGTAGAAGTACAGCTAACTGAATTACTTGGCGCAATGACAGCCGCTATTGAGTCAGAAAAGCAGCAAACCAAACAAGCTTAGTTTTCTACGCCTTATAAATATTTACAGCGGATAGAGTGACCGTTCAAGGATGCCATAAAACACTTTATCTTAATGGCTGCAGACTGTAGATTTGAGTTTTACTTAAGTTAGGGAAATCCTCCCGCTGCTTATAGTTAGCATATAGATTGGAAAATATGGTGGTTTTGGATAGTTTATCTAGGCTCGCAATAAATAAACGTCCACTGTTTTTGTCTCCCGATATTACACTGTTTTTACAGCACTGCTGAAATAAGGAAATAAGCGTTCTGATAGTATTCTTGTTGCCCATATCCTGTAGTGCAATTTCTGCTTCTATAAAGAATGCAACTCCACTCCAATAGACTCTTTGTTGCGCGTTTAATGACCACATATGTTCGCTCACTCTTTTAAGTGACCCTTTATTCATTAGCGTATTTTTTGCGCCTCGGCTGAGCCCTGAAATTAATCTTGTATGAAACTCCCCAACATTAAAAATATTGTTCTCTAGCATAATGACATTTTGTAAATAGGTAGCAAGTCCCTCTGCAAGCCAGAAATCTGAGTGGTCAAGCAAAGGATGATAAAGGTGAGCAATTTCATGGTACAAGGTCCAATCTTTAATCAGCACTAGGCTTGAGGTAAATCGTTTGATTTGGAGTAGAATAGCATCGGGTTCGCCACGTTGAACCGTACCCCATGGCACTGGCTCAGATGCGAATAAGTTCGGTTCAATAATAAATGGAAGCGTCTGCTGTTGTAGTGCTCCCAAGGTATGCTCTGTTGTTTCAACACCGCGCTTTGGCCAAGTTTCCACATGTTGTTTATCGCTGCTACTTATCCAGCCCTTATATTCGATTTCAATTTCGGCTGCCTGTGTAGATACAATTAAATTGAACGACAGTATTAGCATTAATAATTTCATTATTTTCTCTACAAGGGTTACTTCGTAAGTAGACCTGAGAACGCATTATTTCATTCTTGATGTTGAGATTATCTCAACTGACCTGGTTGGGTGATTATGTAAAACTGAGTAAAACAACGTTAAAAGGTAATAAGATGAAAGTCACCGCACTTAGTTTATTGTTATTGAGTCCTGTTGCTTTGGCAAACCCACTTTTAGGTACTTGGGAGTTTGTTGAGGGAAAATATGCCACCCCAGATGGCATTGTATCAGCGCAAGCGCCGAGCTTGACGTCGATAAAGTTAATTACTGAGGCTCACCACAGCTACATTACGCAAAGCGAAGGAAAGTTTAAATACGCTGGTGGGGGGAGTTACAAAATAGAGGGAGATAGATTTATTGAAACCTATGAATATGGAAATGTTACTACCTTACTCGGTCGAACGATGTCATTCAGCTACAAGATTGATGGTAATTTATGGCATCATGAACTGTATGAAGATGGTAAGTTCGTCGAGAAGGAAGTATGGAAAAAAGTTCAGTGATCCCAAAGAAGATGCGTTATATCAGTCACGCATCTTCTCAGCTTCAAATCCAGTACACCGAAACACCAACATTGAGTGCAAAGCAAGTGCTAATCAAAGTGCATGCGTTTGGGGTTAATAGAGCTGACATTTTGCAAAAACAAGGGAGATACCCTGCACCTGAAGGCGATAGTGAGATATTGGGTCTGGAAGTGTCTGGAACGATAGTTCAAGTGGCGTCTCCTGAGTTTGAACATTTACTTGGTGATCAAGTGTTCTGTTTAACCTCTGGAGGCGGCTATGCTGAGTACGTGGTTGCACAAAGTGAATTACTCATGCCGTTAACCGAAGGCTTGTCATTGAGCTATGCGGCAGGCTTAGCAGAAGTATATCTTACGGCCTATGATGCGATTGTGCGAACTGGGCAGCTAAATTCTAATGGGGTTTTACTATGCCATGGCGGAGCTTCGGGTGTTGGCAGTGCTGCCATAAGGATTGCAAAAAGGCTAGGTGCAACGGTCATTACGACCCAAAGTAGCAAGGAAAAGGCCGAGTACGCAAAGTCTCTGGGTGCAGATCACACTATTAATTATTTAGACTGTGATTTTGCTGAAGAAATGAAAAAACTTGGTTTGAAAGCAAATATCATTGTTGATCCAGTCGGTGGTGAATACCTCAGAGCGAACCTAAGAGTTGCAGCAATGGATTGTCACTGTGTGATGCTCGCTATGCTAGGTGGAAGATATACAGAACTAGACTTTGCCAAGTTACTCGCGAAAAGGTTTAACTTGCACGGAAGTACGTTAAGAAATCGCTCTTTGGACTATAAAAGGGAATTAGTGAAAGATTTTCTGAATGAGTTTGGCTCGGACCTGTCGGATAAGACGATGAAGATACCAATATATAAGGAGTTATATTGGGATGAAATTGAGCAAGCCCACGATATTCTCGAACACAACCAGAACCTCGGGAAGGTGATAGTTAGAGTTAGTTGACTGTTTATTTATACAGTTGTTGTTCTATCACTCTTAGTGATTAGAGGAGTGAATATTTTGACGTTCAAAATTGAAGAGAAAGTACCTTGCCCTGAGGAATATTGTGATTTGCGAATAGCCTCTGGATTATCTGCAAAATCTCTAGAAGCAGCCACAAGGGGACTACCTAACTCATTATACGGGGTTGCAATTCGACATAACGAACAACTTGTGGCGATGGGCCGGGTGGTTGGAGACGGAGGTTGTAATTTTGAGGTTGTCGATGTTGCTGTCAATCCGCTTTATCAAGGGCAGGGATTAGGGCGTACAGTAATGGAATATGTTGATGGTTACTTAGCAACAAATGTTTTGCCGGGCTCTTATGTTTCAATGATTGCGGACGAGCCTGCTTTTTATAAAAAACTGGGTTACCGCCTTGTATCTCCAGCGAGTCAAGGAATGACAAAGAAGTTCACAGTGGATAAAGACTGAATCTTCCCAAACACTACGCATTTACGCTGCCTTGCTCTGTACTCCAAGTTGGTTTCTTCGATTGCTGGAACGCCATATTTGGTCAAGTCTTGCAGGTATCGCAAGTAACCCAATGAAAAATATGCAGATGAGTAAATCCCAATACCAAGTTTGCGTTGTGTAAGTCTGGCTCCAAGGCTGCAGAAAATAAATGACTACGGTATGGAAAGCAAATACGGGTAACGCATGTTGCCCTAAAAATACGGGATACTTCAGCGTAAAGAGCCTCGGTATACGTCGGTTTAATAACATAAACAGGTAAACGGCTAATAATAAACTCAATTGATAAACTACCGAGGCGTTACCACTTCCTAAGAGATACGGCTCCATCAGTGCTGGAAACCAATATTTAGTAATAAACAGAGCGGTGATACATGTGAGCAAGCATATCCGTACGGCAATGGGAAAATCAAAAGAATAGCCTTTATGGTGTTTTAGGTAGCTTAGAATAAAACCCATATAAAAGTATATTTGCCACGCTAAAGGGTCAAAGTAGCTCACATTGATTGTGATATCGGAAAATATAACGTTAAATGGACCAGCTAAAGGCTGAATTGTGACGTGTTGCGATAAAAGCCATATAAGGACAGAAGATGTTGCGACTAACCAAAGTTGGCCACGATTTATAGCAAGTATTGCAAAAGGCAGAAATATCATTGGCACAAGATATAAGATAAGTATGTCATGATAACCTGGGTGTTCAAGCAATAAAATAGCCGAAATATAACTTTGAAAGGGGTTGTTGAACCAATTTTCTGCATTAAAAAAACCTGTCCACTGTTGGATATAAAACGGAAATATCCAAACGAATATGAAACTGATGGTAATGGCTGTAATATGAAATCCATATATGGTTAAACAGCGCTGCCATGCTTTGCGTTGAAGCTGTGTTTTATTACTGCTTAGCCTTCCGTAGACAAGATATGCGACAAATCCAGACAAGAATACGAAACCCTCAGCCGCTGTTACAAAACCTAAGGGTGCTCTAGTGAGTTGAGGGACGAAGTGACCATATAAATGGTTACAGGCAATAATAATTAGCAGCCAGCCACGTAGGCCATCGTATGCTAAATTCCTTTTCACTGTTCCTACCCCAAAGCCTGAAGGTTAATCTACTACTCTGTACCTTTTTTACTTATCATGCTAATGAAATAATTTAATATAGACCTGATTATAGTGGAGAAAGTGCTATCTTTTTCGACTTTAGTTGAATTATAAAGATTTAAAATTGGTACAACCGAGTGGATCCGAATTATCGACTCTTTGCGCGGGTTATAACGAGTAGGCAATGCTTTTTCTTTTTGGATTTAACTAGATAGTAAATATTGTAGAGTGGTACAACCGAGTGGATTCGAACCACCGACCCCTACCATGTCAAGGTAGTGCTCTAACCAACTGAGCTACGGTTGTATTATAAGATTTGGTACGACCGAGTGGATTCGAACCACCGACCCCTACCATGTCAAGGTAGTGCTCTAACCAACTGAGCTACGGTCGTACAATAACATTTTCGTATTAATTGTTTTCAGGTCTGTGCCTGTCAACGCGTTGTAATATATAGTGACTCAGCTAACGGATCAAGCGGCTTTCAGTAATTTTTTGATTGTTTGCCTTTTTTTTGTTCATACTGGAGGGATTTCACACAGCTCGTAAAATTTTTGCCACCATTTTACGTGTGCTTTCGCAGAATCTTTAAGGTTATCCAAGTGTTGTTGAAGCGTGAGCGGGTCGACAACGTTATTATTTTGATACAATAGGTGGATAGGTTGCCAGGCTGAGATCAACTCTTCCATAGAAAGAGAGAGCATCGCCTGATAAGGCTGAAGAATGGATAAATAATATTTGTTGAAGATATTGTTTATGATCTCTGCCTGCTTTTTATTTCCGCCACTTTTGCAAAGGCCATCTCTCAGCCTAAGTTGTTGTAATTGGCTTGTAGTCGCATTATTCAGCTGAGTCTGTTTACGAACGCTCGTCACCAAAGATGAGATAAATCGCTGAGAAAGCACTTTTATAGCGGGTGTGAGTGTAGTTGGACTGAGATTTTCTGGCGTATCCATGTTTATTACTAGCTCTGCAAGCTCGTTAACGGCCTCTAGCATGTTGCTGTGGGCTGCTGGCAGCTCTAGCGGCACCTCTTCAGCGAGTAACAAACTCAAACTTGCCAATTCTCTTTCAAATGTCATCATATGAAGAAAGTAACGTGGAAGCTGTTGTTTCTTTTCCTGAACTGCTTGAGTTAATGTTTGTTGCAGCTCGTCGCTTGTGTTTGGGTGCTGAATGCAGTGAGGCGCTTGTTGGATAAATAAGATGTTGTATTTCAAGCGTTCGCTTGGGTAACTAACTTTCCCTAATTGATTATTGTGCGCAGCGACGAGATTTGTGACTTTGCAGTGTCCAGCGGTCACGATGTCTAACATAGAGATAGTTAGCTCACTTGTCGGCAATGGTACTTTTTGTACCTCCGGATTGTAAAGTGGTGCTGTGTGTACCACCTCTATGTCAGTCGCGCTCGCCAAACGTTGTTGATATTCAACAGCAATATCGCTCGGCTGCTTGCTGCAGCCGACCAAAGTAGAAAGTATTAGCGTACTAGCTATTCGCTTGATTAATCTCAAATTTCACCCGTTTGTTTACGCATGTCACCAATAATACTGCCGCCGTACTCAAGCCAATAATGATACCAATCCAAAAGCCTTGAGGACCCATCGCAGGCGTTATTAAATCGGTCTTTGCTAATACATAGCCTAACGAAAACCCAATTAGCCAATATGATACAAAGGTAACCCAAGATATTGGTTTAGTATATTTGAGCCCCCTTAACACACCATTTGCTGAGACTTGTAATGCATCGGGTAATTGATATAAACAAGCCAGTACCATAATGCTGGTTGCAAGAGCGGCTACTTCAGTATTGTTGGTATAGAGCCAAACAATCCGATCTCTTCCTATATACGTAATGAGTGCGACAAATAGTGCAATTAAGGTGGCCAAAAGAAACGCGGTATTCACTGAAAGTTTGAGTTGGTTTAAGGCTCCTTGTCCAGTTAGATTACCGATCCGTATTGCAATAGCCATCGACAAACTTAAAGGCATCATAAACAGCATAGTAGTGACGCTGGCAGCAATTTGGTGACCAGATACGGAAATAGGACCTAGATCTGCAATAAATAAAGGAATGCACGCGAATAGCGTAACTTCAAAGAAGGTTGCCAATGCAATTGGAAAGCCAAGTGCTGCAACATATTTCATCATAGATAGACTTGGTTTAGTAAAACCGCTGATTAGGGCCTTTCCATCTATGTGTTTACTCTTCAAGCTATATACCCACTGTGCAATTGCCATTGACCAAAGCACGATAGATGTAGCGAGGCCACAGCCCGCACTACCAAGCGCTGGCGCACCAAATTTACCATAGATAAAAATATAGTTAGCAACGACATTGATACAAAGACCAACAATGCTGATGTAAAAAGCAGGCTTTGTTTGCCCAACCCCTTCGGTGACATTGCGGTATACCGTGAAGATCAAAAAGCCCAATAGACCCCATTTCACAAAATCAATATAGCCTTGAGCGAGGGTCTGAACATTCTCACTTGCTCCTATATTTGAAAAAACCATAGAAGTAAAGTTCGCTAAAACCAAACCAACGGTAAAAAGCGCTAAAGCAAGATACAAGCTTTGCTGGAAAAATCGTTTGATCCCTGCGGTGTCATTAGCACCATGGCAATGCGCAACAATACTCGTAAGTGCAAGTAAGATCCCTTGTAAACTAAAAATCAAAGGGTTCCAAACACCCGTAGCAATAGAAAGAGCAGCTAAGTCTTCAGCACTGACTTGACCTGCCATCATCGTATCAACGACGGTCATTAAGACTAAAGTAACTTGAGCGAGAAAAACGGGGATCGCAAGTTGAAGCAAGCGTCTGGCTTCCCAAGTTGAAAAATTCATGGTGAGATACTACTTAAGGCGTAAAAACGTTAGTTTATTTTAGTGCTTTGTTTTAAGCAAAATTTTGCGGCTAGCAGTCGCAACTATTTTTATCTAGTTGGATATTCAATATAAATTAAGTACATCTCTTATTGCGATTTCGCTACAATCTCAAGGATAAACTAAGAGGGTAGATATGTTTACAGGAATTGTTCAAACAAAAGCGACGGTGGTGTCGGCAAAGCAGGTCGATAATATTTTAAAATTAGTTATTTCTGTTGGTGCTGAATACCTCGATAAGCTGACCTTGGGTGCGAGTATCGCAATTAACGGATGTTGCCTAACTGTGGTGCACTTCGAACAGCCAGAAAATGACGTGGTAGGACAAGTTTGCTTTGATGTGATTGATGAAACATTGAGACTCACTAATCTAGGTGAGGTACAAAGAGGGTCGCAGGTAAATTTTGAACGCTCGATGACATTTGGTACAGAACTCGGCGGACATATAATTTCAGGTCATATTCAAACAAGCGCGAATATCAGTGAAATACATCACAACGAAGGTAATTGTAGGATGCATGTAGCCTTGCCAGAAGTGTGGCATAAGTATGTTATGTACAAAGGCTTTATCGCGGTAAACGGTGCGAGCTTGACTGTGGGGGAGCTTGATCATACCGGCTTTTGGTTACACCTAATACCTGAAACGCTGACGCTTACCAATTTGGGTATAATGCGTGTGGGAGATACTGTGAATATTGAGATTGACCAACAAACCTATACGATTATTAATACCGTTGAAAACTACATGAAAAAGCAAACTCTATTGAAGCACAACTAGTACCTTGCCCGAGTAATACCCTTTACGTCTATCTGTAGGCACCAAAAGTACAGGCTGATGTTGTGCCAACCTGATAAGCAGCTCGCAAATGAGCTGCCCTTTATCTATAGCACTTCTGCTTTGGTTAAAACACTTGCTCGTCGTCGCTATCAACCCTAAGCTCAAGCTTATTGTGCAGTTGGTCTAAGTGCATATTTAGGTGTATTGGATTGCAACAAGCAGCACAGTCTTCGTAGTAGTCCTGATCGCCTTCACTCGCATCAAGATTGACAAAAATATGATGTCCACAATGCGGACATTCAATACGTTGTTGATATAGGTTTTTCATTGGCCCTCCACCTGAATTGGCCAAACTAAATACCTTTTAACTATAGCGCATTGTGACGAAAATATGGCAGTTATTTGAGCAGGGCTTGTACTTGTTCAGCCGCGTCCCGTATGTACTTGCCAGCAAACAAGTTTGCTTGCACTAAAAGAGGATATAAGCGATAAATGTCTAATCGCTCATGTGCATTTTCTGCGAGTGGATAGATAGACTCGTAACCACGATAGAAGTCATCTGGCAGCGGAGCGAATAACGAAGCCATAGCAATATCAACTTCTCTATCACCGTAATAGCAAGCTGGGGAAAATAGCACGGGTTTTTGATGGCTAAAGCCAATGTTACCATGCCAAAAATTACCATGAACCAGAGACGGTTGAACTTGGTGCGGAAGGAGTGGCTTAAGCTGCTCCACAAACGTATCAATATCAGTGAGGGTAATCCCTTTTTCAGCAAGCAATTGCAGTTGCCAACCAATTCTTTCCTCAGCAAAAAAAACTTCCCATTTTTTGTGCCATTGATTTGGTTGCGGAAGCTCATGAATATAATTATCTTCTTCTAGGCCGTACATTTCCTGTTCATGACGTTGGTGCATTTTAGCAAGGCTTTGACCGCACTCAAGCCAGTTTTCATTGCGATGATCAAGTTCTAACCATTCCAGCACAATAAAGCAGAACTCAACACTCGTACCTAGGGTAATTGTATCGGCCACAAGGAAATCAGAGTCGCGAATAAGCTTTTCACGATTAGATGCTTCACATTCAAATCGCTCTAAAGCCTGAATTGGAGCAACTTTGACCAAAAATTGATGGGTATCGTCTGCAATCTTATAAAGTTTTTTAGACCCATAACTTTTTAAGGTTTGCTTTGAAGTAAACTCAAAAGTGTCATGGAGAGATTCAGAGATTTGTTGGTTGACTTTGTTCCACATAAGTTAGATCCAACATATTCACTTACTCTAAAATATGGTTGAAATTCTCAAGATCACAAATACTTGAGGCCTTTTTCTAAAAAAAATAAAATATCGCGTCTGTCATTTTATCCAAGGGAAGTACATTGAATAAAAATATCATCACCAATTTACTCGCGATACTGCTAACAGGTACTGGCTTCGCACTAGAAAACGACGTGTTGTTTTCGGTTGGATTGTTTGCTCTATCTGGTGCTCTGACGAATTGGTTAGCAGTACATATGTTATTTGAGAAAGTGCCTTTCCTCTATGGTTCAGGGATTATTACGCTTAAGTTCGAATCGTTTAAAGAATCGATTCGAGAGCTCATTTTGAGCGAGTTTTTTAGTAAAGAAAAACTAGAAAAATTTCTCGGCAAGGAGCATCCAAAGTTTGACTTGGCGCCGATAGCCAATAAAGTCGATTTAAATCCAGCGTTTGACCGTTTGTTAAGTGTCATTGATGCGTCGCAATTTGGTGCGATGCTGCAGATGTTTGGTGGGACTGAAGCTGTACAACCGCTGCGAGAGCCATTTATTGAGAAAATGCGATTAGCAATAGTTGAGCTCGGTGAACAGCCTGAGTTTGATGCTGCAATTAGTGAGTCGCTTAGTAACGGTCTACTCGGTGATGATTTACATCAAACCATTGAAAAAGCGGTAGATGAGCGACTTAATGAGCTAACGCCGAAAATGGTAAAGGAGATTGTACAAAACATGATTAAGACTCACTTAGGTTGGTTAGTTGTATGGGGAGGCGTCTTTGGGGGTCTATTTGGGTTATTGGCTGCAGTTGTATAGCTGAACAAAGAAAAAGGCGCAGTCAGGGATTGCTACGCCTTGCTTTTTTGTTTACAAACATGTCGACATGGCTACTTTGAACCTGAGACAAAAATGGTCTTTTTATCAAGTTTAGCGATGTCTTTAATACTGGTTTCTACATTACTGTCTACACCAAGGAAGTCCGCAGCCTTATTAAATCCGTAGGTTGCTGCAAATTTGCCGACTGGCATATCATTACAGTGTAGTTTTTCTTCTACAACACGTCTTTTTAGGTGGTTCTCTTTAATGGTGTGGAACAAGTGAATCTTATTGTCTTTGACTACCGACATACAAACTTTAGTCGCTTTACTATTATCCGCAGCAACAAAGTCTGCCGCAGATGCGGTACCTGCGATCAAAAGCGAGGTTGCACATACTAAATTGAACAGTTTCATGGTTAGCTCCTTGGCTATCTCTAGGACACGTTCTTAGTATTACTAAAGTTGCTGCAGAATGCTGTAAATCAAGTAATTCCGAATGTAATAGAGTATGTCAAATGTGTGCAGGCTTTCTATCTATCTGTAAAGTAATAAATTATTTTGTTTCTAAGGATACAAATAGCAAAAACTTTTTTCACTATAAAATACCATTATCGATAATTTAACACTTCATTCTTAGATTTACTTCCTCTTTGTTACTTATGCCACTTGATGTGTCAAAACGTGTCAATATTGACGCTAATTTACATTCAGTTATGGCAACTAAGGCTTTTCTAAATTACTCACTGATGACAACATGCGTTATAATGTTCGGACGTTCGTCGTAATTACTTGTCACTAAAACTCATAATTGCGTAAAGTGCGATGGCATGAGTTAAAGTCACAAAAAAACAATAGAGATGACAAAAATGTATAAATTTGCTCCCTCCCTAGTCGTAGCTGGCATTGCCGCAGCTTTGATGGGCTGTCAGGATAACGGCCCACAAAAAGAAAAAGTTACCATAGAGAAAAACCCATACCCAAGTACCTACAAGCCTGTACCTTCTCAGTCCACCCTAATCACTAATGCTACCGTTTTAACCGGAACGGGTGAAAAAATAGAACAAGGTGATGTATTTATTGTTGACGGTAAAATCAAGCAAGTTGGTAAAGACCTATCTGTCACGGCAGATATTACCATTGATGCTGAAGGCAAATGGGTAACACCTGGCATTATCGATGTGCACTCTCATTTAGGAGCTTACCCCAGCCCAAGTGTAGAATCGCACAGTGATGGCAATGAAATGATTAACCCTAATACTTCTCAAGTATGGGTTGAGCATTCTGTATGGCCGCAAGATCCAGGCTTTAACCGAGCTAGAGAAGGTGGGATCACCACGCTACAAATCTTACCTGGCTCTGCAAACCTATTTGGTGGTCGTGGTGTTACCTTAAAGAATGTGCCGGCACCAACAATGCAGGCAATGAAATTCCCAGATGCGCCATATGGGTTAAAGATGGCATGTGGTGAGAATCCAAAGCGTGTATACGGCTCCAAAGGTGTTGCCCCTTATACTCGTATGGGTAACATGGCAGGATATCGTGAAGCTTGGGTTGAAGCTGGTGAATATAAGCGCGCTTGGGAACAGTACGAAGCCGAATATGCTGCTGGATTGAATCCGGATGCACCAAAACGTGATATCAAGTTCGATACGCTTCGTGGTGTGCTAGATGGTGAAATCTTGATCCATAACCATTGTTATAAAGCAGAAGAAATGGCAATGATGATCGACTTGTCTAAAGAGTTTGGTTATCACGCAGGGACGTTCCACCACGGTATTGAAGCATACAAGATTGCAGATCTGTTAGGTGAAAACGGTAATTGTGCTGCACTGTGGCCAGATTGGTGGGGCTTTAAGATGGAAGCCTATGATATGGTTCAGGAAAATGTAGCAATTGTAGATGCAGTGAAAAACTCATGTGCGATAGTTCATTCTGATTCAGATACCACAATCCAACGCTTGAATCATGAAGCCGCAAAAGTGATGAACACAGCTAACCAGTCTGGCTTTAACATCAACGAGCAGCATGCAATTAAGTGGATCACCTCGAACGCAGCTAAATCGTTAGGCATTCAGGATAAAACTGGATCGCTTGAGCAAGGCAAACAAGCCGATGTAGTAATTTGGAACACCAATCCGTTTAGCGTGTACTCTCGTGCAGAGCAGGTCTTTGTAGATGGCGGTAAAGTCTATGATCGTCACGATGAAAAATATCAAGCGGTTAGTGATTTTATGTTAGGTCAAAAGTAAGGAGTTGATGAGATGAAAACCATGAAACTAACCATGATCACTAGCGCATTGCTAGCTCACTCTGTAGCTTTTGCCAATGTTACCGCAATTACTAATGCAACGATCCATACCGCGACAGATGCGGGCGTACTTGAAGGTGCGACTTTAGTTATCGAGAACGGTAAAATAAAAGCGATTAACCCAGATAACGTGACTGCTGATGTAACGATTGACGCCAGCGGTAAGGTTGTCACTCCAGGCTTTATCGGCTCAATGAACCAGCTTGGTTTAGTTGAAGTCGGTGCTGTTGCTGCTTCTCGTGATGCTGGTGATGACGATGCCGGCGTAGACTTTGACGCAAGCACCGCATTTAATCCACGTAGTAGCTTAATTGCCTATGCAAGAAAAGGCGGTGTAACGCAAAACTTTGTCGCACCTTGGGGTGGTAAAAGTGAGTTTGCAGGGCTTGGTTTTGTTGTTGACTTATCTGGTGAATTTAACAGTGTGACTGACAAGCAAACAGCGTTAATTATTCATCTGGGTGCCAAAAGCAAAGGGTCTCGTGCAAAAGCGTTAGATAACGTTGTTAAAAAGCTTGAGGCACAGCAAGAAAAGCTTGCTAAGAAAGACAAAAAAGACGAGGGAAAACCGAGTTCAGAAGAACAAGTGTTAACTCAAGTGCTTGCGGGTGATATGCCTGTGATTGCAACGCTTTCAAGAGCGTCGGATATTCTTGAAGCGATTAAGCTAAAAGAAAAGTTTGGTTTAGATCTGATTATTCAGGGTGCAGATGATGCGGTAGTGGTCGCTGAGCAATTAGCTGAGGCGAAAGTACCTGTTATTTTGAGTGCGGTATCAAATCTACCAGCTAGCTTTGACTCAATGCATGCAAGTCTAGATAACGCAGGTAAGCTTGAGAAAGCGGGTGTCAATGTCATCCTGTCAATTGGTGGTGACGGTAGTCATAACGTCTACCAGCTACGCTTTGATGCGGGTATTGCTGTAGCAAATGGCATGAGTCATGAAGGCGCACTTAAGGCGGTTACCGCTAACCCCGCGAAAGCACTGGGCATTGATGGCGGTGTGATTGAAGCTGGTAAACGTGCAGACATCGTAATGTGGAGTGCGGATCCTTTCGAATTTAGCACCACAATCGATAAAATCTGGATCAATGGTGAGGAAGTGTCTACTGAGTCACGCCACGATAAACTAAGAGACAGATATACAACAGATTCTGATATGCCTAGAGCGTATACGAAGTAACGTTTTTATACAGGGCCTCATTTGAGGCCTTTTTTAATTCGGTTTGTCCCGTCCTAAATACACTTGGCGGGTTTTGGCAATCCTGCTATTTTTGTTGCTTGTTTAGCTGGGCCTTTTGGAAATAACTTATATAAATAGATGCTATTACCTTTATCCTCACCTAGTGCTTTAGCCATTGCCTTTACCAGCATACGGATCGCGGGGCTGGTGTTGTATTCGAGATAAAAACTTCTCACAAACTCAATGACTTCCCAGTGAGCATCTGAAAGCTCAATGTTTTCCTCTGCGGCTAGAAGCGGTGCTAAGTCTTTAGACCATTGAGTATGGTCTAGCAAATAGCCTTGTTTATCAGTCTCGATAGTTTGGTTGTTAAATTCTAGCATGATGATTACCAAGTAATTGAATTGTTCATCGTAATGGTCAGCTCAACCCAATCTTTGTCAGAGATAAGCTCTACTCCGGCCTCTGGGACAATGCCTCTGGCACTGGCGCAAGTTTGCAGCATCACCACATTTGCATCTCCAGCTGAGATACGCGTTTGCCCAAAGCAGCCATCATTACATAATAAAATTGTGTCGTGATGGGATACAAACTGCAGCTGATCGCATGCTTCGATACTAGAAATAATATGTAGCGTACTCATAGTGTCACCACAAAGTCATGTTGTTTGATTAACGCAAGGATTTCATGTTGATTTTTGATTTCAGTATCAACAGCAAGGGAGTGTGGCGATATGTTAAACTCCTCCATCGCTGACTGACAGGCATAAACCCGCTCGACATCATAAATTTCCAGAGTTTTTAATTGCTTAAACATGTCTTTTAAACCCAGTAGTGGAGCATTGAGGGTTTTCTGGAGCGATAGCACAGCAGAACCGGTAAAAAGCCAACTTACTTGTTGATCAATCGCTGCATAGATTAGTGCGACATCGAGCGCTTCTTTCAGACTATTTTGGTCAAATGGACTGGTTTGAGAAATAATTAACACGTTTTTACTCATTTAAACTGCATCCACTTATCAGACTTACTCGAGATCATGGCAAACTCCGCAAGGCCTGCAACGGTGAAAGGGCTAACGTCTTCGATGCTAACGCCGCGTTTTTCTGCTGCTGTGACACACAACAACAGGGGGATCCCTTTATCTTTGATGCGTTGCCAAATCGCGTTGACTTGCAATTCGTCGGATGCGTGTATGATATTTTGACTGGCGTGATAAACACCATCTTGGTATAGAAAGATACACGCGATTTGATGGTCACTTTTAATAGCGGCATCGACATACCGTTCTAGTAAAGTTAACTTTGACTGTGCAGCTACGCCAAAGTGCACTGATATGGCTATTTGACTCAAATTTTACTCATAAAAAAGCCCCGTAATGGGGCTTATTTTATCAGAAATTCTGAGTTAGTCATCCGACGCGCCTAAAAGGGCAAGGATACTGGTGAATAAGTTATAAATACTTAAATACAAGCTCACAGTCGCAAGCACGTAGTTTGTCTCGCCGCCGTTGATGATGCGGCTTGTATCGTAAAGGATAAAGCCAGACATTAATAAAACGACTGCCGCGTTAATTGCCATGAACGCGATGCTTGATCCAATGAACAAGTTTACTAGGCTTGAGATAATAACCACGATTAAACCAACCGTTAAAAAGCCACCCATAAACGAGAAGTCTTTTTTCGTAGTTAGTGCATAAGCTGATAAACCGAAGAAAATTAGCGCTGTTGTGCCAAGTGCTTGTGCTATCAACATGCCACCATTTGGTAGTGCAGCATAGTGATTAAGCATAGGCCCAAGGCCGAAACCTAAAATACCAGTAAATAAGAATACAAGACCGATAGCAGAAGATGAGTTTGCTTTTTTACCGATAACAAATAGCAAACCAAATGCAACTAATGAACAAACAATACCGGTAAACGCTGGTAATGCCATTGTCATTGAAATTGCGGCTGTTACTGCACTGAACGCTAATGTCATTGCCAATAGGAAGTAAGTGTTTTTCAACACTTTGTTTGTTTCCATTGTCGACATGACAGGTTTTGCAGTGTTGTATGAATGATTGAATGCCATGATTCAAGCTCCTTAATAAAACATGCTGATCCCAAAAATAACTGAGATAAGAGTATCAATTGTTATATGTTGGGGCAATGATTTCTGGATCAATATCTGTCGTTAATTGGGTCTCTACGGTAATAGTTACTCAATACGTAAGACTTTGAATATTTTCAAAAGTTCGCTGAAATATCAAAAATACGCATAATTTTGACTGGTTCTTAGACGATTGAGCCAAATTTTACGCAAACGATCAAATAATTGAAAAAAAAGCTTCACAAGCGCATAGGGATTCTCTATTATTCGCCCCGCTGCGGAGAGATGGCTGAGTGGTTGAAAGCACCGGTCTTGAAAACCGGCATACGTTAATAGCGTATCTAGGGTTCAAATCCCTATCTCTCCGCCACTTATTTTAGATTCATGCTCGTAAGCGTGGATTGTAGGTTTTGGAGAGATGGCTGAGTGGTTGAAAGCACCGGTCTTGAAAACCGGCATACGTTAATAGCGTATCTAGGGTTCAAATCCCTATCTCTCCGCCACATTTAAAGCCCTCAAATTTGAGGGCTTTTTTGTTTCTGATATCAAAAATCTCCCGCCTTGCGATTTCACCAGTATTCTCTTGATAAAAATACTTATTAGACCAAAGTCGGCTAGTGCAGAGGCACTGCTTGCACAATACTCAGTAGTGTTGAATGAATAATCAGTGTAGAGAGTGTTGAATATGAAACAAGTTGGCAAAGGAGTAGGGTTCTCTTTACTATCACCGTTAATCGTGGGTGGCGTGCTTGGAATTTACTACAGTTTTACACTCGGTCGCAGTGAAATGTTCTTTAACTTACTACTTAGCGCAATTTCTAACGCATACATCGTTGGTCTTGCAATGTGCCTTTTCGTTGTTCCCGGATATATCCTTATGTTTAGGTACAACAAGGTGCAATATGGTGGTCTGTTAACACTGGGCTTACTTGGTGGTGCGGTATTTAGCTATCTTTTCGCTGCACAATCGGGTGTCGGTTTTATTGTTAACGCCTTAATGTCAATGCTCGCCGCGGGGCTATTCTTGTTTGGTTTACGGGCAGGTTATCGTAAAACTGAGTGATAATTAACCGAGCAGTGTCAGTTTTACAGATAATTAATACTTTTTCAGTCGAAAAGGTTTTAATTATTTCTCCGAAAGAGTACCTTTAGCTTTTGTCGTTCAATTCGTGAATTTGATGGTAATGCAAAAGCAAGACTTTTATCAGACTTTAGTTAAACAAGCTCAAGGGCTAATTAGTGGTGAACACAATGTGATTGCCAATATGGCAAACTTGAGTGCGCTTTTATTTACAACTCTTGAAGATATCAACTGGGCAGGCTTTTATCTTATGGATAGCGCTGAAGAGTTGGTTCTTGGGCCATTCCAAGGCAACCCAGCCTGCATTCGAATTCCTGTTGGTAAAGGGGTGTGTGGTACAGCCGCTGCAACTTGTGAAACGCAATTGGTTGAGGATGTTCATGCGTTTGCTGGCCACATCGCTTGCGATGCAGCATCAAATTCAGAAATTGTGATCCCTGTTTTTAAAGATAATAAAGTGATTGCCGTGCTAGACATTGACAGTCCTAGTCTGGCAAGATTTGACGAGCAGGATAAGATCGGATTAGAAGCGTTAGTTAAAGCGTTTGAGGAAACGCTTTAATGAAAGATATGCTTCAGGTACAAGATTATTTGTTTTCCTACGCCGATGTTGGTGATTGGGAAGGCGAAGAAGAAGTTGTTGCAGAACGCTTAAATGAACTTATTCATCACGCATGGGATTTGCTTCCCGAAGATTTAGACTGTGACACAATAGATAGGCTCATAGAAGGTATTTGGGAACATCTTCGCGGTGATTTAGCGCTTCTTGAAGCAGATATAGAAGAGCTAATTGACTGGGTTACACACTATATAAACTCGTCGCTCGATGAGCAGATGTAATTAATAGGTTTAAAAATGGAAACCACAAACAAGCTAAAAGACACAAATGAAGTATTAGACTTCTTATTTTCAGAATTTCCTAACTGCTTCAAGCAAAAGGAAGGGATTAAGCCATTAAAGGTTGGTATTTTCAAAGATATCGCTGAGCGTATTGAGGGGTCTGACAAAGTCAGTAAAACTCAAGTTCGTCAAGCACTTCGTAAATACACTTCAAACTGGCGTTATCTCGAAGCAGTCACTAAGAACGAGTTTCGTGTAGACCTAGACGGCAATCAAGCTGAGAAGGTTGAACAAGAGCACGTTGAACACGCAGAAAAAGCATTGGCCGAGAGCCGTGCAAAAATGGCTAAGCGTAAAAAGCCACAGCGTCCAAACAATCGCGATGGCGAAACAAAATCTTACAAAAAGAAACCTCACTCTAGGGATCGTCAAGACCAAAAACGCCCTAAAATGAGTAGTAAACCTGCTGAAGTCAAACCAAAGCGTAGTGGTAAAGTTGAACCTTTACCGGCTGAACAGGTCAAGGTTAATAACAAAGTTAAAGTTAAACTTGGTCAAGCGCTTGTTAACGCTACTATCACTGAAGTCAAAAATGATGAAGTGCACGTAGAGCTTGTGACAGGAATGCAAGTTAAAACTAAAGCAGATAGCCTATATATCCAGTAAGGAGTTGTATATGAGTAAAAAGTTACCACTCATTTCCCTAGTCGCCGCGTTCGTATCGAGTGTTACTTTAGCCTCAACAAGCACAGTCACTATTAAGGACTTGCCGGTTCTTAAACCTGAAGCGCAACACACAACGGCTAGTAAACGAGTGACTAACCTATTTACTCGACAACACTACAAACGCTTCAGCTTTGATGACAGCTTATCGGATAAAATTTTCGATCGTTACGTAGAAGCCATCGACTTTAATAAGTCTTTGCTTCTACAGTCGGATATCGATAGTTTTCAACAATATCGTAAGCAATTTGATGATGCATTGATCTCAGGAAAACTGGGCTTTGCTTATGATATGTTTAATCTAAGCATGAAGCGTCGCTTTGAGCGCTATGATTTTGCCATTGGCTTACTCGACAAAGAAATGAACTTTGACAAAAAAGATGAGTTCATTTTTGATAGAGAAGAGCAAAGTTATGCAACCGCGACAAGCGAACTTGACGAATATTGGCGCCAGCGTGTTAAATCTGATGCGCTGCGCTTAAAGTTGACTGGCAAAAATTGGGAAGAGATCAAAGAAGTTCTTACCAAGCGCTATAAAAACGCGCAAAAACGCCTAGTCCAAACGAACAGTGAAGATGCATTTCAAGTAATCATGAATGCGTTTGCACGCAGTATTGAAGCGCACACTTCTTATCTCTCGCCACGCCGAGCCGAACAGTTCAAAATGGATATGGACTTAGAGCTGGAAGGGATTGGTGCGGTATTAAGTTACGATGAAGATTACACCGTGATCCGGAGTTTAGTTCCTGGCGGCCCTGCGGACAAAACCGAAAAGCTTAAGCCGGACGACAAAATCATCGGCGTAGCACAAGATGATAAAGAATTTGTAGATGTTATCGGCTGGCGTTTAGATGATGTGGTCGATCTCATCAAAGGCCCTAAGGGGACCAAGGTTCGACTTCAATACCTTAAAGGTACTGATAGTCACGGTACGCCTAAAATCGTTGAAATTGTTCGTGACAAAGTAAAATTGGAAGACCGCGCAGTTAAGTCTTCTGTCTTTGAAGCCAAATATTCTGAGCTACAAAGCAAAATAGGTGTGATAGAAATCCCGAGTTTCTACAATAATCTTTCTCAAGATGTAAAAACTGAAATCGCGAAACTTAAAGAAGCCAAAGTAGATGGTGTTATCATTGATCTTCGCCAAAATGGTGGTGGCTCACTTTACGAAGCGACCCAGCTATCCGGTCTATTCTTTGACCAAGGCCCAGTTGTTCAGATCCATACCGCTTATAACCGGGTTGAAAGCCAACAAGATAGAGATGGCATTACCTTCTACGATGGACCTTTGACTGTTTTGGTTGACCGCTACAGTGCATCGGCATCCGAGATTTTTGCTGCGGCGATGCAAGATTATGGCCGAGCAGTGGTGATTGGTGAGCAAACCTTTGGTAAAGGCACTGTGCAACAACATCGTGGTCTCGGTAAAAATTACGATTTATTCGAAAACCCTTTGGGGAGTGTAACTTACACTATTGCGAAGTTTTACCGTATCGACGGTGGCAGTACGCAACATAAAGGCGTGATCCCTGATATCTTGCTACCTTCGGCAATCAACCCGGAAGAGTGGGGAGAGAGCCAAGAAGATAATGCACTGCCTTGGGATAGTATTGTTCGTGCAAAATATGCGAGTCTAGATAACTTGTCGCCAACTATTCAATACTTGAGTAAGCGCCATGATGAGCGAGTAAAAGCAGAGCCTGAATTCGAATATATTTATAAAGATATTGAAGAATACAAAGCGCGCAAAGATGATAAGGCGATTTCATTAGTTGAAGCCGAACGTATCAAGGAGCGTGAAGAACGCGATGATCTGGTATTGAAACGTACTAATGAAAGGTTGAAACGTCTCGGTTTAGAACCGGTTAAAGATTTGGATGATGCACCAGAGATTATTTCGGAGTTAGACCCTTACCTTGAAGAGGCTGCGCTTATCACGCAGGACCTAATTTCATACGGGCGGATAGCCAAAAACGAAGTTAATAAGTAATAAAAGGCGCTTCAAGCGCCTTTTATTATGCCTTTTACACTTACTTTTACTTTACAAATTTTGTTATCATCTGCCAGATTTTCTAAGCTGATACTCTTTTGAGGCTTTTTGAGAATGGTGCGTGGCTCGACCACTGGCAACCTAGCTACTCAAAACGGCTCAAAACGGTATACTGCAAATAAAATAATTATAAGCATGGGTCGTCGTGCGTAGGAGTATTCCTTTTGAAACAACAAAAACAGCCGTCATTTATTGACGCTCTTATTCCGATCACTTTGTTGGTCGCTTTGCTCGGTGCTGCGGTGTACCTCTATGGTGACAGTTCATCATCAGGTCCAAACCAAATAGCCTTGCTTTTTGCAACATTCACTGCGGCGCTCGTCGGCCTAAAAAATGGTTTTACGTGGAAGACGCTTGAAGAAGCGATGATAAAGGGGATCACTATCTCTCTTGGTGCCATTATCATTTTATTGATGGTAGGTGCCCTAATAGGTACTTGGCTGCTGTCTGGTACCGTTCCCACACTGATTTATTACGGACTACAAATTATCAATCCAAGTTGGTTTTATGCCGCGAGTTGTTTGATTTGTGGGATTGTTGCGATGAGTATAGGTAGCTCATGGACGACGGCCGCAACCATAGGTGTCGCTCTACTAGGTGTGGCTACAGGGCTTGGCTTAGATCAAGTCGTAACCGCAGGTGCAGTCATTTCAGGTGCCTATTTTGGCGATAAGTTAAGTCCATTATCTGAAACCACAAACTTAGCGCCTGCAGTTGCCGGTAGTGATTTATTTGATCATATTCAACATATGCTTTGGACCACAGTACCTAGCTTTGTAATCGCACTTATTATATTTATTGTCATGGGCTTCAATGCTGAAGCGTCAAGTGAAGCGGGGCGAATAGATGAAATTGTTTCGATACTACAAACTAATTTCAACATTAACCTGTTAATGCTAGTTCCTTTGTTGGTGCTGCTTGGGCTTGCTATCAAGAAAATGCCTGCTTTTCCGGCGATTTCAATCGGCGCGGTGATAGGGGCGATATGGGCAGTGCTGTTCCAAGGTGATCTTATTGCAAGTCAAATTGATGCTAGCCAAGGCGAGTTAGTGGGCTATGTGAAATTGGTGTGGGCGACTTTCTTTGATGGTTTTGCATTGCAAACAGGCGATGCAAAAATGGACGACTTGTTAAGTGGCGGTGGCATGTCATCAATGCTAACGACAACTTGGCTGGTGATGACGGCATTGATGTTTGGTGCCATTATGGAAAAAACTGGCTTACTTGATGTCTTTGTACGCAGCATTCTTAAAATTGCAAAAAGCACGGGCTCACTAATTGCCTCGACTATTGCAACTTGTATTGGTACAAATCTAGTTGCCGCGGATCAGTACATCGCGATTGTTGTTCCTGGTCGTATGTTCAAAGAAGAATACAAAAAGCGCGGTTTGAAGAGTGTAAACCTCTCTCGTACGCTGGAAGACGGTGGCACAATCACTAGTCCACTGATCCCTTGGAACACCTGCGGCGCATATATGCAGAGCGTACTACTGATCAATCCGTTTGATTATGCCATGTACGCATTCTTTAACTTGATCAATCCTGTGCTGGCGGTCATCTACGCGTATCTTGGTATCAAGATCCTTAAGATTACGCCACCTACGGTAAACGCAGAAGAACCAAATGAGACAGCAGGCCGTGCATAAAATAGTGCATTTGCAATCTTGCTCAGGCCTTTTCCAACAGGTCAAATAGAAATTAAACGCCTATCCTTAGAATTGGCGATATCAAATTTGTTTTATCACTCGCCCCTTTTTGGGGCGTTTTTGTAAGGAATATATATGACTCAAAAACCACAAGCCAAATTTCTTAAAGATTACCTTGCACCAAGCCATACTGTTGATACGCTGTGCTTGACCTTTGAGTTAAGCCCAAGAAATACCATAGTGACTGCCGTCAGTCAGTTTGTCGCGGTGGGCAATGCGACACAATTAATATTAGATGGTGTCGACTTAGAGTTAGTATCTTGTCAGGTAAATGGTGAAGAGTGGCAAAGCCTTGAAAAATCTGACTCTGAATTGATTCTTTCTAACTTGCCAAAGGCCTTTGAGCTCAAAATTGTCACTAAAATTTCGCCGCAAACAAACACCTCACTTGAAGGTTTATACCTCTCTGATGGTGCTTACTGTACGCAATGTGAAGCGGAAGGTTTTAGAAAAATCACCTACTTTATGGATAGACCTGATGTACTGACAACTTATACGGTGACGATCATCGGTGAGTCAAAGTATCGTTACTTATTATCAAATGGCAATAAAGTTGAAGAAGGGAGCTTAAGTGACGGCAGACATTTTGCAAAATGGCACGATCCGCACAAAAAACCAAGCTATTTGTTTGCCTTAGTTGCCGGCGATTTTGACGTATTAGAAGATAATTACAGCACTAAATCGGGTAGAGAAGTGAAGTTGGCGTTATTTGTTGATAAAGGCAATTTACATAAAGCTCCCCATGCTATGACGTCATTAAAAAAGGCCATGGAGTGGGATGAGTCAAGGTTCGATTTGGAATACGATCTCGATATATACATGATTGTCGCGGTTGATTTTTTCAATATGGGGGCAATGGAAAACAAGGGACTAAATGTTTTTAATAGTGCCTGTGTGTTGGCAAGCCAAGAGACTGCGACAGACCGAGACTTTCACACCATTGAGTCGATAGTTGGACATGAATACTTCCATAACTGGACTGGAAACCGGGTTACTTGCCGTGATTGGTTTCAGCTTAGTTTAAAAGAAGGCCTAACTGTATTTAGAGATCAGGAGTTTAGCAGCGATCTAGGTTCTCGAGGCCTCAACCGAATCGACGCAGTAATGGCGATGCGTACACATCAGTTTGCAGAAGACGCGGGGCCAATGGCACATCCGATAAGGCCTCAGCAAGTTATTGAAATGAATAACTTCTATACCGTAACTGTTTATAACAAAGGCGCTGAAGTGATCCGCATGATGCATACCTTATTGGGGGAAGCAAACTTCCAAAAAGGGATGAAACTCTACTTTGAGCGTCATGACGGACAAGCAGTGACGTGCGATGATTTCGTTAATGCAATGATGGATGCTTCTGGTGTTGATTTAACGCAATTTAAACTATGGTACGAGCAATTCGGCACGCCAAGAGTAAAAGTGGCTACCGAGTATGACAAACGGGCGCAAACATATGCAATTACGGTGAGCCAAAGCCATGCTGATTGCGACCCCGTAAAAGCGCCACTGCATATTCCTTTTAAGCTAGAGCTTTTGGATGAGCAAGGTGAAAGCATTCCGTTGCTAACAAAGCACGGAGAAATACAACGAGCGTTAGATATTACTGAATTTGAACAGCGGTTTGAGTTTGAGCAAGTTGTAAGTAAACCCGTTCCTGTATTACTAGAAGATTTCTCAGCGCCTGTGCTTATGGAGTACAGCTATACCATTGATGAGTTACTACACATATTGCGTTTTGCGCGTAGTGATTACGCTCGTTGGGAAGCAGTGCAGCAAATCTTTATGATCGAAGTTAAACGAGCGGTTACGTCAGGCGATTTCAAACTGGATCCAAAAGTCCTCGATGCGTTGTCCGCATTGGTGGAAACATTAGATGGAGACCTTGCGCTATTGGCCGAGTTATTGACTTTACCAACGTTTGATACGCTAGCTAGTCAATTTGAAATTATCCCAGTAGACAAACTCGTTTCAATTTCCGATGCATTTGAAATGCAAATTGCGCAATCACTGCAATCGGTGTTTGAACACGCTTATTTGTCTTTGCAAGACTCAGGCTCATTAGAAGCAAAGGATGTCGCGATCAGAGCCTTTAAAAATAAAGCGCTTTATTACTTAGCGAAAACAGATTCCGATAGTGTTGAGAGCGCGCTAGATAATCAATTTTCTTCAAGCAATATGACTACTAAGTTGGCATCATTAAAAGCAGCCGTCGCCGCGCAGCACACAAAGATGGAAAGCTTGTTCAGTCAATTCGATAGTCAATGGCGTCACGATAGTCTAGTCATGGATAAATGGTTTGCATTAAGTGCAAGCTTATCTAATGATGAGGTGATATCGAATATAAATGCGCTTTATGCGCACCCTTGTTTTGACAAAGGCAATCCTAACCGTGTTCGCGCATTGATAGGAAGCTTCGCAAGAAGTAACCCCGCGCAATTCCATCGTACAGATGGCAAGGGCTATGCGCTATTGGGAGACTTATTAGTGGAGCTAAACAACATCAATCCACAAAATGCGTCACGTATGATCACGCCGTTCATGTCATGGAAGCGTTATGATGAAACGCGCCAACAGCTGATGCGTGCGCAGTTGAGCCGTTTGGCAAACTTAGAAGGCTTGAGCGACGACTTATATGAGAAGGTAGAGAAGGCGCTAGCGCAGTAGATGAAAGAGTACTTCTTTTACATGAATTTGAGCTATGACAAGTGCCTCGGTTACTACTACGGGCACTATACTTCAGTGCAAGTGATTGAAGATGGGGGGAAGAGTATTCGCTTCCCCGCAGAGCGTATTCGCCCCTTTATTTCATCAATTGGGATCAGGGGGAGATTTCGTCTCATCTTGGATGATAGCAATAAGTTTCTATCGTTAGAAAAAGTCACTTAATCGAAGTGTAACTGCAAAACATATTTTATTTTTGTTAAATGAGTTTGTTATAAGCTTGAAATACGTGTTATAAATTATCTGGTAGGACGTCTTACCAAGAGTAAAATACGCCCCTAGAGGCGAAAAAGCGTTGATTTAGTGGAGCAGTATTTGTATTTTCGCGGTTTCGCTTCTATCGTTTAGACAACAAAAAACAATAACTCTAAGAGCTTAAGCTCTAGACATGACCCGCCAAAAGGGGGAGAAATAATGATAAAAAGATCGCTCTTTGTGAAAAACAAAATCATGCTCGGTCTTAGTGCGGCAGTAATGGGAGCTGCCGCCACGTCAGTACACGCGGCCAGTTTTGAGGTTGGTGATTTCGAAATTACCTTCGATTCGACTTTTTCTTATGGTCAAAGCATTCGCGTTGAAGATCGTAACTTTGATTTCATCGGTAAAAGTAATCATCCACAGTTTAACTGGGATGGTTATAAAGCAACCACTGGCAATACCATCTATTCTTCGTCACAAATCTGGTCACAACAGGGTGCCTATTCAAATAATGGTGATGCTGGTAACCTAAATTTTGACTCTGGAGATACTTTCTCTCAGTTGTTAAAAGGTACCCATGATTTAGCAATTACCAAAGATAACTATGGTTTGTTCACTCGTTTCATGTATTTCTACGACTTTGCAATGGAAGATGGGGATTTTGCGTATAGCAACCCTGTTTCAGGCAAAAAAGTTGACCCGTGTGAAGACGACGATACCAGAAAACAAGTCTGTTCGGATTTACGCTTGCTAGATGCATTTGTTTGGGCGGATTTTGACCTCAATGATGGTAAAAACCCGCTCTCCGTGCGTTTAGGTCAGCAAGTCGTTAACTGGGGTGAAAGTACGCTTATTTCCCATGGCATTAACGTCAACCCGGTGGATATTGACCGTTTGAAAGCACCAGGCTCTGAAGTAAAAGAAGCCTTTATCCCTGTCGGTATGCTTTGGGCGTCGATTGGTTTGTCTGAAAACGTTAACCTTGAAGGCTTTTATCAGTATCAATGGCATGAAACCAGATTGCCAGCAACAGGTAGTTACTTCTCAACCAATGATTTTGCATCTGAAAACGGTTATATGCAAAACGTTCAGCTTGGTTTTACCTCAAACCCTGATATTGATCTGTATCACCTAACGGATGCATTAAACAGCTTATATGCTGATGCAACGGCTGCATTGGTTGCTCAAGGTGTAGTACCAACAGCACAAGCAGTTGGCAGCGCTGCAGCGTCCATGTATATGGCTTATCCGACTAAAGTGGCGCTTAAAGGAAAAGGGAATAACGGTAAGAGCGAACCTGATGATGGTGGTCAGTACGGTTTACGCTTAGGTATTTTCTCTCCAGAGCTAAACGACACTGAATTTGGTTTGTATTACATTAATTACCACAGCCGTAGACCTCTGATTTCTGGTAAAGCTTCTAACTTTACAGAGCAAGCGATCATGGCTGATTTAGCTTACATCGCACAAAATCAAATTACCGCAGACAATGTCACTAACTTAAATGCCTTTACTCAAGCGCAAATTACCTACCCAGAAGACATCAAACTGTATGGTTTGAGTTTTAATACCGCGATCGGTGAAACCGCATTTGCTGGTGAAGTGGCATATAGACAAGATGAGCCACTACAGATAGATGACGTTGAGCTACTTTACGCAGGTATGGTTGAGCAGTTAGCCGCTGCGGGTCTGCGTGATGATTTGGCTGGTTTATCTCAGCTTAGTCAAGGGGACGATATCGCTTTTGTGGGTCCTGGTGAAGTGGCGCAAGGTTATATCTTGCGAGACACTATTCAAGCACAGTTTACAGCAACACATTTGTTCGGCCCATCGCTCGGTGCAGATAGTTGGGCTGTGGTTGGTGAAGTAGGCGCAGTTACTATTAAAGACATGCCAGAGTACGATGAGCTTCGTTTGAATGTTTCAGGTACTGGCCGAAGTGGCACGATTGAGGGGCTTTCTGGCCGAGATTACAATCTTATCCACCAAGCGGTTTCAAATGGTCCAGAAACCAACCCATTCCCATCGGCTTCTGCATGGGGCTATCGCCTTATTGCAAAGGGTGAGTATAACAACCTATTCAGTGGTGTGAATTTTTCTCCACGCGTAGTGTTCTCACATGATGTTAACGGTATCACCCCGGATCCTATGTTCTTATTCATTGAGGATCGTAAATCGCTAGGCATTAATCTTAACTTTAACTACCTAAATTCGTGGTCATTTGATTTTGGCTATAACACGTTTTGGGGTGGTGGTAAGACGAATACCTTTGCGGACCGTGATTTCATCTCATTCAACATTAAGTATTCAATTTAAGGGCTTTCGATATGTTTAGAAAACCTACATTTATCGCAGCAACAATAATTACAATGCTGTCTGCCAGCAGCGCTATGGCTAAGATGAGCGCTGACGAAGTTGCACGTTTAGGTAAAGATTTGACGCCTATCGGTGCAGAGAAAGCGGGTAATGCTGATGGCAGTATTCCGGCTTGGAATGGTGGGATCACCGCGCCTCCAGCTGGTTATGAAGTGGGCATGCACCATCCAGATCCGTTTGCTGATGACAAAGTATTGTTCACAATTGATAAATCGAATTTAGATAAATACAAGTCATTGTTAAGCCCTGGTCAAATTGCGCTATTTGAAACGTATCCTGAAACGTTCAAAATGAACATTTACCCAACTAGACGCAGCGCGTCTTATCCGCAGTTTGTGTATGATGCAACAAAGAAATACGCATCTACAGCAGAGCTGATCGAAGGTGGTAACGGCATTAAAAATACCGCTATCGGTATTCCGTTTCCGGTGCCGAAAGATGGCTTAGAAGCTATCTGGAACCACCTATTGCGTTTCCGTGGCTTGTCGATTGCACGTTACGGCGGTCAAGCGATGCCCACGGAGTCAGGTGCTTACAACATTATCGGTTTCGATGAGCAATTACTGGTTAAGTACTCTGCAACAGATGCAACGCCTGAAGCGTTGCAAGAGTCAAATATCTTGTTTAAGTTTAAGCAGCAAGTGACAGAACCTGCACGTCTTGCTGGAACTGCATTGCTTGTACATGAAACCATGGACCAAATTTTGACACCTCGTCAGGCTTGGACCTATAACGCAGGCCAGCGTCGTGTAAGACGTGCGCCAAACGTTGCATATGATGCACCAGGAACTGCGTCAGATAGCTTACGTACAACAGATGACTTTGATATGTTTAACGGCTCTCCAAACCGGTATGATTGGAAACTTGTTGGCAAAAAAGAGATGTATATCCCTTACAACAGTTACAAGCTACATAGCGACAAGCTGAAGTATGATGACATCTTGATGGCCGGTCATATCAACCCAGAGCATGTACGATATGAAAAGCACCGCGTATGGGTAGTTGAAGCTAACCTGAAAGAAGGTACTCGTCATATTTACAAAAAGCGTGTGTTCTATATTGATGAAGATAGCTGGCAAATCCACGTAACGGATATCTATGATAACCGTGATCAGATGTATCGCGTCGCGATGGCACATGGTCTTAATTACTACGAAGTGCCGACGCATTGGAGTACGTTGGATGTCTATCATGATCTAAACTCTCGTCGCTACCTTGCGATTGGGTTAGATAACGAAGAAGACATGTATGACTTCAGTCAGTCTTTCAACGATAACGAGTTTACTCAGGGTGCGCTGCGCCGTGAGGGTCGCCGTTAATCAAATATTATCAGGCTGAAGCAACCTCGCTTCAGCCTTCTTCCTCCTTTCCTCTCACAACTCGAGTGTTTTCTCATGATGAAGAAGTTAGTAGCAGCCTCGATTTTAACTATGGCGCATGTAGCAGTAGCCGAAAGTAGTGATCAGATTTCAGCACAATCAGCCCTGATGGTCGCTCACCCAGAACAAACGCTTTTCACGGATATTACAGATAACGGTGATGCGTTAATTGCGGTAGGTAAACACGGCACAATAATTATTAAACAAGAAGGGCAAAACTGGACGCAGGCAGAGGTGCCAATTCAATCACTGTTGACCTCTGTGACATTCAAAGGCAAAGATATTGGTTGGGCTTGTGGCCACGACGCTAGCATAATCAAAACCACAGACGGTGGTAAAACATGGGCGCTAAAACAATATCTACCAACATTGGAAAAGCCTTGTCTTGATATTGAGTTTATTGACCAACAACACGGCTTTGCTGTGGGCGCTTATGGCATGTTTTTTGAAACCACTGATGGTGGTGAGTCTTGGACAAAACGTTTTATCAGTGAATTTGTTCACCCCGATGATGTCGACTACTTAGCCGATTTAAAAGAGCAAGACCCCGCGGCATACGAACAAGAAACGGCGTTTATTCTTCCCCATTTTAATCGCCTGTTGATCGCCGAAGGCATGATGTACCTTGCCGGTGAAATGGGACTTGTGGCACAAAGCGATGACTTAGGAAAAACATGGCAAAAATTTGAGCCTTTTTATCGCGGTTCATTTTTTGCTGTTGATCAAACCTCAGATAAGCAACTTATTGTTGCGGGCCTTAGGGGTAACGCATTTATTGGTAATGCTCAGCAAGTAGTTCAACTTGATACTCAAAAAACGGCGACAATAAATAGTATTGCCCACAAAGATAATGTGACCTATATGTTTGCTAACAGCGGCGTAATATTCACGTTGAAAGCAGGTAAGCTAACCTCAAAACAACTAAAAACCGGCCACTCTATTTTAGCAGGTGTGGTTAAAAAGAATCAGCTAATTCTAGCTACGGAGCAGGGGATTGCTGAGGTAGAGGTGAACAACTAATGCAAGCGTTTTTAAATCAATTGGTATACGCCATCTTTAGGCATCGTCTTACCGTCGTATCTTTTTTCGTACTGACGACGATATTTTTGGGCTTCAAAGCCACGCAAATTCAGCTCGATGCTTCATTTAACAAAAATATTCCACTAAATCATGAATACATGAAAGTTTACTTGAAGCACGAAAAACAGTTTGGTGGTGCAAATAGTATTCTTATTTCTGTTTGTGATAAAGATGGTGACATCTTTAATGAGCCATTTTTCACTCAGCTAAAAGCGGTGCATGATCAGCTCTATTTTATCCCAGGTGTTAATCGTCCACTGGTGAATTCAATCTTTGCACCCAGTGCGAGATTCGTTGAGGTGGTAGAGGACGGCTTTGCCGGTGGACCTATTATTCCCGCTAATTTTCAACCTACTGAACAAGGCCTAGCGGTTGTAAAGCAGAACATTGAAAAAGCAAAAGTTGTGGGTCGTATGGTTGCAAGCGATTATTCTTGTGCCATGGTAACCGCTCAGCTAATGGAAACCGATCCGCAAACTCAAGAAAAGCTTGATACCTTAGCCTTTGCGCAAAAATTAGAGTCTGAGATCCGAGCGCCTCTTAGCACTGACAAAGTGAGCATACATATTATTGGCTTTGCGAAAATGGCCGGTGACATTGCTGATGGTGCGAAAGGTGTAGTGCTTTTCTTTGCGTTAGCAATTGCTTTTACCTTTATTATGGTCTGGATGTTCTGTAAGAGCTTTAAGCTTACGCTGCTTCCGATTGTTTGTTCATTTATTGCTGTGATTTGGCAGATGGGCTTACTCAGTACTTTGGGTTTTGGTGTTGATCCCATGTCTATTTTGGTGCCTTTCTTAGTCTTCGCCATTGGCGTGAGTCACGGTGTGCAAATGATCAACGCGATAGGTAAAAAAGTAGCGGAAGGGGTAAGCTGCAAAGTGGCTGCTGAAGCGAGCTTTAAAGCATTACTTATCCCAGGTGGCATTGCTCTACTTTCGGACACCGTTGGCTTCTTAACTTTACTGGCAATCGACATCGGCATTATTCGTGAACTTGCTATTACTGCCAGTTTAGGGGTTGCAGTTATTATCTTTACCAACTTGGTACTGCTTCCTGTAATGGCATCGTTCTTTGAGTCTGCAAATATTAAGCGACTTGGTGATGGTAAAAACGCCAGCCATGGTATGTTTGAGGCAATGCGAGAGGCCTTGGTGAAAACCACAGACAAAAAAGTGGCCAGAGTGATTTTACTTATCAGTGCAGTATTGTTCGCATTTGGCTACTGGCAATCTGAAAAAATGCGTATTGGTGATTTACATGCTGGTGCACCGGCGCTACATGAAGATGCCAGATACAACCAAGACACTTTCCTTATCTCAGACCGTTATGCCATTTCTTCTGATATCTTAAAGGTCATTGTCGAAGCGACACCTGCGGCTTGTACCGAGCACGATACAATGGAGCGTATTAGTCGTTTCCAATGGCGAGTAGAAAACTTACCGAGTGTACAATCGGCTGTTTCTTTAAGCTCCGTTGCACAAGCGGTTAATGCTGGGTACAACGAAGGTAACTTAAAGTGGCAGACGTTACCAAGAAATACCGCTTCTCTAGTTCAAGCTACCTCTCGAGTAGAGACCAGCTCAGGGTTACTTAACGGTGATTGTTCGGTGATGCCTATTATCATCTTTATGGCAGATCATAAGGCCGAATCTATCGACCATGTGATTGCAAAAATCAAAGCGTTCTCAGAAGAAGAGGGAACTGATGACGTTGCCTTTAAATTAGCATCAGGTCCAATCGGTGTGATGGCGGCAACAAATGAATCCGTTTCCGAGGCGCAGGTTCCTATGATGATCTACGTGTACGGCGCGGTGCTCCTGCTGTGCCTCGCGAGCTTTAGGAGCGTGCGAGCGACTATCGCAGTGGTACTACCTTTATATGTGGTATCAACGCTGGCTCAGGCGCTTATGGTACAGCTTGAAATCGGTTTAACGGTATCGACGCTACCGGTAATTGCTTTGGGTGTGGGAATAGGTGTCGATTACGGCATTTATATTCTATCCTCTATGATGGGACAGCTTAAGCAAGGTATGCCGTTGTCGGTTGCCTATCGAAATGCGCTTGCTGAACGAGGCAGTGCGGTACTGTTTACTGGTATCACATTGGCGATTGGCGTAAGCACATGGATTTTCTCTGCGCTTAAGTTCCAGGTTGATATGGGTATCCTTTTAACCTTCATGTTCTTGGTAAATATGCTGGGTGCTGTGCTGCTTTTACCGGCAATTGGAACGCTTATCTGGTCTGACCAGAAAAAATAATGTGAATAATTGTGCTCCTTTTTATTTGGTATTGGCGATTTATATCTATTTTTTGTGAATAGATGAGCAAACAGCTGAAAAGCTTGAAATGTTTTCGTCAAAAAGGCTGTTTATTAGCGTCAGAAAGGTTAGAATTTACCTGACTCCACGCTAATAAATGGCTGTACAAATAATCTACCGTTCAAAGGTGGTATAGATTAAGGAACACATAATGACACAAAATGAAGGCACAGCTTCTGTTATCCTAGATAACGTCTGCAAGCTTATCCATAAAAAAGTCCATGCTGACAAAGTGTCACTTGTCGAAACGTTTGCCAAAACCTTGTACAGCAATATGTCTAAAGAGGATTTGGCACATCGTAACGACAGTGACTTATACGGCGCAGCATTGAGCCTTTGGAATGCCCTTGATAAAAACAAGTCTGACGATGCCGTCATTCGCGTTTTTAATCCTGAGGTTGCAAAGGATGGATGGCAATCATCGCATACAATTGTCGAGATAATCGCTAAAGATATGCCGTTTTTGGTTGATTCAGTGCGCATGGCGATGAATCGCAAAAACATAGTCTCTCACCTATTACTTCATTCTCCACTTAAGTTACAAAGAAACGATGCCGGTGCAATCACCGCGGTTTCTAACTTAAAAGCAGAACAAGAATCTACGTCTACTAAGACCGTATTTTTTATCGAAATCGACAGGCAAACAGATGATTCGGTGATCGCTGATTTTACAGCTGAGCTTGAATCTGTCTTAAATGATGTTTCTGTTGCGGTTGCTGATTGGCTACCAATTCGCGATAAATTGGTGAGCGTAAGTAAAGAGCTGCCGACCCGTCATTATAGTTGTTCAAAAGAAGAAGTTGCTGAAGCCGTCGAGTTTTTAGACTGGCTGGTTAGCGACAACTTTACCTTTATGGGCTACCGCCAATATGATTTGACTCCAGTTCAAGGTGACTATGAACTGAAGCCAGTTGAAGGCACAAGTCTCGGCCTGATGAAAAACTCAGGTGATGACCACAGTCGTTTATTGTCTGAATTGCCTGAAGTTGCGCGCAAAGAAGCACGTAGTAACAACTTGTTGATCTTAACCAAGACAAATTCACTTTCACGCGTTCATAGACCCGCGTATATCGACTATGTTGGTATCAAGCGTTTTGATGATGAAGGTAACGTGATTGGTGAAGACCGTTTCATTGGCTTGTTCTCTTCTAGCTTCTACAACAACAGTGCGGTAGATGTTCCGGTACTTAAGAGTAAAATTAACCGCATCATGGAGCAATGTGACTTTGCTAAAGGCACACATGCATACAAGGCGGTTCTCAATATTCTTGAAACCTATCCTCGTGATGAGTTAGTACAGGCACGCGAAAGCGAGCTACTTGAAGTGGCAATGGGCGTTCTACAAACTCAAGAGCGTGACATGTGTCGCTTATTTGTGCGTAAGGATGTGTATGGCCGTTTCTTCTCTTGTATGGTTTATGTGCCGAGAGAGCGATACAACACTGCGTTACGCCGTGAAACTCAACAACTGCTAGGCCGTGCATTTAAGTCTAGCGACAAAGTAGAGTTCACCACCTTTTTCTCTGAATCAACACTGGCGCGTACGCATTACATCGTGCGTGTTGATGACAACAACATAGATTACAACGTGAAAGAAATTGAAAATAACTTGGTAGAAGCCGCTCGTACTTGGGAAGACAAGCTACAATCTGCACTTCTTGAAAGAACGGGTGAGTCTCGTGGTAACGAGTTAAACCGTAAATACACGAATGCCTTCCAGTCTGCTTATAAAGACCAAGTATTGCCAAGCGCAGCAGTCGTAGACATCGAAAAGCTAGAGCAACTAAATGATGACAACAAACTTGAGATGCTGTTCTACAGACCTCAGGAAGAAGCAACGTCACAACTTGTTCGTTTGAGCCTGTTCCATAAAGCAGAGCCTATTCACTTATCAGACGTGATGCCAATGCTTGAGAACTTTGGCCTACGTGTTATTGGTGAAACACCATACGCGGTGAAGACGACTGATGGTCAAGTAAACTGGATCATGGATTTCTCTATGCTTATCGACAGCAAAGGGATCACTGATTTTGACAAAGTATCAGCACGTTTCCGTGCGGCATTGACCAATGTGTGGAATAACCGCCTAGAAAACGATGGTTTCAACCGTTTAGTGTTATTAGGTGGTCTAACTGGTCGTGAAGCATCTATCCTGCGTGCATATGCTAAATACATGCGCCAAATTGGTGTGACGTTCTCGCAGTCTTACATCGAGAATACATTTGACCGTTACCCGCACATTGCAGCGATGATCGTTGATCTATTCGTGAAGAAGTTTGCACCGAAGAAAGTTGCCACTGAAAAGGCACTTCAGAAGGTTGTTGATGCTATCTATCTAGAGCTTGAAAACGTAGCGAATCTAGATGATGACCGTATCATTCGTTTGTACGTTGATATGATCAATGCAACGCTGCGTACTAACTTCTATCAAAAAGAAGCTGATGGCACGAATAAGTCGTACACGTCATTCAAGATCCAGCCAAGCGCAGTGCCAGATATGCCATTGCCATTACCAGCGTTTGAAATCTTCGTATACTCTCCACGCGTAGAAGGTGTTCACCTACGTGGCGGTAAAGTGGCTCGTGGTGGTCTACGTTGGTCAGACCGTCGTGAAGATTTCCGCACAGAAGTACTTGGCCTAGTTAAAGCACAGCAGGTTAAGAATACGGTTATCGTACCTGTGGGTTCTAAAGGCGGTTTTGTTTGTAAACAACTTCCAACTGAACGTGAAGCGTTCTTCAAAGAAGGCCAAGAGTGTTACAAGATCTTCATCCGTGGTCTATTAGACATCACAGATAACATCGTACATGGTGACATTGTGCCACCAGTGGATGTTGTACGTCACGACGAAGACGACCCATACCTAGTTGTTGCAGCGGACAAAGGGACTGCGACTTTCTCTGATATCGCAAATGGTATCGCTGAGTCTTATAACTTCTGGCTTGGTGACGCTTTCGCGTCAGGTGGTTCGGTTGGTTACGACCACAAGAAGATGGGTATTACTGCTAAAGGCGGTTGGGAATCGGTTAAGCGTCACTTCCGTGAAATGGACGTTGACTGTCAAACAACTGATTTCACAGCGGTTGGTATCGGTGACATGGGTGGTGACGTATTTGGTAACGGGATGCTGCTATCTAAGCACATTCGTTTACAAGCGGCATTCAACCACATGCACATCTTTATCGATCCAAACCCAGATGCGGCAAGCTCGTATGTAGAGCGTGAGCGTCTATTTAATCTGCCACGTTCAAGCTGGGAAGATTATAATAAGGATCTAATTTCTGAGGGCGGTGGTATTTTCTCTCGTGCAGCGAAAGCAATTACGCTAAGCGCTGAAATGAAGAAGATGATAGGCACTAAGAAATCGAGCATGACACCAAACGAGTTGATCAAAGCATTGTTGAAGATGCCAGTTGATTTACTGTGGAATGGTGGTATCGGTACTTACATCAAGTCTAAATCTGAAACTGACGCTGAAGTAGGCGACCGTGCAAACGACGCGCTACGTATCAACGGTGGTGAGCTTGGTGCGAAGATCTTTGGTGAAGGTGGTAACTTAGGTGCTACTCAGCTGGGTCGTATTGAGTTTGCTTCAAACGGCGGTCGTATCAACACTGACTTTATCGACAACGTAGGTGGTGTTGCCTGTTCGGATAATGAAGTTAATATCAAGATCCTACTTAATGGCCTAGTTGCTGAAGGTGAATTGACGAATAAGCAGCGTAACGAATTACTGTATTCAATGACTGATGAAGTATCAGAATTGGTACTGAAAGATTGTTACCGTCAAACGCACACGCTGTCGGTTACTAAGTCTAAAGGTCCAGCGACGCTGAAAGAGAAAGTACGCTTTATCCATGCACTTGAAAAAGACGGCAAGCTAAATCGTGCAATCGAATTCTTACCAACTGATGAAGAGCTAGCAGAGCGTGCGGCGGCAGGTAAAGACCTAACGCGTCCTGAGCTATCTGTATTGGTTTCTTACTCTAAAATGGTATTAAAAGAGACATTAGTTGTTGATGAGATCTCAGAAAATCCATACTACCGTCAGTTGCTAGTGAACTCATTCCCAGCACCGCTGCGCGAGCGCTTCAATGCTGCGATGGATAATCACCCGCTCCGTAAAGAGATCATTGCAACGAAACTTGCAAACAATATCGTTAACGACATGGGTCTAAACTTCATGGTTCGTATGCACGAAGAGACAGGTGCAACGGATGCAGAAATTGCGGTTTGCTACTCAATTGCAAGTGCAATTTTTGAAATGAAGGAAACGTGGTCAGCGATTTCTGCGCTAGATAATAAGATCCCAGCGGCAGTTCAAACGGAAATGCTATATCAATTACGTCGTACGGTTCGCCGTGCAACGCGTTGGTTCTTGCGTCACCGTGACAAGTCTCAAACTATCGAGCAAACCATCGCGTTCTTTGCACCAACATTTAAAGATTTAAGTGCAAATCTACACAACTACATGGTTGCAAATGAAAGCGAGCAGATCGTTGATAAAGCACGTGACCTTGAATCTCAAGGTGTGCCAGCTGAAATTGCACTGCGTATCGTATCGCTTTCAAGCTTGTTCTCTGTCATGGACTTAGCGGAAGTTGCACATAGCTCAGGTCGTAAGATCGGTGTTGTGTCTAATACCTACTTCACGCTCGGTGCAAACATGGGCCTACATTGGTTCCTTGACCAAATTACGGCTCAACCTGTTGCAAACCATTGGCAGGCGCTTGCTCGTGCTTCATATCGTGAAGAGCTGGATTGGCAACAGCGTTCGTTGTCAGAGGTTGTGTTAAACAGCTTTGCTGGTGATGACAGTGATATCAATGAACAGATTGAACAGTGGATGGATAAGCAAGCAGGCTTACTACATCGTTGGCAGCAAATGCTAACTGAGTTTAAGACGTCGCAAAGTCATGACTTTGCTAAGTTCTCAGTTGCACTTCGTGAGCTAATGTTACTAAGCCATAACTGCGATACTTCCAAATAATCTAGAAATCGCTACAATACCCCAGCTTTGACTGGGGTATTTTTTTGTCTAATGCCATTGGCATAATCCATTTAGCTAAAGTTACGCTTGGGTAATTTTAGCTAAGTCGATTACGTTATCAATACTGAGGAGCTACCATGTTTTACGATCTTGCGCGTCGTTTTATGTTTAATAAAGATGCGGAGTGGGCACACGATTTTGCCCTAAACAACCTGCGCCGCTTTGCGAATACGCCAATGAGCCTTGCATGGTCTCAATCAGTTCAAGACAAACCAGTTAATTTTCTAGGGTTAGAATTTAAAAATCCAGTCGGGTTGGCCGCCGGTCTTGATAAAAATGCTGAGTGTATCGAAGCATTTGCACAAATGGGTTTTGGTTTTATTGAAGTAGGGACTGTCACGCCAAGACCACAAGCGGGTAACGACAAGCCTCGGATCTTTCGTCTACCTGAAGCAAATGCGATTATTAATCGCATGGGATTCAATAACAAGGGCGTTGATTACCTAGTCAACAACGTAAAAGCAGCAAAATACGATGGGATCCTTGGGATCAACATTGGTAAAAATAAAGATACACCGAATGAGCAAGGTAAAGATGACTACATTCACTGTATGAGAAAAGTATTTGAGCATGCCTCATATATCACCGTGAATATCTCTTCACCAAATACACCGGGTCTGAGAGATCTACAATATGGCGAAGCGCTAGATGATCTTTTGCAAAGCCTAAAAAATGAACAGATGGATCTTATCGCCAAGCATAACAAGTCAGTGCCTATGTTGGTAAAGATCGCACCAGATGTCGATGGCGTTCAGTTAACCCAGATCGCAGAATCATTAGTTAATAATCGTATCGATGGTGTTATTGCAACTAACACAACATTAGCCCGAGATGCGGTAGAAAACCTAGAGTACGGTAATGAAGCAGGTGGTTTGTCTGGTAGACCTGTTCGTGAAAAATCGACGCATGTTGTCAGCGAATTGAAGCGTATTACCGACGGTAAGCTACCAATCATCGGTGTAGGTGGTATTGACAGTGCGGAATCTGCAAAAGAGAAATTTTCAGCTGGTGCTGATTTAGTACAAGTCTACACAGGCTTTATTTATGAAGGGCCAGCGCTTGTTAAAAAGATCGTTTCGTCCTTATAAGGATCGGTCATATAACCAAATGATCCAAAACAAAACGTTATTATAAAAAATTTCATCATTGCGTTTTTCGCGTTATACTCCCACTTACTAGTTGAGCTAATTGGTTGGTGGGAGAGAAGTTTTGCAAGCTTCAAAAGAGTGGCAATGGATCCGCTGCACAGAAAGGAACAGGTTGTTAATTGATTTGGGTGACGAGCTTCAGCTTTGCACGCCTTTTCGTTTGCGCCACCTTACTGAAGACTCAACCGCTAATCCCAATTTTAGTCTCAGCGAAGCTGAATTTTATCAGAGTGTATTTTCCTACCTTTGCGGTTTTGGTGTTTGGAATGAGCCCAGATGCTGCCAAATCGCTTTAAATGCAACTGCGGCAAAATTTCACTTACAACCGATGCAAGCAAAGAGCTGGTTTTTTAAGCCATACTTTGGTGGTGAACCTGTGAGTGAGGCGGTTGTGTGTTTAAATTCCAAGCTAAGCCGCGGCGAGTTTCTAATTATCGAGCATGATGGTCAGTCAAGTCTTTGTTTAAGCCTGAACGAGCAATTTATTCTTGATGAGGGAATAGAGCTTGAACAATTTCAAGCGATAAAAGTACTGAACGATCGGTTAGCGCCTCTTGTGTTAACGCACCGCGTTCATCAAAGCGCATAGCCAAGTTCTTCCCATCGTTTTATTGACCAGCAATTATTCCCTGTATTAATCTGTACCTACTTTGAGTTGTTTGCTGATCTAGGGAACAGAATGCGCTGCCTCTGCGATAAAACATTAAAACTAACTTATGCCGACGCTGAAGGACATTGCGGTTATCAATGTCAGTCATGCGGTGCCATTTGGCTGCCGCGCAAATTTATTGATTCCATTAAACATACTTATCATTTTAGTTATACCGATTTTATTGCAAAGCGGTCGTTGGTTGAGCGTGACGTTTTACAATTATGCCCTGATGATGGTCATACGCTTAAAGACTATACGCTCTTTGAAGCTAGTTTTAGTGAGTGCGGGTGCTGTGGTGGCGTGTGGTTTGAAAAAGGGGAGCTCCATAACTTACTACAAAATTACCAAAGCAAGAGCTCGGACATAAGCGCGCTAGATAAGTTAGATTTTCTGAGCTTGCTAAATTTTTAACGTAATTTATCCCCATACAACCAAGCTCAACTAATAACTAACGATAACTTGTGTGTTATACTGCGCCCAGTTGAAATTTAAGGGTATTCAAATTGCAATTTATCGCATTGACATCTATTGGTGTAGAGCAGTTACTGGTTGAAGAATTAACCGAGTTTGGTTTTGAAATAAACAAGCAAACCGTTGGTTCAGTTAAGTTCACAGGCGCTAATCTAGACGTACAAAAGTTCTGTATGATGACACGATTTGCAACGCGCGTGATGTTGCTTATCGATGACAAACCAGAAGTGAATGACAAAGATTCTCTCTACAAGTTTGTTCGTTTTCAGGCATGGCAAGATTGGTTTAGCCCAAAGCAGACCTTTGCAGTAGAGTTTAATGGTACGAATAATGCGCTTAAAAATACGCAATTCTCTGGTCTGGTGGTTAAGGATGGGATCGTTGACTACTTCAATGACCTGTTTGAACAACGTCCAGATGTTGACAAACAGACACCTGATATTCGCATCATAGCGAAATTATCTAAGCAAGGCTGTGCGCTATATATCGACTTCTCGGGACCTCGCTTATCTGATAGAGGTTATCGTGACAAACAAGGTAAAGCGCCAATTCGTGAACATCTAGCGGCAGCGCTGGTTAAACGTAGCGGCTGGCTTGAAGATACTAATAAGCCGCTTTTTGATCCCTGCTGTGGTTCTGGCACGTTATTGATAGAAGCGGCTTCTATGGCACTTGGTTTACCTACTAACCTCAATAAAGACTTTGCCTTTAAACGCCTGCCGAGTTTTCGTGAAAGTAAGTTCACCGAGCTTAAAGCACAATTAAATGTACAACCAGAGCAAAAGAGCTTATGGCTGATCGGTAGTGATATCGATGAACGTGTGCTGTCAATTGCTGAGCGTAATGCCAAGCGCGCAGGCGTTGAGTCACATATAAAGTTTAAGTTTGAAGATGCCAATCAGCTTAGCCTTGCTGCTAAACGCCCCGGCACTGTGCTGAGTAACTTACCTTATGGTGAACGTCTAGGTGGTATGGCTGAAATTATTACGCTATATCGCAATATGGGTATCGCCTTTAAAAAGCACTATAAAGACTGGAATTTGGCGTTACTTGCGAGTGAAGAAAGCCTATTAAAAGTGCTAAAACTAGCGCGTAAAAAGTCTTATAAATTCAAAAATGGCCCGCTCGACGTGCTGCTTAACTTGTATGAAATGAATGAAATGCAGGTACAGCAAAATAAACAGAGCAGTGGGCTTAATTTTGAAGGCTCGACTGCGTTTGGCAACCGCTTGAAGAAAAATCTACAAGGCTTAAAATCTTGGCTGAAAAAAGAAGACATTAATGCGTATCGTGTTTATGACGCGGATATCCCTGAATACAATGTTGCAGTTGATATTTATAACGATAACGCAGTCATCTTTGAATACAAAGCGCCAAAAGAAATTGACGATAGTGTTGCGCAAAAACGTTTGCAAGACGTGATCACACTTACCGCCGAGCAGCTGAATATCGACCCGTTAAACATCGCGGTAAAAGTAAGAAAGCGCCAAAAAGGTCAAGAACAATACAAAGCCCTGGACAAGCAAAACCGCACTGAGGTAGTAGAAGAGTACGGTGCTAAGTTCAAGGTTAACCTATTTGATTATCTTGATACGGGTCTATTCCTTGACCACCGCTTAGCTCGCAAGTTTATTCAGCAACATTCGAAAGATAAACGCGTGTTGAATCTATTTGCATACACAGGTAGTGCTTCTGTGCACGCCGCAGTTGGCGGCGCTAAGTCTGTTACCACAGTAGATATGTCAAAGACCTATCTAAAATGGGCTGAAGAAAACTTTGAGCTAAATGGTTTGAAGAACCCACGTTTCAGATTTGAGCAAGCGGATTGCTTAAAATGGCTTGAAAGAGCCGTTGGTCAATATGATCTCATTTTCTTAGACCCACCAACATTCTCTAACTCTAAACGTATGTCTGACGCATTTGACGTGCAAAGAGATCATTTAAAACTATTTGGTTGGGTAAAGAAAATATTAGCACCGAATGGTGTACTGCTGTTTTCTAACAACAAACGCGGATTTAAAATCGATGAAATGGGACTTGCGGCACTTGGCCTAACTGCTGAGGAATACTCATCGCAAACCTTGTCTTTGGATTTTAAACGTAACAAGCAAATTCACAACAGCTGGTTGATCCGTCATGATTAAATGTACTTTATTCCACACCGATGGTTGTCATCTTTGTGAAGAAGCATTGACGATGTTAATTCAATTTTTGCCTGAAGCCGAAATTGAACTCGTCGATATCGTCGATAGTGAAGAGACGATGACGGAATATCAATATAGAATTCCAGTGATTAAAAAAGGCGAGACAGGTCAGGAACTTGGCTGGCCTTTTACTCAACAACAACTACAAGAATTTATAGACTAATATGGATCTCATTCGAATTGCTAAAGCCCAACTGGCTTTTGGCTCACACCCTATACTTGACCAAGCTGATGCCGTTATTGAATCAGGCGAGCGCGTTTGTATTGTGGGCCGAAACGGTGCCGGTAAATCAACGTTACTGAAAGTGCTTGATGATCAAGTGCAACTTGATGATGGTGAAATCAACCGTGTTGGTGGATTAAAAGTTTCAAGGCTAGAACAAGACCCACCAAAGGGCGCAAATGGCTCGGTCTTTGATTATGTTGCGAACGGTTTACCTGATGTTGCTGAGCTGCTCATTGAATTTCATGAAGTCAGTGAAAAACTACAAACCAGCCAGTCAGATAAACTGATGACCTCGCTTGAGCGCTTAACTCAGCGATTGGAAAGCGAAGATGCGTGGCGTTTTGAGTCACGGATCAAGCAAGTGCTTAGCCAGTTGCAATTAGATGCGAATATGCGCCTAGAAGAGCTCTCAGGTGGCTGGCTACGCAAAGTCGCGCTGGCCAAAGCGTTGGTGAGCGATCCAGACTTGCTGCTACTCGACGAGCCGACTAACCACCTTGATATGCAAAGTGTTATCTGGCTTGAGCAATTCCTGAAAGAGTTTAAAGGGGGGATCGTGTTTATCTCTCACGACCGTGCCTTTATTCGCGCAATGGCGACTCGAATTTTAGATTTAGACCGTGGCAAGTTGGTTTCATACCCTGGAGATTATGCGCAATATCTAGAACAAAAAGCCCATGATTTAAAAGTGGAAGAGCAACAGAATGCCTTGTTTGATAAAAAGCTTGCCGAAGAAGAAACCTGGATAAGACAAGGGATCAAGGCCCGGCGAACCCGTAACGAAGGGCGTGTGCGAGCACTAAAAGCGCTCCGTGTTGAGCGCAAGCAACGCATCGAGCAGCAAGGTAAGACAGACTTCAACATCGAGACGGCGGATCGTTCCGGTAAGCTGGTCTTTGAAGCGAAACATTTAGACAAAGCATTCCAAGAAAAATGCATTGTGAAGGACTTTTCAACGCTGGTGATGCGTGGCGACCGTATTGGCTTGGTCGGTCCTAATGGAGCAGGTAAAACTACGCTGTTAAAAATGCTTTTTGGTGATATTAAACCTGACGCAGGCAGTGTAAAACAAGGCGTGAATCTGGAAGTTGCGTACTTCGACCAATACCGTGAAAAATTGGATGAAGAAGCAACCGTGCAGGATAATGTCGCAGAAGGTAAGCAAGAAGTAATGATGGGCGGCCGCTCACGTCATGTGCTTGGCTATCTGCAGGACTTTTTATTTCCGCCTGCGCGAGCTCGAACTCCTGTAAAGGCATTATCAGGCGGTGAAAAAAACCGCTTATTGCTTGCAAAGCTCTTCCTTAAGCCTTCAAATATTATTGTGCTGGACGAGCCGACCAACGACTTGGATATTGAGACGCTTGAGTTACTTGAAGAAATCTTAAACCAATACCAAGGCACGGTGCTGGTCGTCAGCCACGACCGAGAGTTTATCGATAATACCTGTGGCAGTGTGTGGGCATTCGAAGGCGAAGGCCTAGTGACGGAAATTGTTGGCGGCTATAGTGACTTTGAGCTGTATCAGCAAAGACGAGAGCAGCAAAAGAAAGAAGCACAAAAGGTTCATCAAGAAAAACAGCAACAAGTCGAGACTAAAAAGGCAGCTGCGCCTGCTCGTTCAAATAAGTTGAGTTACAAATTAAAACTTGAATTAGAGTCGTTGCCCAGTAAAGTAGAGGAACTTGAAGAGGCAGTGAACAAACAACAAACACTGGTCAGCGATCCAGACTTCTTTAAACAAGATCAAGAAACGACCCACAAGGCATTGAACCATTTGACTGAGCTAGAGTCGAAGCTGGAAGCCGCGTTTGAACGCTGGGAAGAACTAGAAGCATTACAGAATCAGCAGTAAGGATTAAAATGAAATTTAAACTTTTAGCCGCGAGTGTCGCCGTAGCCCTTTCACAACAGGCGGCCGCTGCCACCTATCAGTTAACTGAATTACCAAGACATGATAATAGCAAATATAGCTACGTGTCAGATGCCAATGAAGCTGGAGACGTGATTGGTCACGCTTCCAATTTATTTGGTGTAAAGATTGATGTGTCGTATATCGACTTCGATGATTCAACACTCAAAAATTATTACGACAGTACAAAAAAGCAGTACGAGCTGATCGAAGAAGAAATCACCTTCACATTAGAAGATATTCAAAACAATGATGCAGCTAATACGAATGCTCAAGCTCATGCATTTATGCTGTCTTATGTTATGAATTCAAGCAGAGTAGTTAGCCAAGAATATCAAAGAATTGAAAGAGCAATTTCTTTGACATATAACAATAATACCGCAGAAGAGTTTGTGGTATTTGATGAACAATCTCCGGATTATGAAGGACTCACTCGCTCGGTCACTAACTATCTTACAAGCATCGCAGAAGACGGTACAATAGTGGGCTGGGGTTCTGCACCTTTTAAAAAGATAACTTTTACTCCTGAGGGTGAAACAGAAGAAGAAACTTATTTTGTACGTGATTGGCGAAATAAAGGTATTTTAGTTACACCAGCTGGAGAGAAAATTAGGTTAGAGCCTGCCTTTACAGAATACGGCGGCCTTTCTCTTGCCACTGATATTAAACAAACCGCTGATGGCGGCTATATTATTGTGGGACAAAGTTCAACTTCGTTATCGCAAAGAACAACAGAAAATATAGAAGACAGTTGTGATGGTGTGGATGAACCAGTCGATGTGTGTATTCAAAGATTGACCTCGCCATATCATACTCGAGCCTACAAGTGGACGTTTGATAACGATTTTAACTTAGTCAGTTCAACCGATCTTGGACTTGGTTTTACACCAGATGAAGATGATGAACGAGCCTATTCAAGCATGGCTGTGGCAACTAATGGGACGGGATTAACGGTTGGTTATTCTCGTGCACGTCGTCAAAGTAACGATGATCTTCTACCTTACGAACAAGCCGTTTACTTTACTAACAATGAAATTAAGCGCATTAAAGAAGTTGAGAGCTTTATCGAATATAGTCAAGCGGTTGATGTAAATGATAATGGCACGATTGTTGGTGTGTTTGGACGTTTTACTGGTGGCTCAAGAGATTATGACTCAACAGGTTTTTACTTTAATACGAATACCGCTGAGTTCAAAGAAATGCCTGCATACTTTGAGGGTTCGGCGACAGCAATCACAGATATCAACAATAATGGCTTTGTTGTAGGCCAAGGTGTTACAGAAAAGAGTGGTTCTAACCGTCGTCGTGAAGCGTTTCTATATGAAATTGGTGCAGAAAAACTAGTGAATATAAACTCACTTCTTCCTTGTAAGAACGATTCTTTCCCTTACACCATTGCAGAAGCTGTGAAGATCACTGATGACAACAAGATATATGCGATTGCGACCAAAACGGTTGAAAGACGCAATACGTTGGGTGAAATTGAGAAGGACAGTAAGGGCGAGACTGAGTATGAGTCGGTAAGTTTACCTGTTCTACTTACCCCAATTTCTGGTGAACCAGAAAACTGTACACCACCTGAGGCAGAAACATATGAGCGTCAATCTGCAAGCTGGTCTTGGCTTAGTTTACTCGCGTTACCACTAGTGGCGCTGAGAAGACGTCGTAAAGCCTAAAGTACAATTTAGACGATAAAAAAGCCCGGAAGGGCTTTTTTTGTGTTTGAAAAGAAATATTAGCAAATTCAATTCGATATTTTGTTCAACCAGTACAAATCTTAACTATACTGGTATTAGCCTTGGCCGCGACTTTGCCACGCTTTATTCACAGAACGTCGCCACAGGTAATCGATACCGAAAAAGCCGATAATAGCGGCAAGTGTTGCGCAGATCAAAGAGCCGACGATAAATGCAGGCCCAATCGTTGTTAGGCTTTGTGCAAGCCATTCCCAACTCGCCTCAAAATGGAATGGCTGTTGTTCTTGGCCAAGGGCAAATACACCGACTAAGTAAGAGCAATAAAATATCGGCGGCATCGTGAGTGGATTAGTGATCCAAACGAGAGCAATAGACAAAGGCAAGTTGACGCGAAATGGAATCGCAAGTGCTGCTGCCAGTACCATTTGAAAAGGAACAGGGATGAATGCGAAAAATAGCCCCACCGAGAATGCGCCACGTGCTGAACGCCGGTTTAAATGCCAGAGGTTGGCATCATGCAGTAACTTACCAAAGATTTTTAATGATTTCTGTTGTTTGATTTTATTATGATCAGGTAAAAAGCGTTGAATCGTTTTTTTCGCCATTTGCAGCTGCCATCTACTTGGATTCTGATATGTTTTGGAATAATTCTAGGTTGCTTCAGTGCGGTATTTCTTCTCGACAATTGGCGATTAGCCGCAATAAGCATATTCCTCTACTTCATGGGCCGCTATTCTAAGCTTTTTTGTCCTATATTGGCAGGATTTATTTTAGGGATTTCCATTGTTCTTAGCCATTACTTTGTTTTTTATCAGCTAAAAATACCAGAAATGTGGCAATCGCAGCTTGTTACTGCTTCGGGTAAAGTTATTGAAGTTGATAATTCTGTGATTGGTGAAGCGTTAAAGGTAAAGCTAGAGCAAGTTGACGGCTACCAGTTTGCGCGTTGGCGTACGGTAAATGCAAAGCTTTATCGTAACTCGTCAACGCCTATATTGCGTGTCGGTGACCACATTGAGTTTACGGTAAAACTTAAACGTTATCGTAGCAGAGTTAATATCGGACTTTTTAACGCTGAATTGCATGCGTTTAGAAAGCATATGTATTTTAAGGGCAGTATCAAAACAATCAATTCGCTAGTGAAGGACACTACGTGGCGAGATAACTATCGCTTATTCATTGATAAAAAGCTCAATGGGCTCAGCTATGCTTGGCTGTATTATATTTTGTTAACCGGCGATACAAGCAGAGTCGACTTCGAAAACAAAACACAATTTAGAAGTCTTGGTTTGAGCCATCTGTTAGCGATTTCAGGGCTTCATATCGGAATGGTATTTGCCATCGCGTTTTTGCTAATAAAAGTCGTGCTGTATTGTACCCCGGTAATAATCTCCCAAGCAGCCAACTTACATCAATGGTGTTTGGTTTTTTCGTTACTCTTGTGTTTTGGGTACGTCATTCTCTGTGGCTACAGTGTATCGGCGACTAGAGCTGTGATCATGGCAATGGTATGGGTTGCCTGTTACCTCTTTGCAGTGCGCCTTAAAGCACTTCAGGTGTTAACGGCTGCGTTGACAATTGTCTTGGTGGTAGACCCGTTTTCATTACTCAATCCTGGTTTATATTATTCCTTTTTTGCGGTAGCTATTATCGTAACGTTAGCGACAAAAGTTGGCCGAGGTTTAGGTGTGAAACTGCTTGCGTTAATTAAGTTGCAGCTCGCGTTATTTATCTGTCTGTTGCCACTCAACCTCTATTTCTTTTCTGGTGCGAGCATCATTTCATTGGCTGCGAATATCATAGTGATCCCGTTGATTTCTGCCGTTGTATTTCCGCTACTACTGCTTCATGTTACTGCGTTGCACGCTATTGGTTGGCAACTTCCACTTCATCTAGTTGATAGTGGGTTAGTGGTTCTGTTTAAGCTGTTGCAAAACTCTCCGGTCAGTTGGGTAGATATACCCAGCGTTTCGTCCGTGTTTCTTATAACCAGCTACTTAAGTGCTTCGCTGCTGTTTTTATTCAGAAATTGTTTTGGTTTATTACCTATATTAATTTTCCTCGTTCAGTATCTATTTCGAGCCTCTCCGCTATGGCAAGTCGATGTTTTTGACGTCGGTCACGGAACCGCTGTGTTAGTTTCTCGTAATAACAAAGGGCTGCTCTATGATGTGGGGGCCAAGTATTTTGGCTATTTTTCGATGTTTGAGTTTGTGATCAAACCCTATCTTTTGAATAATCGAATTACGCTACAAGATACCATCATTAGTCATAACGATGGTGACCATAATGGTGGCGTTGACGACCTCATTGCCTTTGATGGCGGGAAATCGTTACAGCGTTTTCACCCCGCAAGTGCTGCTGATAGCTGTGTGCTTGGAACACATCAATTTCAAGGGCTAGACATATCCGTGATCTGGCCTCAAGAAATGTCGAACAATGACAACAATAACTCTTGTGTGGTTCGTATCTCTGATGGGCAGTTTACGCTTTTATTACCAGGAGATATCGAGAAAGTCACTGAAACTAAGTTACTTAACCTCGAAAAAGAAGCACTCAAAGCCGATATATTACTGATTCCACACCATGGTAGTGGCAGCTCTTCGAGCGAGCAGTTTATTCAAGCGGTTGACCCTGACATTGCGATATTTTCTCGTGCCTTTTATTCGCCTTGGAAAATTCCCAATGAGAAAGTGATTGAAAGATACCAAAGAGTAGGGAGTACACTATTGGATACCGCCTTAGATGGCCATATAAAGATCTCAATTTTTGCTCAAGAAATCACAGTTGAACGAGCTCGGGAAGTGGAAAATTACTGGTTTCTCAGATAATCCATTCAGTTTTAACGATTTGAAAGTTACAATAATGCCATATAGAAAAGTAGAGGCTGGCAATGCAACCAACCGACAAGCAGATTTACGCTAGATTATTTAGCTATGTAAAAGACTTTAAACTCGCTGCCATATTTTCAGTAATTGGCATGATAGGGTACGCTGCGATGGACGCTTCGTTCGTTGCGTTAATGGATCCGTTTATCGATGAGGGCCTCACTGCAGGCAATCGCGATGTACTAAAATTGGCGCCCTTTGTTGTTATCGCGTTAGTTATTGGACGCGGTATCTTTAACTATATGGCATCGTATTGCTTGTCTTATGTTGGATCTCAGGTTGTGCGTGCGTTGCGACAGCAACTTTTTGAACATATGTTGTATCTACCAGTGTCGTTTCATGATCAACATTCTAATGGTGAATTGATATCAAAAATCACTTTTGATACTGAGCAAGTACAGCAAGCCGTCACTAAGGCGCTTCAAGTGCTGATCCGTGAAGGCGCATTTGTATTTTTCTTACTTATCACGATGTTTTATGCAAGTTGGCAGCTATCACTCATTTTCTTAGTTGTGGTACCAATCGTGGCGGTGATAGTTACTGTGGTGTCTAAGCGTTTTAAGAAAATCTCCAAGAATATTCAAGATGCGATGGGAGAAGTGACGAAAAGCTCTGAGCAAATGATGGCGGGTCATAAAGTTATTCATGGCTTTGGTGGTCAAGATAAAACCATCTCTCACTTTGCTAAAGTTAATAATCATAACCGCCAGCAACGCGTAAAAATGGATGCGACTAAAGCGCTGAGCGTGTCTATCATCCAAATCATAGCGGCGAGCGCAATGGCGGTGATACTCGCGATTGTCGCGATGCCTTCTATGGTAGATAAAATTTCATCGGGCACCTTTGTCACTTTGATCACCTCTATGATGATGATGCTGCGTCCTTTAAAACAACTTGCCAATGTAAATAGTGACCTGCAACGCGGGATCTCTGCGGCGAAAAGTGTGTTTGCGGTAATTGATCTTGAAAAAGAAAAGGACACTGGCACTCAGTCTTTATCTCGTGCTCAAGGTAACCTACAAGTCAAAGACTTAACTTTTACTTATCCATCTAAAAGCGATCCGGTAATTGAGTCATTAAACCTTGAAATCAAAGCCGGGCAGAGTATCGCGTTGGTTGGTAGAAGTGGCTCAGGAAAATCAACGATTTCTAATCTTTTACCACGTTACTATGATATTGAAGCGGGCAGTATAGAGTTAGACGGAACGAATATAAATGATTATCAGCTTGCGGATTTACGCGCGCAATTTTCCATCGTGTCGCAGCAAGTGGTGTTGTTTAATGACACCATTGCAAACAATATTATGTACTCGTTAAAGCAACCCTTATCGCAAGAAGCCCTAGAAAAAGTCGTAAAACAAGCCCACGTCTGGGAATTTGTTAAAGATCTTCCTGAGGGCCTAAATACTGTTGTTGGTGAAAATGGCGTGATGCTTTCTGGCGGACAACGACAACGTATCGCCATCGCGCGTGCTATTGTAAAAGATGCACCTATCCTTATTTTAGATGAAGCCACATCAGCATTAGACACAGAATCTGAGCGTTTGATCCAACAAGCGTTGGAAGAGCTGATGGCTGATAAAACAACCATAGTAATTGCCCATCGGTTATCGACAATCGAGCGTTGTGACTGCATCTATGTGCTAGATAAAGGCAAGATCATCGAACAAGGCAAGCATGCTGAATTGGTCGCGCAGGAAGGGGTTTATCATGCACTTTGCAAAATGCAGTTTGGTGAGCAATAAATGGCATCAAAAATAGAGCAAAGTTGGTATAAAAAACCGGGACTACTAACACTATTATTGCTTCCGCTAAGCCTGTTATTTGGACTTATTAGCTTGGTGAGAAAGGGGCTTTATAAACTCGGTTTTTGCCCCGCGTACCGCTCGCCTGTTCCGGTTATTATTGTCGGTAACATTAGTGTGGGCGGTAATGGCAAAACGCCATTTGTGCTTTGGTTAGTCCCTTTTCTTGAAAAGCTTGGTTTTAAGGTTGGGGTGATCAGTCGAGGCTACGGTGCAAAACCTAGCTCAACCCCGTTTTTGGTCACTGAAGCGACCTCAACGGAAGAGGGCGGTGATGAACCTTGTTTACTCGCTAAACGATTGAAATGCCCCGTGATGATTGGTGCTGATAGACAAGCGAGTATTGAAAAATTATTAGGTAATAGCGATGTAAACATCATCGTCAGCGACGATGGGCTACAGCACTATAAATTGGCACGAGATATTGAGTTCTGTATTGTTGATGCTGTGCGGCGCTTTGGTAATGGCTTATGGATGCCGGCAGGGCCCCTTAGGGAATTACCTAAGCGTATTCAGAGTGTTGATCTTGCCGTATATAATGGTGGATGCGAAAGTTATTCCTACACGTTAGAGACTGTTGGTTTTTTTCGTGTTACAGATGATAGTCCAGCATCCAATATTGAAATGGCTGGCGCTTCAGTCTGTGCTATCGGCAATCCGGCGCGATTTGAAAATACGCTACGAGATAGGGGGATTGTTCTGAGTGAAAGCCTACATTTTGCGGACCATCATCCATATCAAGCGTCCGACTTCGCGCAAATCGATAACGGCGCTATTTTTATGACAGAGAAAGATGCGGTAAAGTGTCGCACTTTTGCAAAAGATAATTGGTATTACCTCAAAGTAGATGCCAAACCTACATCAGCGCTTGAAAAAGCGGTATTAAATTTACTTAAAAAGAAAGAGATTTATCATGGCCTTTGATACCAAATTACTAGAAATAATTGCCTGCCCAGTATGTAAAGGCAAATTAAGATATGACAAAGAAAACAAAGAGTTGATCAGCACAGCAGCTAAGCTTGCTTATCCAATTAAAGATGATATTCCTGTGTTATTGGAAAACGAAGCGCGCGAGCTGAGCAGCGATGAGGTTGAGCAGTGGAATTCGTAGTCGTTATTCCGGCACGTTATGCTTCAAGCAGGCTGCCTGGTAAACCACTTGCCGATATCAGCGGTAAACCAATGATCCAGCGTGTTTACGAACAGGCAATTCAATCTGGCGCGGCAGCGGTTTATATCGCAACCGATCACAGTGCGGTATTTGAGGCAGCGCAAAACTTCACTGATAATGTGCTCATGACGCGTGAAGATCACCAATCAGGTACTGAGCGACTCGCCGAAGTTGTTGAACAACTGGAGCTGAACGAACAAACCTTGGTGGTTAATGTGCAAGGAGATGAGCCACTGCTAGAGCCTGATAACATCGCACAAGTGGCAGCACTACTGCATCATTCTGATGCACCGATGGCGACTTTGTGCGTTGATGTGGAAGATGTAGAAGAGATGTTGAATCCGAATGCCGTAAAAGTGGTGTCTGATATTCAAGACAACGCACTGTATTTCTCTCGCTCGTCTATTCCGTTTCAGCGTGACAGTATGTTAACGCTCGACAAAAATAGCATTCCAGTGAGCCATTTTAAACGTCATGTTGGCATATATGCCTATCGTGCGGGCTTTATTCAAACCTATTTATCGCTAAGTGTTTCACCGCTAGAGGTGCAAGAGTCGCTAGAGCAGCTACGCGTGCTGTATCATGGATACAAAATTAAGGTCGCTAAAGCGGCTAAGCCGGTACATGCTGGAGTGGATACTCCTGAAGATTTGGCACGGGTTCAAGAGATACTGAATGGAAAAGTTTAAGCTCATTGCGGACGAGGTAGACTATGTGGTTGCATACAAACCACAAGGTATGAGCTTCCATAGTGAGGACGGTGCAGGTTTTGTTGCCTTACTGACGGATCAACTAGGCTATCCCTTATTTCCAGTTCACCGCCTTGATAAAGTCACATCGGGACTCATTCTTTTAGCGAAGTCTAGCGAGGCTGCAAAGCAGCTGACGAGCTTGTTTTCCGCTCGGAAAATAGACAAATTTTACCTAGCGTTAGTTAGTGCTAAACCGAAGAAAAAGCAGGGCTGGATAAAAGGTGATATGGCTAAGTCGCGTAGAGGCACCTATAAACTGGTTAAAACTAAGCAAAATCCTGCGGTGACTCGATTTTATTCATGCTCTGTTGCGACCAACCTACGCGCTTGTATCGTTAAGCCGTTTAGCGGTAAAACACACCAAATTCGGGTGGCACTAAAAAGCATCGGTGCGCCAATTTTAGGTGATTTAGCCTATAGTGGAGAGCCTGCAGATAGAACGTATCTTCACGCATTTTGCCTTGAATTTGAGTGGCAAGGTAACCATCAACACTATCAAGCGGCGCCTGAAGGTGATGGTGCATTTGGCCATTTATTGGCACATGAAATCTTTGCAAGTTGGCAAAATCCAAGTCAATTAGAGTGGTAACATGACTGATTCGAATAGAGAACTAAGATTTGGCGGCATTGGTCGGTTATACGGTAACGCCGAGTTAGAAGCATTAAGTAAAGCACACTTTTGTGTCATTGGTATTGGTGGCGTTGGCAGTTGGGCTGTAGAAGCGTTAGTGAGAACGGGTATAGGTAAAATAACGCTTATCGATATGGACGATATTTGTGTAACCAACATTAACCGTCAGTTACATGCTCATAGCGAAAGTATCGGGATGCAAAAGATTGAAGCAATGCGAGATCGCTGTCTTGCGATTAACCCAGATTGTGAAGTTACCCTGATCGATGATTTTCTGATGTTAGATAACATTAGAAACTACATTCAAGGCTTTGATTATGTTATTGACTGTATCGACGCGGTTAAAGAGAAAGCGGCGCTAATCGCGCATTGTAAGCGCAATAAAATACCGGTGATCACTACAGGTGGTGCAGGCGGTCAAACCGATCCGAGCCAGATCCAGTATGGGGATGTGGCAAAGACGACCCATGATCCGCTGCTGGCAAAAGTACGTTATATTCTCAGAAAACAATATAACTTTAGCGATAATCCAAAACGTAAATTTGGCGTGGATTGTGTGTATTCTACAGAGCAGCTCGTTTACCCAAGTACCGATGGCACTGTGTGCAAAGCAAAGCAACAAGCTGAAGGTGGGAAAAATATGGACTGCGCGACCGGGTTTGGCTCTGCTGCTATGGTAACTGGGAGTTTTGGTTTTTTTGCGGCGTCCAAAGCAATACGTAAGTACCTAGATAAACAAAGCAAAAGCAGCGAATAAGTGTGCTCGTTTGAGCACCTTATATCACGTTATTTTAATATCTCTGCTTGCACTTGGATCTGTTCAACAATCGCACGTATACCATTACCTCTAGATGGGCTTAGGTGAGCAATTAATCCAAGCGACTCAAACAGTTCATAAGCATTAAACTGGCTTGCTTGTTCTGGCGTTTTACCTGCGTACGCTGCAATGATGATTGCAAGTAATCCTTTGACAATACGCGTATCTGAGTCAGCAATAAGCACGAGCTGCTGCGCGCTTTCATCTAAGTCCAGATAGAGCCAAACTTTACTATCACAGCCTGACACTATCGCTGAGTCGACTTTCAGTGCATCAGGAAGAGTTGGAAGTTGTTTACCTAGCAGCATAATTTCACGATACTTGGCTTGCCAGCCATGACTTTCAGATAATTTTTTTGTGATATGTTCAATATTCATAAGTTCAATCTAATAATTCTATTGTGGCACTTAACGCATTAATAAAATGCTCAATATCGTCTTGGTTATTATAAAAAGCCAAACTTGCACGTACTGTTCCATTAACCTTGAGCATTTTCATTAGCGGCTGAGTACAATGGTGTCCGCTTCTGACTGCTACGCCGTATGTATTGAGTAGTGTGGCAAGATCGTAGTGGTGTTCGTTTTTATAGTTAAAACTGACGACGCCAACATTGTTTTGTGTATCGCCATAAACCGTGATGCCTTCAATCTGTTTTAGCTTTGCTAAAAGGGAGTGATAGAGCGCTTGCTCATAACGTTGAAGTGCACTGGGATCAATCTCGTTTACATAATCTATCGCTGCGGCAAATCCGATAACGCCAGAAATATTGGGAGTGCCGGGCTCAAACTTGCTAGGTGCCTCTCTATAACTGGATCGCTCGAAACTCACTTCTTTTATCATTTCGCCGCCGGTTTTGTATACCGGGAGCGCATTTAGTTGCTGGTATTTACCATAAAGTCCGCCGACACCTGTTGGTCCAAGCGCTTTATGAGCTGAAAAAACATAAAAGTCGCATTCCAGCGCCTTTAGATCAGGTCTCAAATGCAGTAAAGACTGTGCGCCGTCGATAACCGTGATGGTACCTAAGGCCTTGCAAACCGAAATGAGCGACTCAATTGGATGAATATTCCCAAGTGCGTTTGAAACATGGCCCATTGCTAACACATCAGGTTTATGCTGCTTTAACATCGCAATAGCGCCTTGCTCATCGAGGACGCCGTCTAACATAGGTAACACCAGCAAAGTTGCGCCTGTACGTTGACAAGCTTCTTGCCAAGGCACTATGTTAGCGTGATGTTCAAAGGGACTGATGGCAATGACGCTGTCTGAATTTAAGCTTGCACTCAGGCCATGAGCCACCAAGTTTAGTGATTCAGTTGCGCCGCTGGTCCATACGATTTCTCGTGTTTCAACATTTAAAAAATTGGCAATTGTTTCTCGGGCACTTTCGTAGCGAACAGTGGCGTTTTCACTAAGCGTGTGTAAACCTCTATGTACGTTTGAATTCTCATCTTGATAAAAAGTTTTTATGACATCAATGACTTTGTTCGGTTTTTGCGCAGTTGCAGCAGAGTCAAGATAGCAAAGCGGCTGTCCATCAAGTTGTTTGTTCAAAATTGGAAAGTCGTTGCGCAGAGATTGGATGTCAGTCATAACGTACCTGAGTTAATTGAGCAGCGCGATTCTAACGAATACGCGGCGATATTAAAACAAAAAAGGCCGCATTAAGCGGCCTTTTCAAACACAATAACGAGATTATCTGTCGTTTTGTGTTTTGTAGTCGCGAGACGTGTAGCCTTTGTAAAGCTGACGCGGACGACCAATTTTGTGTCCTGGTTGAGAAAGCATTTCGTTCCAGTGTGAAATCCAGCCCACAGTACGAGACATCGCGAAGATAACCGTAAACATGCTTGTTGGAATACCGATTGCTTTAAGAATGATACCAGAATAGAAGTCTACATTCGGGTATAGCTTCTTCTCAATGAAGTAAGGGTCTTCTAGGGCAATCTGTTCAAGTTTCATTGCTACGTCAAGCAGTGGATCTTGAATGTTTAGCTCTTTAAGTACTTCGTGGCACGTTTGACGCATTACTGTCGCACGTGGGTCAAAGTTTTTATAAACGCGGTGACCAAAGCCCATTAGACGGAACGGATCGTTCTTATCTTTTGCTTTTGCAACGTACTCGTCAATACGATCAACAGAACCAATTTCTTCAAGCATAGTTAAACATGCTTCGTTTGCGCCGCCGTGTGCAGGGCCCCAAAGTGATGCAATACCTGCCGCGATACACGCGTAAGGGTTTGCACCTGAAGAGCCAGCAAGACGAACTGTTGAAGTTGACGCGTTTTGCTCGTGATCTGCGTGAAGCATGAAAATACGATCCATTGCTTTAGCAAGTACAGGGCTGACGTTGTAGTCTTCAGCTGGCACAGAGAACATCATGTGAAGGAAGTTTTCTGCGTAGCTCAAGTCGTTACGTGGATATACGAACGGTTGGCCAACGTTATATTTGTACGCCATTGCAGCAATTGTTGGTAGCTTAGCTACTAACTTGATTGCACAACGCATACGTTGATCTTCGTCAGAAATATCCAAATCTGAGTGGTAGAACGAAGATAACGCACCAACTACACCACATAGCATTGCCATAGGGTGTGCATCTACACGGAAGCCTTGGAAAAACGCAGCAATCTTCTCGTGCATCATTGTGTTGCGAGTGATCTCATCTGAGAACTCAGCTAGTTGTTCTTCGCTTGGTAATTCACCGTTTAATAGTAGGTAGCAAAGTTCAATATAGTTAGAATTTTCAGCAAGTTGCTCAATTGGATAACCGCGATGAAGCAGTACACCTTTGGCACCGTCAATGTAAGTGATAGACGAGTCACAAGAGGCAGTCGACATAAATCCTGGGTCATACGTAAATAGGCCGTGAGCACCTAAAGAACGAACGTCAACTACGTCTTGACCAGCTGTACCTTCGTAAATTGGTAACTCAATCGGATCGTGACCATCAATATGGACTGTGGCTTTTTTATCTGCCATCTATTTGTCTCCTATTTAATAACAATATTCTGATTGTTATGTTGTGATACTAATGTTAAGCAAATTCAGATCATTCTAACTTATAACCTAGGTTAAAAGTCAATTTTTCTGTGATTTATGCATAAATGTATAATAAATATTCTACGGCGATTAAATATTAGACCATTCGCTAATTCGCAAGCGTCTCTATCTAAACAAGAATTGTAAAAGGGCGCATAGCCTTATATACTGTCAACGGTTTTATACCGTATCGTCTGTGGGTAAACCTATTTTTACATCAATTTTTACACTCGAGTGAACTTTTTGGTGTCCTAATTGGTTTATCTAGAGTGTGCCACCTACATTTGCAATATGTAGGTGGGTTTCATAAAAACAAGTAGATGAGCTCCTTTGTGGGCAAAGATGGGCAAGTAACTGTGAAAAAGCAAAGACCTGTAAATCTAGATCTTACGACTATATCTATGCCGCCAACGGCTAAAGCGTCGATTCTTCACCGTGTCACCGGTGTCGCTTTCTTCTTCGCTTTGACCTTTGTGATTTGGGCTTGGTCTGAATCCCTTTCTTCTCCTGAAGGCTTCGAGTTTGTAAAAGAACTGATGTCTGGCTTTATCGCGAAATTCATCGCGTGGGGCACCCTAACTGTATTGTCTTACCACATCATCGGTGGTATCCGTCACATGATCCAGGATATGGGACATTGGGAAGAATTAGAATCAGGCAACAATAGCGCGAAGATTGCACTAGCACTTTGGGTTATCGTAGCAATTTTGGCTGGAGTATGGATATGGTCTTAAATCAAGCGACTCTAAAGCGTGATGGCGTACAAGACTACGTGTCACTACGTACAACTGCGTTAATTATCCTAGCTTACGCGGTATTTATCGTAGGCTATCTTCTAATTACTCCTGAACTGACTTATGAAGCTTGGTCAGGGTTGTTCTCAAACTTAGCTGTGAAAGCAGCAACGATGATCACACTAGTATGCATCATGGTACATACACGCATCGGTTTGTGGCAGGTTCTAACTGACTACGTTAAGAACTCAACAACTCGCACTATTCTTGGCTTTGTATTAAACCTTATGGCTTTAGCTTACGTAGCTATTGGTCTGTTTGTTCTGTGGGGTGTTTAAGTGAAATATAACGTACGTGAATTTGACGCAGTTGTAGTCGGTGCAGGCGGTGCGGGTATGCGCGCGGCACTTGCTATCTCGGAATCAGGCAAAACTTGTGCTCTTATTTCAAAAGTTTTCCCAACTCGTTCTCATACAGTATCAGCACAAGGCGGTATCACCGTTGCGCTAGGTAACTCTCACGAGGACAACTGGGAATGGCACATGTACGATACGGTTAAAGGTTCTGATTACATCGGTGACCAAGATGCTATCGAGTACATGTGTAAAACAGGTCCAGAAGCTATCACTGAACTTGAGAACATGGGTCTACCTTTCTCTCGTTTTGAGAACGGCCGCGTATATCAGCGTCCTTTCGGTGGTCAGTCGAAAAACTTTGGTGGCGAGCAAGCTGCACGTACAGCAGCCGCAGCGGACCGTACTGGCCACGCGTTGCTACACTGCCTATATCAGCAAAACGTTAAAAACAAAACAAACGTTTTCTCTGAGTGGTATGCACTAGACCTAGTAAAAAATGACAATGGCGATGTAGTGGGTGTCACCGCAATCGACATCGAGTCAGGTGAAATCACTTATTTCAAATCAAAAGCAGTTGTTCTTGCAACTGGTGGTGCGGGTCGTATTTTCGCATCAACAACGAACGCACACATCAACACGGGCGACGGCGTTGGTATGGCGGTTCGTGCTGGCATTTCAATGCAAGACATGGAAATGTGGCAGTTCCACCCGACAGGTATCGCCGGTGCGGGTGTACTAGTAACAGAAGGTTGTCGTGGTGAAGGTGGTTACCTTCTAAATAAAGATGGCGAGCGCTTCATGGAGCGTTATGCGCCAAACGCGAAAGACCTAGCGTCACGTGACGTTGTTGCACGTTCAATGATGACTGAGATCCGTGAAGGTCGTGGTTGTGATGGTCCTTGGGGTCCGCACATCAAGCTGAAGCTTGACCACTTAGGTGCTGAGACACTTAACTTACGTCTTCCAGGCGTTTGTGATCTAGCGAAGACATTCGCACACGTAGACCCAGCAGAAGAGCCAATTCCAGTAATCCCAACTTGTCACTACATGATGGGTGGTGTACCAACTAACGTTAACGGTCAAGTGCTAAACGTAGACGGTCAAGGTAATGAAAAGATCGTTGAAGGTCTATTCGCAGTAGGTGAGATTGCGTGTGTATCTGTACACGGTGCAAACCGTCTAGGTGGTAACTCACTGCTTGACCTTGTTGTATTTGGTCGTGCGGCGGGCAACTTCCTTGGTACTTACTTGAAAGATGCTGAAATCGCTAAAGAAGCAAGCAACGATAACGTAGACGCAGCACTTGCGCGTACTAACCGTTGGGAAACTTCTGCGAAAGGTCAGGGTGAAGATCCTGTACAAATCAAGAAAGATCTACAACGTTGTATGCAGCTTAACTTCTCGGTATTCCGTGAAGGTGACGCAATGGCTGAAGGTCTTAAAGAACTTAAAGAAATTCGTGAGCGTCTACAGTACGCACGTCTTGACGATAAGTCTGCTGAATTCAACACGCAACGTATTGAGTGTCTAGAGTTAGATAACTTGATGGAAACAGCGTACTCGACAGCGGTTGCTGCGAACTTCCGTACGGAAAGTCGTGGTGCACACTCTCGCTTCGATTACCCAGAGCGTGATGATGAAAACTGGTTGTGTCACTCGATTTACAACCCAGAGTCTGAGTCTATGAGTAAGCGTGAAGTTAACTACGCGCCTAAGACTCGTGAAGCATTCCCACCGAAAGCACGTACATACTAGGAGCTAAGCGATGGCAACTTTAGAATTATCTGTTTATCGTTATAATCCTGATGAAGATGCGGCACCACGCATGCAAGACTATTCTCTAGAAGTAGAGGAAGGTCGTGACATGATGGTGTTAGATGCTCTTATGCAGTTAAAAGAGCAAGATCCATCTTTATCTTTCCGTCGTTCATGCCGTGAAGGGGTATGTGGTTCTGACGGTATTAATATGAATGGTAAAAATGGTCTTGCATGTATTACTCCAATTTCTGCTTTGCAGAACGGTGGTAAAGGCAAGATCGTCATTCGTCCATTACCAGGTCTTCCGGTGATCCGTGACTTAGTAATCGACATGAGCCAGTTCTATACGCAATACGAGAAGGTTAAGCCATTCTTGATCAACGACAAGCCAACTGGTGGTGAAGAACGTCTTCAGTCAATTGAAGAACGTGAAAAGCTAGATGGCCTGTACGAATGTATTCTTTGTGCATGTTGTTCAACGTCTTGTCCTTCTTTCTGGTGGAACCCAGACAAGTTCATCGGTCCTGCGGGTCTTCTACATGCTTATCGTTTCTTGGCTGATAGCCGCGATACAGCGACAGAAGAACGTCTTGCTGGTCTTGATGATGCGTTCAGCGTATTCCGCTGTCACAGTATTATGAACTGTGTTAGCGTATGTCCAAAAGGCCTTAATCCAACTAAGGCAATTGGACAAATTAAATCAATGTTGTTAAACCGTTCGGTATAACACATACTACTAGCTAAGATGGCAAGCAAAAGCTTGCCATCTTGTTTTCGTTTGAGTTTCTGCGCTAGATAAAAGGGCTAATAGATGCACGAAGGTGTGATGAAGGCATGGCTAGAATCTTCGCATTTGTACGGCGGTAACGTTGCGTACGTAGAAGATCTATATGAGGCGTATCTAGATGATGCAGCTTCAGTGCCAGAAGAGTGGCGAGAGGTGTTTGATCAACTACCTAAAGTTGATGGAGTGGATGTTGACACTAAACATTCAGAAGTAAGAGCGCAATTTGCGGAGCTTGCTAAAAACAAACACAGAGAAGTCGTGGTTTCCGCAGAGGGTTCTGCTGATGCCAAGCAAGTTAAAGTTCTGCAGTTAATTAATGCATTCCGTTTCAGAGGTCATCAGAACGCAAACCTAGATCCTTTAGGGATTTGGGATAGAGAACGTGTTCGCGATCTTGACCCTGCTTTTCATGATTTAACCGATGCAGACTTAGATAAAGAATTTAACGTTGGCTCTTTTGCTTGTGGCAAAGAGACAATGAAACTCAAAGACTTGTACGCTGCGCTTAAAGCGACATACTGTGGCTCTATCGGTGCTGAGTACATGCACATCACGTCTACCGAAGAAAAACGTTGGTTACAACAGCGTTTGGAATCGTCCTTCTCGAAGCCACAATTCGACAAAGAAACCAAACTAAGAATCTACAAAGGTCTAACTGCTGCAGACGGCTTAGAAAAGTACTTGGGCGCAAAATTCCCAGGCGCTAAGCGTTTCTCTCTAGAAGGCGGTGACTCACTTGTGCCTATGCTGAAAGAGCTTATTCACCGTGCTGGTGAAAGCGGTCAGCAAGAAGCCGTAATTGGTATGGCCCACCGTGGTCGTCTAAATGTACTAGTGAATGTATTGGGTAAAAACCCACAAGAACTCTTTGACGAGTTTGCTGGTAAATACGGCGAGCACGCAGGTTCTGGTGACGTTAAATACCACATGGGTTTCTCTTCAGATTTCGGTACGAAGGGCGGCAATGTTCATATGGCATTGGCATTTAACCCATCTCACCTTGAAATCGTAAACCCGGTAGTAATGGGTTCGGTACGTGCTCGTCTTGACCGTTTGAATTGCCAAAGTGGTTCTAAAGCATTACCAATCACAATTCACGGTGACTCTGCAATCGCAGGTCAAGGTGTCGTTCAAGAAACGTTTAACTTATCGCAAACACGTGCATACGGCGTTGGCGGTTCGATCCGCATCGTAGTTAATAACCAAGTTGGTTTCACTACGTCAAAACGCGAAGATACTCGTTCGACTGAATACTGTACTGATATCGCTAAAATGGTTCAGGCACCTATCTTCCACGTGAATGCAGATGATCCTGAAGCCGTTGCTTTCGTTACACAAGTTGCACTTGATTTCCGTAACAAGTTTAAACGTGATGTGGTGATTGACTTAGTATGTTACCGTCGTCACGGCCACAACGAAGCGGATGAGCCAAATGCAACGCAACCGCTTATGTATCAGAAAATCAAAAAGCACCCAGTACCTCGCCAATTGTATGCTGATCAACTTGTGCGCGAAGGTGTGATTTCTGAAGACGATGCGAAACAAATTGCTGACGATTACCGAAATGGTCTTGATAAAGGCGTTTGTGTCGTAGAAGAAATTCAAAAAGAAACCAAACACTCATCAGATTGGTCTAAGTATGTTGGTCACGATTGGGACACGCCGTATGAGCCAAAGGTTGCGCTAGATAAACTCAAAGCGCTTGGCGAAAAGATTGCGAGCTACCCAGAGGCTCATAAAGCACAATCACGCGTTAAAAAGATTTACGATGATCGTAAACTTATGGCGCAAGGCGAGAAAATGCTTGATTGGGGTATGGCTGAGACATTGGCTTACGCGACCTTGGTTGATGAAGGCACTGATATTCGTCTTACCGGTCAGGATTCTGGTCGTGGTACATTCTTCCACCGTCATGCCGTAGTTCATAACCAAAAAGACGCGTCTACTTATCTTCCACTGCAAAACATTCGTGAAGGCCAAGGCCTGTTCGAAGTGTACGATTCAGTACTTTCGGAAGAAGCGGTACTTGCATTCGAATATGGTTACGCGACAGCAGAGCCAACGTCATTGGTACTGTGGGAAGCGCAATTTGGTGACTTCGCCAACGGTGCTCAAGTCGTATTCGACCAATTCCTAAGTTCAGGTGAGCAGAAGTGGGGTCGTTTATGTGGTCTAACACTACTTCTTCCTCATGGCTATGAAGGTCAAGGTCCAGAGCACAGTTCTTCGCGTTTAGAGCGTTATTTACAGCTTTGTGCTGACCACAATATGCAAGTATGTGTGCCGTCAACACCAGCGCAAGTATATGCAATGCTACGTCGTCAATCGGTTCGTCCACTACGTCGTCCTCTGATTGTAATGACACCTAAGTCGCTATTACGTCATCCATTAGCTGTTTCTAGCCTAGAAGAGCTATCCGAAGGCGTATTCAATAACATGATCGATGAGATTGATGATATCAATCCTGAAAACGTTGAGCGTGTTGTGTTCTGTAGCGGTAAGGTTTATTACGAACTACTGCAAGAACGTCGTAAGCAAGAGCTTAACAACGTGGCTATCGTTCGTGTTGAACAGCTATATCCATTCCCTCACAAAGAGATGGATGAGATCATGGCTCGCTACCAGCACGTAAAAGATTTTGTTTGGTGTCAAGAAGAGCCACAAAACCAAGGTGCTTGGTACTGTTCACAGCATCATTTCTGGGAAGCTATCCCAGCTGGCGCAAATCTGACTTATGCAGGCCGTAAGGCTTCAGCTGCACCAGCATGTGGATACATGTCTACACATACTAAAGAACAAAACGCGTTAATTGCTGACGCTTTAACAATTAAGAAATAAGGAATAAGAGATGACAACCGAAATTAAGGTTCCTGTTCTTCCTGAGTCTGTTGCCGATGCAACGGTTGCTACATGGCATGTAAGCGTTGGCGATAAAGTGACTCGTGATCAAAACTTAGTTGACATCGAAACGGATAAGGTCGTTTTAGAAGTTGTAGCGCCAGAAGATGGTGTTATCGTTGCAATTTCTGAAGAGGAAGGCGCAACCGTTCTTGGCGAACAAGTTATTGCACAACTAGGTGCTGCTGATGAAGCAGCGGCGCCTGCTCAATCAAATGAAAAACCAGCAGCGTCAGAATCGGCGCCAGCAGCAGAAGGTAAAGAAGTGGACATTAAAGTACCTGTACTTCCTGAGTCAGTAGCAGACGCTACTATCGCAACTTGGCACGTTCAACCAGGTGAAGCGGTTAGCCGCGACCAGAACCTAGTTGATATTGAAACAGATAAAGTGGTTCTTGAAGTTGTTGCACCTGAAGACGGTGTGATGGGTGAGCACATCCACGCTGAAGGTGAGACAGTACTAGGTGATCAAGTTATCGGTAAAATCGTTGCCGGTGGCGCACCAGCTGCATCATCAAGTGCGAAGAAAGAAGAAGCACCAGCTGCTGCTTCTGACGAAAACTCAGATGTACTAACACCATCTGTTCGTCGTCTTATCGCAGAGAAAGGCCTTGATGCTGCCAAGATCAAAGGTTCTGGTAAAGGCGGCCGCATTACTAAAGAAGACGTGGATGCTTTCCTTAAAGCACCAGCAAAATCAGAGTCTAAGCCTGCGGCTTCTGCACCAGCTGCCCCGGTAGGTGAGCGTACTCAAAAACGTGTACCTATGACTCGTCTACGTAAGACAATCGCTAACCGCTTATTAGAAGCGAAGAACTCAACAGCAATGCTGACGACGTTCAACGAAGTAAACATGAAGCCAATCATGGATCTTCGTAAGCAGTACCAAGAGGTATTTGAGAAGCGCCACGGTATTCGTTTAGGTTTCATGTCTTTCTACGTGAAAGCGGTAACTGAAGCACTTAAGCGTTTCCCTGAAGTTAACGCGTCAATCGACGGTGACGATATCGTTTACCACAACTACTTTGACATCAGCATCGCGGTATCAACACCTCGTGGTCTAGTGACTCCAGTACTACGTGATTGTGATAAGCTTTCTGTTGCTGAAATCGAGAAGAATATTCGTGAATTGGCTATTAAAGGTCGTGATGGCAAACTAACTGTTGACGATATGACTGGCGGTAACTTCACTATTACCAATGGTGGTGTATTCGGTTCACTGCTATCTACGCCTATCATCAACTTGCCACAGTCTTCAATCTTGGGCATGCACAAAATCCAAGAACGTCCTATGGCAGTAAACGGTAAAGTTGAAATTTTACCTATGATGTACCTAGCACTATCTTATGACCACCGTCAAATCGATGGTAAAGAGTCAGTTGGTTTCCTAGTAACAATTAAAGAGTTGCTTGAAGATCCAACACGTCTACTACTAGACGTATAATATTTGTTTAAAGAATAAGCTGTATGCTCGCATACAGCTTTTTTTTTGCGCCTTTGGTCTAAGTGGGGTTTTCATCAGAAGCCTTGGGATCTATACTATGTGCGCAATTTGGGATAGCTGACTATTTGCATAAATATTCAGCTTTTTTAGTATAAAAAATTGGATAAAGCATCATGAATTTGCATGAGTATCAGGCAAAACAACTTTTTGCCGAATATGGTTTACCTGTATCAGAAGGCTTTGCTTGTGATACACCTCAAGAAGCAGTTGAAGCTGCTGGTAAAATCGGTGGAGACAAGTGGGTTGTTAAGTGTCAAGTACACGCTGGCGGCCGTGGTAAAGCTGGCGGTGTTAAACTTGCAGACAGCAAAGACGAAATCCGCGCATTCGCTGAAAACTGGTTAGGTAAAAACCTAGTTACTTACCAAACAGACGAGAAAGGTCAGCCTGTTGCTAAAATCTTAGTAGAAAGCTGCACTGATATTGCAAATGAACTATACCTAGGTGCTGTTGTTGACCGTGGTTCACGTAAAATCGTGTTCATGGCATCAACTGAAGGTGGTGTAGAAATTGAACAAGTTGCAGAAGAAACGCCTGAGCTAATTCATAAAGCTGAGATCGACCCACTAGTAGGTCCTCAAGCTTACCAAGGTCGTGAGCTAGCGTTCAAACTAGGTTTGAACCCAACTCAAGTTAAGCAATTCACTAAGATCTTCATGGGTCTAGCGCAAATGTTTATCAACCACGACTTTGCTCTACTAGAAATCAACCCTCTAGTGATCACAGACGCTGGTAACCTACACTGCCTAGACGGCAAAATCGGTGTAGACGGCAACGCATTGTTCCGCCAGCCTAAGATCCGTGAATTCCACGACCCTTCACAAGAAGACGCTCGTGAAGCACACGCAGCAAGCTTTGAGCTTAACTACGTAGCACTAGACGGTAACGTTGGTTGTATGGTTAACGGTGCAGGCCTTGCGATGGGTACTATGGACATCGTAAACCTACACGGCGGCAAGCCAGCTAACTTCCTAGACGTTGGTGGCGGCGCGACTAAAGAGCGTGTATCTGAAGCATTCAAGATCATCCTTTCTGACGACAATGTTAAAGCAGTATTAGTTAACATCTTCGGTGGTATCGTACGTTGTGACATGATCGCTGAAGGTATTATCGGTGCGGTTAAAGAAGTTGGCGTAAACGTACCAGTAGTTGTACGTCTTGAAGGTACTAACGCTGAAGCTGGTCGTGAAGTACTAGCGAACTCTGGCCTTGACATCATTGCAGCTGAGTCACTAACTGACGCTGCTGAGAAAGTAGTTGCTGCTGCGGAGGGCAAATAATGTCTGTACTAATTAACAAAGATACTAAAGTAATCTGTCAAGGTTTCACTGGTGGTCAGGGTACTTTCCACTCTGAGCAAGCTATCCAGTACGGTACGCAAATGGTTGGTGGTGTTTCTCCTGGTAAAGGCGGCACAACTCACCTAGGTCTACCTGTATTTAACACAGTACGTGAAGCGGTAGAGTCAACTGGTGCAACTGCATCTGTTATCTACGTACCAGCGGCGTTCTGTAAAGACGCTATCCTTGAAGCGATCAGTGCAGGTATCGAACTAATCGTATGTATCACTGAAGGCATCCCTACACTAGATATGGTTGATGTTAAAGTGAAGCTAGAAGAAACTGGCGTTCGCATGATTGGTCCTAACTGCCCAGGTGTTATCACCCCAGGTGAAACTAAGATCGGTATCATGCCAGGTCACATCCACTTACCTGGTAAAGTAGGTATCGTGTCACGTTCTGGTACTTTGACTTATGAAGCAGTTAAGCAAACAACTGACGCTGGCTTCGGTCAATCTACTTGTGTTGGTATCGGTGGTGACCCAATCCCAGGCACTAACTTCATCGACGTACTAGAGATGTTCCAAAACGATCCGCAAACTGAAGCTATCGTAATGATCGGTGAGATCGGCGGTACAGCTGAAGAAGAAGCGGCTGAGTACATCAAGCACAACGTAACTAAGCCTGTTGTTTCTTACATCGCAGGTGTTACAGCTCCTCCAGGTAAGCGTATGGGTCACGCTGGTGCAATTATCGCAGGCGGTAAAGGTACAGCTGACGAAAAATTCGCAGCACTTGAAGCAGCGGGTGTTAAAACAGTTCGCTCTCTTGCAGAAATCGGTTCTGCACTAAAAGAGAAAGCGGGTTGGTAAGTTAATACCACACGTTAAAAAGGCTCCTTATGGAGCCTTTTTTGATCTACTTAACCTGAACTCGGGATAAGAAGTTAGTTAATCCACTAAAATATCCAAGTTCAAAAGTGTAATATCACTCTAGCCACAATTTATTTCTTAATACAAGGCAAATTTGTGCGTCAATAGCTGGCCTATTGCAAGCAAATTTAACGCAGTAGTAAGGGATAACAGCTGCTAGCGAACAAGTTGTTATCCTGAAGCTCTGGTTACTTAAGTAACCTGAGCTGCGGATAATTAATGCCTTTCTAGCAGCCAGTTTTAGCGCTAACTGCGTTGAATTCACTTCCAATAGCCAGCTATTGGTGCGTAAATTCGCCTTGTTTTCCCTAAAACTCTCTGGCTAGACAAGGAAAAAACTAAGTTATTCTTTAGAAACAATGAGTTGGAACATTCCTTATCCAAACCTCAGGTTAAGTAGATCAAAAAATTGGTATTATCACAGCGAGTGTAATTAAATTGACTTCAGTGAGAGGACTGTGTATGCCTTACCAAACTTTAGGTCAGCTCTGTGAAACAATGAAAGCTGAACTCTTAGCGTTCACTGATGAACATCCTGAATTTATTAGAACAAAACATGCTCGAGGCGAAATAGTGCTGTCACAAGGTGCTAAACAGGATATTGGCTATTTTATCGAAAAGGGGAAGCTAGTTTCCTCAGCTATCAGCGAGGGTGGAGAGATAAGGCATAAGGAGTTTTATTTTCCAGGTGAGCTATGTATTTTGTATGCCGAATGGATAAGGGACTTACCCAGCCACTTTCAACTAGCTGTAATTGAAGATGCGATATTAGTGCACGTTCCTTTGAGTCTGTTCAAGCAGCAGACAACAACAGAGCTTAAATTAAAGTTGTTTCAACAACAGTTACTCTTTAAAGAGGCAAAGGAAGCTTTTTTACTTTTAAACACGGTTGAAGAACGCTACCGATTTTTACTTGAGTATAGAACTGATTGGGTAATGAAGATTACTAATCAAGATTTGGCAAACTATCTAGGATGCACGGCACAAGGGTTATCAAGAATTAAAAATAGAATAAAGAAAATAAATTAATTAATTTTAATAATAAACCACTATTAGAAAAATAGGAATTATAGTGGTTTATTATAATTTAGGGGTTACTCGTTAACGGTTTTAGTATTTAATTTACTGCTTTGCAGTGGGGTATATACATCTCTATACATTACTGAAGAACCAAAAAAGCTCCTGTAAGTGCCAATTATCACCTTACCACCTTCACATGTGGCTTCTTCTTCAGTCAAATACCAAGGCGTATTTGAACGCTCCGAAGCTGAATAACTATAGAGTACGCCATTAACGCTTGTTATCCCATTAGCTGCATAATAGCACTCACTTGAATAATAAGTAACTTCTTGGGCAGATACTACCGATGCTCCTAATACCATAGATAACGCAATGAGTGATTTCATTCTATTTTCCTTTAAAATGTTAACTTATGTTGATTTGAGAATTTATCATAGAAGAGTTTTTAAAATATGCCACCAGTAATTTATGAAGTTTTTTATTTAAAAGTTGCAATTTTTATATTAGTTGCTATTTGAAGGACTTTTGTCGTAATTTGAAGTTGTCTTGCTAGAGATAAAAACAGCTAGAGCAAGACAATTTAGTCGGTGGTGGTAATCGTTAGTAGCCTTATAAGCTATATTCACGTTCTACCTTAGCAATACGAGTTGTATAGCTTTGATACCATTTTTTATTGCCGTTCTTTTGCGCCTCAATATGCTCAGCATTGGCTTTCCATGCTTTGATTGATTCTAGGTCGCGCCAATAGGAAACGGTGATCCCAACCTCTTCACGCGCTGATTCTAATCCTAAAAACCCGGGTTGAAGCTGTGCAAGCTCGACCATTCTCGACGCGGTTTGGGCGTAGCCCTCATCGTCTTCATTTTTAATATTGGTAAAAATTACGGCGTAATAGGGTGGTGGTGGAGTAGTTGCTATCATAAGTTGAAGCGCAGTAAATTGCAGGTATTAAGTTTATACCAATTAACCTGTGCTTAAATCAATCACGATAAATGATGAGTTGCTTATCAGAGCATCTCATCATGTAGGTATCGCTAAGGTTATTCAACCCCAAAAGGATTGTCTATGCTATGTGCAGGTTCAGTAAACCAACGTGGACCATCGTCGGTCATATAGAAATGATCTTCCAAGCGAATGCCAAATTCATCAGGAATAACCAGCATAGGTTCATTTGAAAAACACATTCCAGCTGCAAGCGGTTCAGGGTTGTCTTTGACTAAATAAGGCCATTCGTGGATATCTAAGCCGATACCGTGTCCAGTGCGATGTGGGCAACCAGGTAGTTGATAATCAGGACCGAGACCATTGCTAGCAATATACTCTCTCGCGGCCTTATCAACAGCGCCACAGGGCGCCCCAATTTTGGCTGCATTAAATGCTGCAATTTGCGCTTGCTTCTCGATTTGCCAAACGGACTTTTGCTTTTCACTGGGGTCGCCAAAAACATAAGTACGGGTGATATCACTAAGATAGCCGTGTAACTTACAACCTGTGTCGACGAGAACCACATCGCCTTTTTTCAGCGTTTGTGGATTTTTTACACCATGTGGGAATGACGACGCCACACCAAATAGCACAATACAAAAATAATTGCCCGGTGCCCCCACTTTTTTGTGCGCTTCATTAATAAAAGCTTCAACTTCGGTTGTGGTGATCCCTTCATACAGCATAGATGCCGTTGCTTTATGTACGGCAAGTGTCATGTCCATTGCACGTTGAATAAGGGCAATTTCATTGGCCGATTTATGCATTCTACAATGCGCGGTTAATGCCTTTGCATTGATAAGCGAAAGCTCAGGTGCCGCGAGTCTGATCCCATCAGCAACAAAAAACGCAGTGCTTTCGTCAATGGCGAGTGTGCCTGTGCTATCAATATTGAGAGTGTTAAGTACGTTTGCGACGAGCTGGTAAGGAGATTCTTCTTCTTGCCAAGCATGAATAGGGCCTTCAATCAGCCAATAATCCTTAATAGAGCCAATTTCAAAAAACGGGACGATAAACTGAACTTGTCCATTGGCGGGTAAAATAGCACCGACCAAACGCTCACTGGCGTACCATTGTAAACCAGTAAAGTATTTTAAATTTGTACCAGCATTTAAATAGAGTGCATCAATGTTGTTCTGCTGCATATATTGTTGAGCTTTCTCTATTCTTGCTAAATACTCGCTTTCGCCAATTGGCGCTATGCCTTTGGTCATATCTTCTAAGTTATCTAGCGCCTGTTGCGCGCTCTGGTATGCAATACCTTTCATTTTTGTGATCCTTAGCTAATTAAATCGAGCAATACTAAAGGGAGTAAGATCGATGTCGTTGGGCTTGTTGTCAATAAGATCTGCGATACATTCACTTGAAATTGCGGCTTGGGTCAGTCCTAAGTGCTGATGACCCAGTGCAAAATAAAGGTTGTGATGATTTGGCGCTTGTCCGATGACAGGTAAATAATCTGGGAGTGAGGGACGGCAGCCAACCCACAAGTTATCATTTTGCTGTGGCAGCGATGAGTTTAACAATATACTTGCATGATGCAATAATGCGCGAGCACGGCGGTAGTTGGGTTTACTCTCCAATGTGGCAAATTCTACCGTGCCGGCCAGTCGCAAACCTTGTGACATGGGCGTCATAATAAACCCTCGCTCACTTGATGCGACAGGTCGTGTAAGCGTATTATTCACTGCCAACATGTTGTGATAACCGCGCTCGGCAATCATGGGCAGTGAGTAACCTAAAGACGCACAGAGCGTTTTACTTGCAGCACCCGTTGCCACAACGACTTTGTTAAAGGCCATCTTGTGGTTATTCGAGTTGAGTGTGTAGCCATGCTCTGTGTGGGTAATATTGTCGATCGAGCCTTGTTGGAATGCTCCCCCTAGCTCCATAAACTGCTCATATAACGTCAAACAGAGAGCGTAGGGATCTGTGCTATGCGCGACTTTATCAAAATACAGTGCCGAGGTAATGGTACTTGATAGGCTCGGCTCCATTTCTCGGGCTTGATCACCTGTAAGTAAGCTCACTGAGATGTCTTGTTCGGCGTATTTTTTATAGCTTTGACGTGCAGAGCTTTCGTCACCTTCAAATACCAGTAAACTGCCGTTGCTAGATATAAGTGTATGATACTTATCACCAAGTAAACGCTGGTATGCGGGTAGTGCGCGTTCATTTAAACTTCTAAGTGCGATTGTACCTTTGTGGAAATAGCTACTTTTCATTTGCTTTAAGAAGCGGACAAACCACGGAATATTTTTGAGCAAAGAGGTGGTCTCAATTCGCAAAGGCCCCACCGGATTGACTAACATGCCAGGTACTTTTGTGAGTAAAGCTGCGTCTGCCATGGGGAATACCTGCTCTGTGGCAAAATGCCCCGCGTTACCCTTAGAGCACCCCTCTGCGGGCTGATTTTTATCGAACAAGGTAACAGCGTGGCCTCGTCGAGCTAATTGCAGTGCGGTGGTGATCCCAATGATCCCTGCGCCTATCACTGCAATTTTATTATTACTTTCCACAATTTACCTCACCATCCTAAATTGTATTTCCACATAGACATCAATCAGGCCTCGTTTAAATACCTACAAGAAAAAATTTACCACTTATAAATCATAAGATTACAGATATTTAGGCCAGTCATTTGAGTTGATGGCTAAAAAATCTCTCTTTTGAATATTGATTATTGTATACAATATACCTATGATGGCAAGCACAATAACTAAACAACCTAATGAAAGGCGAGAACCATGAACGTAAATTGGCAGGGTGTATATCCAGCAGTAACCACTCAATTCCATGATGATGAAAGCATCAACTTTGATACTACCAAAGAGATGATAGATAACCTGATTAACGAAGGGGTTCATGGCATCATAGTATTAGGCACCGTCGGTGAAAATTGCTCACTCACGGCTGACGAGAAACGCCAAGTTTTAAAAGCTGCAACAGAAGTGGTAGGTGATAGAGTGCCACTACTTAGTGGCGTGGCTGAAACCACAACTGCGCTTGCTGTCGAGTTTGCCAAGGATGCAGAAGCGCTCGGCATAGATGGACTGATGGTATTGCCGGGGATGGTTTACCGCTCAACCGAGCGCGAAGCGATCCATCATTACCAACAGGTTGCGCGAAGCACGGCATTACCGATTATGATTTACAACAATCCGGTGACCTACGGTGTCGATGTGTCTATTGAAGGCATGAAAACCTTAGCTGAGGAGTCCAATATTGTTTCTGTAAAAGAAGCAACGGAAGATACCCGTCGTATTAGCGAGCTGTTTAGCGCATTTGGCGATCGCTACGTGGTATTTGGTGGTGTTGATGATATCGCACTGGAAAGCCTGATGCTTGGTGCGACGGGTTGGATCTCGGGATTGACCAATGTATTCCCACGCGAGTCAGTGGCTATTTATAAACTTGCTGAACAAGGTCGCTATGAGGAAGCGCGCGCGCTGTGGCGTTGGTTTTTACCTTTGCTACGCTTAGATACTATTCCCACACTGGTACAGTGCATCAAATATGCAGAACATTTGGCTGGACGTGGTAGTGAAGTGACTCGTTCTCCAAGATTGCCACTCACCCAAGAGCAAAAGGCTTACGTGAGTCGTTTGTACGAGGAAGCGATGGCAAATCGAATTGACTTAAGCCAATATAACTTGGACTAAGCGTATGATTTTAGGCACCTACTATTGTATAGATGGCCACACCTGTGGCAATCCCGTGCGCTTGGTCACAAGCGGTCATCCAACGCTTTTGGGCGAGAGCATGAGTGAAAAGCGCCAGCATTTTTTACGTGACTACGATTGGATAAGGCGCGCACTGATGTTTGAGCCTAGAGGCCATGACATGATGTCGGGTGCCTTTTTATATCCACCGACCACTGCTGATGGGGATGTGGCAATCCTATTTATCGAAACCTCTGGGTGCTTGCCTATGTGTGGGCATGGCACTATCGGGACAGTCACTTTTGGTCTTGAAAGCAGCCTTATTACTCCAAAGGAACAGGGGGTACTCAAGCTTGACACCCCTGCGGGGCGCGTGAATGCTTATTATGAGATGAAAGCAGGTAAAGTGACTTGGGTAAGGCTCTACAATGTGCCGGCATTTTTGGCTTACCAAGCGGTGCCTGTCCATGTTGATGGGCTAGGGGAGCTCATCGTTGATATTGCCTATGGCGGTAACTTTTACATTATTGTTGAGCCTCAAAGTCTATTTGCTGGTGTGGATCAAAGTTGCGCCGCCGAATTACTGGCGTGGAGCCCCAAAGTGCGCGCGGCAGTTAATGCGCAAATAAATCCAATTCATCCTGAAGACTCTACCGTGTGTGGTGCCTCCCACGTGTTGTGGACAGGCGCGCCACAACATCCAGATAGTCATGCGGCCAACGCGGTATTTTATGGCGATAAAGCGATTGATAGGTCGCCTTGTGGTACCGGCACAAGTGCACGAATGGCACAGTTGTTTGCAAAAGGACTGCTAAAAGATGGCGATACCTTTGTTCACGAGAGCATCATAGGCAGCCAATTTATCGGTAAGGTCGAAGGCACAACTGAAGTCGCGGGAAAAGCCGCAATTCTGCCAAGTATTCAAGGTTGGGCACGTCAAACGGGGAGTAATTGTATCACTGTAGATGACGAAGACCCGTATGCATTTGGTTTTCAGGTGCTCTAGCCATTAAGACTGAAAGAAAACAGGAGCTAACAATGAATTTATCAGGAAAGAGCTACATCAACGGTGCGTGGCAAGCCGCACAAGCGGCAACAACGTTTTACGCGTTTTGCCCGGCAACCAATGAACCGTTAACGCAAGCATTTTTTAACGCCAGTGAAGCACAAGTAGAGGAAGCCGTTAATGCAGCGGAGCAAGCTTTTAAGGCTTATCGTAAAACGTCGATGACTGCTCGTGCAGAGTTTCTAGAAACCATAGCACAAGAAATTCTCGCCTTAGGTGATGAGCTGATCACCACCACAATGGCAGAAACTAACCTGCCAAGGCCTAGGCTTGAGGGCGAGCGTGGCCGCACGGTAAACCAATTAAACGCATTTGCCGCAGCGCTGAGAGATAACCTAGCAGAGCTCAGTCTAGATAAAGAAGAGCAAGCCGACCCAAATCGCACGCCGCTGCCTAAGCCAAAAACACAGCTTAAGCATATTCCTATTGGCGTTATTGCGGTGTTCGGCGCGTCAAACTTCCCGTATGCCTTCTCTACGCTCGGGGGCGATACTGCAGCTGCGTTAGCCGCTGGTTGCCCTGTGGTGTATAAAGGACATCCAGCGCATCCAGCAACGTGTGAGCTAATGACCAAAGCCATCGCCACAGCAATAAGCAAGTGCGATATGCCAAGCGGGGTGTTTTCAATGCTGCAAGCGAAAGCATACGATGTCGCGCATTGGCTGGTGAAAGCCGAGCCTATCAAAGCGGTTGGATTTACAGGCTCCTTTGGCGTTGCAAAGGCATTGCAAGATACCATCGCGAAGCGCCATGAACCTATCCCGCTTTACGGTGAGCTTGGCAGCGTAAATCCGCAAATTGTCTTACCTGAAAAGGTACAGTCGCAAGGCGCAGAGCTTGGTGCACAATTTGTCCAGTCTTTACTTATGGGTAATGGCCAATTTTGCACTAGCCCCGGTATTTGGTTGGTGCCAAGCAATCATTCACAAACATTTATCGAGACGGCTAAACAAAATATTAGCGCAGCGCCTTCAGATACCCTATTGACTTCGGGCATTTTAAAAGCTTATCAAAACAGCATCGCGGCGCTAAAAGCACACCCTCAGGTAACCTTATTAAGCGCTGGTGAGCAAGCACAGCCGTTTCACGCAAGCGCCCACTTGTTCCTAACGGATAGCGAAAGCTTTGCAACCGATACAAGGCTTAAAGAAGAAGTCTTTGGGCCAAGTGCTTTAGTGGTGAGCTATGACAACTTAGCGCAGCTTGATGACTTAATCGCAGACTTAGATGGACAGCTCACCGCCAGTATTCATGGCACTGAGTCTGACCTACATCAAGCCGAAGATATTATAGAGGCGTTACAATACCGCGTAGGTCGATTGATTTACGGGCAAATGCCAACGGGCGTTGAAGTGTGCGCCACCATGAACCATGGTGGGCCGTTTCCGTCATCAACTGATGTACGTTCAACATCGGTAGGGCTAGAAGCGCTAAAACGATTCGTAAGACCAATTTGTATACAAAGTTAAGCAAACCAAGCCCATAGTATTGCTATGGGCTTTTTTATTTAGACATAATTCGCACATCGAACTTATATACTCGACAAACATGCAATTTGAACTCAGATACGTTTATAATGAGTTCATAAAACAATAATTACTAAATACTATGGCGATTGTACATAAAACTCGAACTCAATTAGTTGCTGAAGCAATTCGTGAAAAAATCCTCACTGGCGAAATCAAAGCGGGCGAGCCGCTGAGGCAAGCCGCGCTGGCAGATGAGTTAAATGTAAGCCGTATTCCCGTTAGAGAAGCACTCCTGCAACTAGAAGCCGAAGGCTTAGTTAACTTTGAAGCGCACAAAGGTGCGACGGTCACTCGCTTAAGTGCCGAGCAAATCGATGAAATATTTGATCTACGGGCATTGTTGGAAGCTGAGCTGTTACGCCACTCAATCGACAAGTTAACCGCACGCGACCTGCTCGAAGCTGAAGCCATCTTAGCCGAGCTTGAAGAAGCCACTGCCGCTGGTGATACACAGCTGGCAACGGGCAAACTCAACGCCGAATTTCACAGCAAACTCTACAGCAAAGCACAGCGCCCACAAACTCGCGAGCTGGTGGATGTGTACAGTAAAAACTCCGAGCGCTACGTGCGCATGCACATCCTACTTGCGGGCGGCATTAAAACCGCACCAGAGGAACACCGCCAGCTATTAGAGCTATGCCGCGATAAAAATACCAAAGGGGCTTGTGACTTTTTGAAAAAACATATCACCGGCGCAAAAGATGATATCAAAGCATTGCTGCTAAAGCTTGAAAGCGAGCAGTAGGTAAATTTGGTTGTATAGGCCCTAGTGGATTTCTGAATAATAGTCATATCTATTCTCATGGCTATTGTTCAGGACGCTATGATTACATATATATCAAATTAGAAGAACAAGTGCTCATTAATACCCGTACTAGAGGCTGCTCCTTACCCAAACATAATCATATCTAACGACCCCAACTTTGATTTATATCATCCTCGCAAGACTAAAGTCTCATCAAAACTTGGCGGTTTTTTATCTATCTTTACTAAGTTCCAGCGAAACTGAGTAACTTAATATGACAACAACAACCTATCAACAGGCATATCAAACATTTTCCCAAGACCCAGAGGCATTTTGGCTTAAAGAAGCGGCCCGGCTTGATTGGCATACGCCACCAAAAATCGGACATAACCAAGACCATGAGGGGCTGAGTCATTGGTTTAGTGATGGTTTGATGAATACCAGTTATTTGGCACTCGACCACCACGTACACCAAGGCCGAGGCGAGCAAACTGCATTAATTTATGACTCGCCGGTGACGAATACCAAACGCAAAATTAGCTATCGCGAGTTGCTCTCTCAAGTGAGCCATTTTGCGGCTGGCTTAAATCAACTTGGTGTAAGCGTAGGGGATAGGGTCGTAATTTATATGCCCATGGTGCCAGAGGCGGCCGTTGCTATGCTTGCTTGTGCGCGCGTGGGTGCTATTCATTCCGTGGTGTTTGGCGGTTTTGCACCTCATGAGCTTGCGGTGAGAATAGATGATGCGAAACCAAAACTGGTGATCAGTGCGTCTTGCGGAATTGAAATAGGCCGCACCATTGAATACAAACCTATGCTGGACGAGGCGCTTTCGTTGGCAAAACATCAAGTTGAACATTGCATTGTGTTACAGCGTGAAGCATACCAAGCGCAGATGTCATCGCCAAGGGACCTAGATTGGGCTGTGGTGGCAAACACGCCTGAATCCTTTGATGCCGTGCCGTTACCAAGCACGCATCCGCTTTATATTTTGTATACCTCTGGCACCACAGGCACGCCCAAAGGAGTAGTGCGAGAGCAGGGCGGTCACGCTGTGGCATTAAACTACAGTATGAAAACCGTTTACGGCATGGAGCCCGGTGAAGTGTTCTGGGCAGCATCCGACATTGGCTGGGTTGTGGGGCATTCTTATATTGTCTATGGCCCGCTGATTTATGGTTGCACCAGCGTATTATACGAAGGAAAACCGATTAAAACTCCAGATGCAGGGGCATTTTGGCGAGTGGTTGAAGAATACCAAGTGGCAGCACTTTTTAGTGCACCGACGGCATTTCGTGCCATAAAAAAAGAAGATCCGAGCGCAGCGCTTTTGGCTAACTACAACACCAACAGTCTAAAAGCGCTATTTTTAGCAGGTGAACGACTTGACCCTGCTACCTACGACTGGCTACAGTCCACCACAAAGCTGCCGGTAATTGATCACTGGTGGCAAACGGAAACGGGTTGGGCAATTGCGTGTAACCCAGTTGGGATTGAATTGATGCCTACAAAGGCGGGCAGTGCCACAGTTCCTACACCGGGCTATCAAGTCGAGATCCTTGATGTGGACGGCAGTACATGTGAAGCCAATCAACAAGGTGTTGTTGCGGTGAAATTACCACTCCCTCCCGGTTGTTTAACCACTATTTGGAATAACACGGCGCGCTTTAAAGGCAGTTACTTATCACAATACCCCGGCTATTATCTATCTGGTGACGGCGGCTATTTTGATGAAGACGGCTACCTGTTTATTATGGGACGCACCGATGACGTAATAAACGTAGCCGGGCATAGACTGTCAACCGGTGAAATGGAAGAAATCGTTGCTGGTCACAATGCAATTGCAGAATGCGCCGTATTCGCCGGTAAAGACGAGTTAAAAGGTCAAGTACCCATTGCCATGGTGGTATTGAAAGATGGCGTAAACACCACTGAGTCGGCAATTGCCGAGGAGATAAGAAGCCTGATCCGCGAAAAAATCGGCGCGATTGCCTGCCTTAAAACCATTAAAGTGGTTGAGCGTTTACCCAAAACCCGTTCGGGTAAAATTCTCAGAAAGAACCTACGCCAGCTGGTAGACGGAGAAGACATTATCGTGCCATCTACCATTGACGACCCCGCCATTATTGAAGAGCTAAAGCAATTGTGGGATGTGAGCCAGCACCAATAGTTTTTGTGTGTTAGCAGGTTACCCCTAACGCTAAACGCGCATCAACATTAGTTAGGAGCGGGTTCATCCCGCGATCTTTTGAGTGCGGTTACCTCAAAAATCTGATATCGCGATAAATCACGACCTACCAGTTTTAGTCACGTTCTGCTATTGTCCGCAAACTGTCCGGTGTCCGTCCAATCCCCTTGAATAAAGCCGTTTAATCTCATAAATACCATATAAAACAATAATATAAATTATGGCATGCTACTTGTAATTAGTTATTCATGATAATCGCGGACACCCACTTGTCCGCAAGGAGGTAGCATGATTAAAGATACAAGTGCGCAAGACAAACAAATCGCAAAAAAGCGAACCATAAAAAAGCCTGTGATTGCGTTATTGGCCGTTGGCATCACCTTAGGTGGATTAACCAGTGCTTGGCCAAGCATTAACACGATTCTGTCAGCAGAGCAAACCGTATCGCGGGAGCAAGTACGTCTCGCCACGGTAGTGAGAGGTGATATTAGCGAAGATATTCGTGTTGAAGGGCGCACGCTCGCTGCGAATAATCCCGACTTATACGCCATCGCATCGGGCACAGTAACGCTAAACGTTAAACCCGGTGACGCCATCAAAGCAGGGCAAGCGTTGCTTAGTATCGATAGTCCCGAGCTAACCAACCGTTTACTACAAGAAGAGGCGACATTTGAACGTTTACAAACGGAAGTTGAGCGCCAAAGGATCTCGATTAAACAGCAGCTACTCGATACCGAACAACGCATGGAAATGGCGAAAGTAGACTTAGAAGCGGCAGAGCGGGAAATGGCGCGCTCAAAACAAAGCATCGAAAAGCAAATTATCTCAAAATTAGAGCTTGAACAGTCAATGGTAGAACTTAAGCGCGCGCAGCTACAAGAGCGGCACGCCATCGATTCGCTGAAGCTTGAGCAAGAGCGACTTGCGTTTGAGCTAAAAAGTAGCGAGCTGAGCCTAACCAGACAACAGCATATTTTAGAAGAAGTGCAGCGTCAGGTAGCGGCACTGAACATTATATCGCCGTTGTCGGGTATTGTTGGTACGGTGCATGTCCAGCAAAAGCAGTTTGTACAGCGAGATGCGGCGCTAATATCCTTGGTTGACCTTTCAGAGCTTGAGGTTGAAGCGCAAATACCAGAAATTTACGCCGACAATTTGGGGGTAGGCATGGCCGCTGAAGTATTTATCAATCAATACCAATATCATGCAAAACTGGTCGCTATCTCTCCTGAAATTGAAGCTGGCCGTGTCAGTGCGCGAGTACGTTTTGATGAACAACCAAGTGGTCTTCGCCAAAACCAAAAGGTATCTACAAGAATTATTCTGTCGCAAAAGCAAGACGTGCTCAAAGTAAGGCGTGGTGCATTTGTTGAAACTGGCGCAGGGCGTTTTACCTATGCGGTTGTCGGTGAGCAGGCTGATCAAACACCCATTCAGCTCGGTGTAAAAAGTATTTCTGAAGTTGAGATTATCGAGGGCCTGAGTGAAGGACAAGAAATCGTGATCTCAAGTTTAGATCCGTTCAATAACAAAGCGCGAGTATTACTCGGGAAGTAGCCCCATCTTGCGCATCGAATAAGAATGAGAAGGAATAGACAATGTTAAAGATGAATGAAGTAAGCAAAATTTACCGCACTGATCTTATAGAGACCCATGCGCTCAGTAATGTCAACTTAACCATTGAAGAGGGTGAGTTTATTGCGGTTACAGGGCCGTCAGGATCGGGTAAAACCACTTTTTTGAATATTGCGGGTTTATTAGAGCGTTTTGAGCGTGGTGACTATTTTTTAGATGGTGAAAACGTTGCCAATCTTAACGATAAAAAGCTGTCACAGCTACGAAACGAAAAAATTGGCTTTATCTTCCAAGGCTTTAATCTTATCAGCGACTTATCTTTATATGACAACGTTGAAGTCCCCCTTATTTTTAGGGGAATAAAAGCCAGTGAGCGTAAAAAGCGCATTGAAGAAGCGCTTGAACTCGTTGGGCTTGCAAGCCGAATGAAACATCATCCTGCACAACTAAGTGGTGGGCAACAGCAGCGTGTGGCTATTGCCAGGGCGCTTGCAGGGAAACCTAGATTCCTACTTGCGGATGAGCCTACGGGTAACTTAGACAGCTTAATGGCAAGACAAGTGATGGATTTATTACAAGAAGTGAATCAGGCGGGCACCACATTGATTATGGTAACCCATGACAATGAGCTGGCTCGAAGAGCGGGTCGTAATATCCAAATTCTTGATGGTGAGCTAACCGACATCACTAAATCTCAGCTAACCGAACTGGCAGTATAGGAGCAAGCGATGAAAGAGCTAATACTATTAGCTTGGCAGGGATTAAAGCAAAAACCCAAGCTAAGCGCACTGATGGTGATCAACCTTGCAGTTGGGATCACCTTGATGTTGACGATGTCAGCCATTGTAAAACAAAGCAGCAGTGAGGTGATTGGTCATAAGGGTGATTACTTGTACACCGCGGGTCTGAATTTTTTTGATAGCGACCAAGACGTTGTCGATTTTAACCAATTTCCTCGCTGGACATATCAAGATGCAGAGGCGCTTAAGCAAGCGGATTTACCATACGAGCATCTATCATTTAACTACACCACAGAGTTTATTGTGGGGCTGGCGGATAACTCAGTTAGGCCTATTAGTGTAGAAGCTTCTGGTACAGATAGAGATATGTTTAGTGTACTAGATGCGCCGTTTATCCACGGAGCTTCTTGGAGTGAACAAAGCCAACAAAGTGGTGAAGCGGTCGCTGTGATCAGTAAAAACGCTAACGACCATCTTTTTGGTGGGGCGAATTCTGTCGGGCAGTTTATTCAAGTTCAAGGCGAACAAATACAAGTCGTGGGCGTGGTTGATTTAAGTAATTATAAACGTCGTTTCCAAGATTTGAGCTTTAGTAATAATTACAATCACGATGCTTTTATCCCGCTAAATTATGCCTATGCGCAAAACTTTCCACGAACAGGGCAAGTATCGTGTAGAACCGACGATTTATACACCGCAACCAACCCACGCAGCGGCAATATCGACATGCTGAAAAGTGCTGAATGTGGTTATTTGACGGTTTGGTTCCAGTACCAAAATGATATGGGGGCGGCACATCTTGCAGAACTAAAAACTTGGTTGAATAACTATATTGCAAATCAGCAAGCGGTAGGCCGTTTTCAACATAATAATCTCACCGATTTTTATAGCATGGGCGAGCTCTATATTTTGATCCAGCGCTTTTTGGCATGGGAAGCCATTTACCTAACGTTTTCGTATTTTCTGTTTGGTATTTGTTTAGTGAATACGGTTGGCATTTTGCTCGCCAAATTCCAAGCCAATCGCAAGCTTATTTCCCTTTATCGAGCGCTCGGCGCAAACCGTGGGGTAATAATGAAAATTCACTTTTTAGAGATCTTGATGCTCACGGTTGCGTCCGTAGCACTTGGCTTTGTATTGGCATTCGCGGGACTTGAATTGATGTTCCACCTACGTATGTATCAGGCAGATTATATGGCATTTGCCGAGCAAGTTCGTCAAATCTATCAGTTTGATGGTGAGCTGGCACTTTTGACCACCATAGGCATTTTCTTGGCGGTTGGGATATCTGGATTATATCCGGTATACCGTAGTAGCCGTGTATCACCAGCTGCGGAATTAAGGGGGTAAGTATGGCGATTAAACATATTTTAAAACTGATCTTAAAGCAAAAAAGTATTGCACTGTTAATCATTCTACAAATCGCGATCACCGTGATGATTGTCAGCAATACCGTGTTTATCAGCTATGCAACGCTGCAAAACTGGCTAATTCCTTCAAAGTTGGAAGAGCAACAAATTCTCAATGTAACGACGCGTGTGTTTGATACCTCCGTAGACGTGCAGTCACTTATAGAAAAGGATATTCAAGCGATTGAAAATGTGCCGGGGGTCGTTGCTGCATCTTATGCTGGTAGAGAGCTGGTATTAAACAGCTTAGGCCCTGGATGGACTATTTTTAAAGATACTCAACCAGAAACGGATTACAGCGTGTTCGGCTACTTTGGCTTGGATGAAAAAGGGGTAGATGTACTTGGGCTTGAACTCGTTGAGGGGCGTAGATTTTATGCCAGCGAATTTATCAAAGGTGATGAGGCAACAAAAAATGCAGGCGTTATTATGATAAGTGACGACCTTGCCACGTCCTTATTTGGTGATGACTCAGCCCTTGGACAGACGGTGTATATTTCAAGGCAGCGTATTCCACATCAAGTAGTTGGTGTTTATAAAGGTAAAATGCTTGGAGAAGGCGCAACATACAATCAACAACCCTACAATTCAGGGGTTGTACCTGAAGTCATTTGGGGTAACCGTCAACGGGCAAATTATTTAGTCAGAGTTGAAAAAGGCGTGTCTGAGCGAGTGCTAGAAGAAGTTGAAACGGCACTTTATCACACCAACGGGCGAATGGTTGAGCGAGTAGAGTTTGTTGCCAGAGCAAAAAAACGTTTGTGGGATGGCCGTAGCACCTTTGCACTCACCATGGCAGGTATAAGCATCATAGCATGCGTGGTCACCGCGCTTGGTATTATCGCACTTGTCAGTTTTTCTGTTAGCCTAAGAAAGAAAGATCATGGTGTTCTTCGTGCGTTAGGTGCATCTAAAGGCAAAGTGATGTGGTCTTTAATTAAAGAAAATACAATTTTAGTCTTTATCGGTTTAGTGCTAGGCTTTGGTCTCTCGATTTTGCTTTACTATTTTTTGATGAATAATGTTCGCGTGCAAAGTGTGGTAGAGATCCCGTTATTGGTTGGGGTAGCTATTTTTACTTGGCTTGTGAGTACATTGGCAGTGTACCTGCCTGCCAAAGAAGCTGCGAAAGTGTCGCCGGCACAAGTAACTAAATCCAGTTAATAATAAAAACAACAAAGCCCCGAAAGGGGCTAAATCTACAAATTAGGATAAAAAGCGTTCATGAGTGTATTGGTAATTGACGATAATCCGGATGTAATTCAAGCCATTAAAGTCCTTTTGTTGCTCAATGATATTCCGTGTGAAGGTGTTACCTCTCCGCAGCTGGGCCTAGAGAAGGTTCGTAGCAAACAGTTCGACTTAGTTATTCAAGATATGAATTTTACCCGAGACACCACCAGCGGCGCGGAAGGTAAAGCCCTGTATAAAGCCATTCGAGATATAGAGCCAGACTTACCCATCATCTTACTGACCGCTTGGACGAATCTTGAAATGGCGGTGGAGCTTATTAAAGATGGTGCAGCAGACTACTTAGCTAAACCTTGGAAAGATCATAAACTCGTCACTTCAGTGAAAAACTTGCTCGAAATGCGAGAACTACAAGAGCAAGTAAGTAGCGCTGCTAATCAGCGCAATACCAGATTACAAAAGCTAAAAGCGCAATACGACCTGTGTGGTGTGGTGGTTGCCGATCCGGCCATGTTGAGCTTGCTTGAAATGGCGACGCAGGTTGCGCACTCCGATGCACCAATTCTGATCACAGGACCAAACGGCGCTGGAAAAGAGAAAATTGCAGAAATTGTGCAAGCCAATAGCAGCTATAAACATAAACCCTTTATTAAAGTGAATGCGGGGGCCATTCCGGCGGACCTCATTGAGGCCGAGTTATTTGGGGTTGAAAGTGGTGCTTATACAGGCGCACAAAAATCGAGGGCTGGGCGCTTTGAAGCAGCTGATGGAGGCACCTTGTTTTTGGATGAAATCGGCAACTTGTCTTTGACAGGTCAGCAAAAGTTACTAAGGGTTTTACAAAGTGGTGAGTTTGAACGCGTTGGCAGCACGGTTACGAAAAGGGTAAATGTTAGGGTGATCAGTGCCACCAACAGTAATTTACCAGAGGCCATTCGCGCGGGTAGTTTTAGAGAAGACTTGTATTATCGGATCAATATGATTGAGCTGAAACTGCCGCCACTATCTGAGCGAAAAGAAGATATTGCCGTGTTAGTGGATCACTTTTTGCCTAGCAATAAGAGTTTGAGTAACACGGCAATGAAACAGTTAAAGCATCATACTTGGCCTGGAAACGTCAGGGAGCTTGAAAACACCATAGGCCGTGCTGTGTTGCTGAGCCCCGGGCAAGAAATTGAGTGTGAGCATTTAGCAATTCAAATACCACAACATGAAGAGCCGCTTGAATATACACAAGCAGATATCGAAGCTGCATTAGACAGCGCTGATGGCGTAGTTAGTAAAGCTGCACGAAAGCTGGGATTAAGTCGGCAAGCACTATACCGGAGAATGGAGAAGTTTGGTTTAAAATGACGGTGTCTCTTCAAGCCGCGGTGTCTGCATGCCTATTTGTATCACTATTGGTGTTTGCGGCTATTTTATGGCTGGCAGCTTCATTTGCAATACCAATTACTCTGTCAATTCCGGTGGGGCTGCTTGTTGCGGCGGTAGTTGGCATTGTCGGTATCAGTTACTTTTTCTCTCGCCAACAGCGGATCATAGATTGCTTAACGGACGGGATCCGCAGTTTTAAAGATCAAGACTTCTCAGTTCAAATTACACATTTTGAAAGCATAGAAATGTCTGATTTAATTTTGGAATATAATCGTTTATCGACAACACTAAAAAAGCAGCGCCACGCCACCAGCCAAAGGGAGTTACTACTCGATACTATTTTGCAGGTGTCGCCGGTGTCGATTTTACTGTTAAATCAGTTTGATCAAGTGGTATACGCTAATGATAAAGCGGGAAAATTACTGAATAACAATAAGTCGTTAAGCGGCCTAGTGCTTCATCATGCCATTGCAAATGCAGACCCAAAGCTGCAAACTATTTTGCTACAAAAAGAATCTGGATTTGTGACTTTTCAAGCCAATGATGAAAAGCAAAGCTATTACTTTTCAAGGCAGAGCATAACACTCAACCACCAGCCGCACGTGTTGCTTATGTGTCAAAATCTATCAAGCGAAATGAGCCGTCAAGAAGTAGGGCTTTGGAAAAATGCCATCCGTCTTATCAGTCATGAACTCAATAATTCATTAGCGCCTATTTCTTCACTGACTAACTCCGCAAATACAATTGTTGAGCGCAGTGCTGAAGAGCAAAACCACGCTCTTATTCAACTGTTGCCTGAAATGCTGGCAACCATTAATCACCGCACCGAAAACTTGAGTGAGTTTGTCGCTAAATATAGCGAGTTTGCGAGGTTGCCCGCGCCTAATATTACAGAGCAACCCTTGCAGCCCTTACTTGATACCGTTGGTAAGCTTTATGACTTTACTTTGCTCGCATCACTCCCTGTAGAGTGCGCTTTTTTTGATCCCATACAGGTAGAGCAGGTATTGATTAATTTGGTTAAAAATGCCCATGAATCGGGATCTAAGATAGATGAAATAGGTGTTAAGTTGCTGGTTGATTATCAACGTCTGATAGTCGTGGTTGTTGACAGAGGTGTAGGAATGGAAGAAGAAAAGCTAGCAAATGCAGTACTACCATTCTTTTCTACTAAACCCAGTGGCACAGGCATAGGACTGAGTATTTGTAATGAAGTCGCCATTGCCCACGGTGGACAACTTAAGCTATTTAATCGCGAGAAAGGTGGTCTAATGGTGCAGTTTGATCTGCCCCTCGTTGCGCCTAGAGCATAGCGTTGTTATTGCACTGACCCATATCGGGTGGGAGCGGGTTCACCCAGCGATCTTTTTGGTTTTAATGCCGTATTTCAGGCGGCGGAAATCTTTTGTCGTGATAAATCACGACCTACAAATATCAAGCTTCACAGGTTTATTCTGTTGCACCATTTTCTGCTAAACCCATATCGGGTGGGAGCGGGTCCACTCAGCGATCTTTGGGTTTTAATGCAATACATTGTGCGGTGGAAATCCTGTGTCGTGATAAATCACGACTTACAAATATCAAGCTTCACAGGTTTATTCTGTTGCACCATTTTCTGCTAAACCCATATCGGGTGGGAGCGGGTTCACTCAGCGATCTTTGGGTTTTAATGCAATACATTGTGCGGTTGAAACCCTGGGTCGTGATAAATCACGACCCACAAACAATACTGGTTGAGCGCATATCTATCGACAGGCAAAGGCAGAACAGTGATACTTAAGCAAGTTGACAATATAGGGAAATGAACTTGAACACGAAAACTCAAACGACCAACCATTTTCTACTCTTCGCGGGTGTGTGTACAGCCATTGCGGCAGTGGCGCACATTGGCTGCATTATCTTTGGTGCACCTTGGTATCGATTTTTTGGTGCCGGCGAGGAAATGGCTACTATGGCCGAGCAAGGGCTTATTTATCCGCACATTGTCACTGCCGTTATCGCTACGATTTTACTGCTCTGGTCATGCTACGCGTTTTCAGGGGCGAAACGGATCCGACAATTACCTATGCTTAAAATCGCCCTGTGTGTAATAAGTGCAATCTTTTTAATAAGGGGAATTGGGTTTGTTTTTATCATGCCAACGATCCCAGATAACAGCATGACGTTTTGGCTGGTGAGTTCCTCTATTTGTTTGGTAATAGGAGGGGCTTACGCGCTTGGAACCAAAAAGGCATGGTCACAAATCTAGCAGCATTAAAAGCTAGCACTTCAGGTGCTAGCTTTTTGTTTAGACTAGGCAGTTAACCTTATTCATTCAGTGCCGTTCTAACACCGGCTTCGAGCTCTTCGTGAACAGATTTAAATAACCCAAGTTGGCGTTCAATGATATGTTCAGGTACACCCGCCATAGCGCGTGCTATGTTGCCGTACAAGCGCTGCTTTTGGGCATCATCAAATAGGCAATATAGAGCACGAGGCTGTGAAAAATCATCATTGTCTTTGCGGTGGTTGTATCTATCTGCCATACCCTCAAGTTCAAGAGCAGGGCGTTTATATTCTGGGCGCTCTTTTGGGCCACCCATCGAGTTAGGCTCGTAGTAGGCATCTTCGTTACCACCAGGTTCATTGTTAAAGAACCGCATTGCACCGTCTTTGTGGTAATGATGTACTGGGCATTTTGGGCGATTAACAGGTAATGCCTCATAATGCGTACCGAGTCGGTAGCGGTGAGCATCGGCATAGGAGAAAATGCGTGCTTGCAACATTTTATCGGGAGAAAATCCAATTCCAGGCACCACGTTAGACGGACTAAATGCAGCTTGTTCTATCTCTGCAAAATAATTGTCTGGTACGCGATTTAATTCGAGTGTGCCAACATCGATGAGTGGAAAGTCGCCATGCGGCCAGACTTTGGTTAAATCAAACGGATTGTGTTGGAACTGTTTTGCTTGCGCTTCAGTCATCACTTGAATCTTCATATCCCATTTCGGATAATTTCCGCGCTCTATGGCCTCAAGCAAGTCCTCTTGAAAGCTCTCCCTGCTTTCGCCAATTACTGATTTTGACTCTTCATCGGTATGATGCTGGTGGCCTTGTTGGGTTTTCATATGAAACTTCACCCAAACTCTTTGGTTTTCCTCGTTAATCAAACTAAAGGTATGAGAGCCATAGCCGTTCATGTGCCTTACATCCGTTGGCAAGCCACGGTCAGACATTAAAATCAATACTTGATGCAGGCTTTCTGGCGACAGTGACCAAAAATCCCATTGCGCGGTGTTGGAACGCAGGTTGGTTTTTGGGTGGCGCTTTTGGGTGTGAATAAAATCTGGGAATTTATACGGATCACGGACAAAAAATACGGGGGTATTATTGCCAACTAAATCCCAATTTCCTTCATCAGTGTAAAACTTTATCGAGAAACCTCTTATGTCACGCTCCGCATCCGCAGCCCCTTTTTCTCCGGCTACCGTTGAAAAGCGCATCAGAATGTCGGTTTGCTTACCAACCTCAGCAAATAGCTTTGCCTTGGTATATCGGCTTATGTCGTTTGTTACCGTAAATGTTCCAAACGCACCCCATCCTTTAGCATGCACGGTACGCTCTGGTATACGCTCTCTATTTTGATGCGCCAGTTTTTCGATTAACTGGTAATCTTCAACCAATAAGGGGCCTCTAGGACCTGCGGTAAGACTATTTTGATTATCGGCGATTGGATTACCTGCGGTGGTGGTTAATGGACACTTGGTCATTGCTCGTTTCCTTCATATAAAATTTAGAAATTAACAGCAATAAATGAACCAAAATAAAAGTGAAATAAAAACAATCTGTTATAAATGTTGTCGGCGGGGGATGTGAGTTTTACTGAGCAAAGTTTTCAGAGTGATGTAAGCGCTACGTGAATTATACAGACTGTTGAAATGCAGCGGTTTCATCCGCTGCAAATTTAGAAATTAATGGTAGCTAAAGTATTAGAAAAACCTCGTTGAATTCCATAAACGTGTTTTACCACTATCTAACCCAACAAACTGCACCGTACCAGTCGTTACGTTACTTGGTAATGTATAGCTAATCGTTTTAGCTTGAGTACCATACGCAAATGCAGAAATACGTTTTACTTTAGTGCCATCAATGTATACGTCTACGTATTCTGTGTTGGTTACATCAAAATTATACACTCCGTTAGTTTCAGCAACCGACGCAAATCTATCTGAATTAAATGCTACCGTTGCACGCGCTGTGGGTTTTGCGAGTAACTTACGAGCGATCGTATTGAAATCTTGAGTATCACCATCGAATATGTCTTCAACGTTATAACTGACAACTTCATTGGCAACACAGCCGTAATCCTCAATGAGCGCATTGATGTGATGACCTTGACGTACCGACTGACGCCACGACACCCGCATACTTTGATCATAAGGTAGCGCTTGATATGGTGCACCCACGTACTGTACAAATAAACCATGCTCAATTACGTTTGCGCCACCTGCACCAGTACGTTCGTGCTGTCCAAATACGGTTGCAATACCATTATCTTGCATACCACATGTGAACATATCACCTGCAGAGTAGGTGTTAGCGTTTGCCCAAACCCCCACGTTACCATAATATGCCTGACCAATCTGGTTTGCTGCATCTTTTGTCATGAATGAGGTTGCAGCAGAGTATTGTTCATTGGTGCCTTGTACGTCAGCCAATACTTGGTGCCAATTATCACTTAGGTAAGTGCCGAACAGGGAATTGTTTAGGATATGGTGGTTCTCAGGTGTGTTGATAAAACGTACATGAGACGGAGTAACACGTTTTGGTGTAAACAGTTGTAGTAAATAGTCGTTATATAGAATATTACCACCAGGGTTGCTTCTAACATCAATAATAAGTGCTTTCGTGTCACTTAGCTGGTTATCTAAGATATCTATGATGGCAACAAGGGCAGTGTTAGTTCCATTTTTAGGTGAAAAAGAGGCAATCTTAATGTAGCCGACTGACTCGCCGTCTACTTGTACTTTATTCCATGTCACCGTCGGCTCAGCAGTGGCATTGGCTGCTAGGGCAAAAGCACTATCTTGTGCTGCAGCTTCTAACTCTTTAAATGTAGCAAATTCATAGTTAATACTTTGCGTAAACTGCGCTGCATTGTCCTCTGTATTCGCTTGAGTACTCGGATTTCCGTTATAAACCAACCAAGGCAAGTTAACACTATATATTTCGCCCGTTTCGTAAGATTCCAAAGTAAGCGTTAGCGCATCATTTTGTGGCGGCATCTGTTTATTATGTGATTTGATAGTCAAGTTATTTAACGCACCAACAAACCCGCCATCTGGATTAGCCCCACCGCCTTGGAATAGTGTGTTGTTTACCACATCCGTTACTGCTTGGCCGTTGTATTCAATGACTTTATCGCCTAAAGAAACTGTTGATGTATCTGGTGCAAGGACGGTGTAGTTTTGCCAGATACGGTTTACGCGTACTTCCTTGCTGCCATCTGTATTGACGGTTTGTGCAAAATGAACTGGCACAAAAGAAACAAAGTTTTTCATTGGTGCCGGGTAGTTATAGTCCAAATGAAAATCTCGCTGAGATAAGAAGATCTTTTGCAGCTGCTGATGAAATTGAGAAGAACTTAGATTTCCCATGTTATTGATTAAGTCGTCTACTGCAACTACTGGGTCTAAGTGTCCGGACGGAGAAAGTCCGTAGTACAGGTTTTTGGCATATTTATTGACGTATAAACCGTCAAGTAATAGTTTTGCTTGCTCAGCTACAAGCGCTTTTTGTTCATAACTATAATCTTGAATACTAATTTGGTCGCGTGTGTCTTCAAGATAGGATATTTGTGCCATTGCACCCGTTGTAAAGCTTAATGCCAGAAGGCTGGCAACTGTTGATAATTTAAACATATTGTTATTGTCCTGTATATGGAAACAAAACTGTTTTATATCTTTTGGGTACAAAAGTCGATAGGTGTTAAACAAAATGATAATAATTTATTGCTTTTATGTGTGTTGATTAAACCGAACTTCCTACTCTTTGTAGGCTAACTAAGGAGAGTATTGGGGAGAATTGAGTTTTAGAGGATTATTTGATTTGCCACGCAACACCCATTTGCGTGGCATCAAGGATGTCGAACGCAAATTAGGCTGTTTGATGTAACTCTTGCTCCATTTGATCTCTCATTTTAAACTTTTGGAGCTTACCCGTTACCGTCATCGGATAGGCATCAACCAATTTGATGTATTTTGGCACTTTGAAATAGGCGAGTTTATCTTTTAAAAATACACGAATATCTTCTTCCGAAATATAGTGTCCCGGCTTAAGTTGAACCCAAACACATACTTCCTCACCATATTTTTCGTCTTTGATCCCAAATACAGCGGCGTCTTGAATATCATGATGATGATAAAGCACTTCCTCAATTTCTCTGGGGTAAATATTCTCGCCACCGCGAATAATCATGTCTTTTATGCGGCCGACGATGCTAACGAACCCTTCGTCGTCCATTACCCCTAAATCGCCAGAGTGTAGCCAGCCGTCGTCATCTATGGTCGCCGCCGTTTTTTCTGGGTCTTGCCAATAGCCTTTCATTACACAATATCCTCGGGCACATACTTCACCAGGCGTACCAATTGGGGCAATATGTCCTAGCTCGTCAATAATTTTGACCTCGGTATGTGGCATAGCACGACCAACAGTCTGCACGCGTTTTTCTACAGGCGAATCGATCTCGGTAATATTATTGATTGGGCTGCACTCGGTTTGCCCGTAACCAATGAGTACATCGGTCATATGCATTTGGGTTTGTACTTGGCGCATGACCTTCTCTGGGCAGGTGGAACCTGCCATCACCCCAGTGCGCAGCGAAGATAAATCAAATTGCATAAAGTCTGAGTGTTCTAATTGTGCGATAAACATTGTCGGTACACCGTGAAGCCCGGTGCATTTTTCTCGTTCGACAACTTCTAAGGTGACAAGCGGATCAAAGCTATCGTTAGGGAATACAGCGCACGCACCTTTACTAATACAAACGAGATTACCGAGTACCATACCAAAACAATGATAAAGCGGCACGGGAATACAAAGCTTGTCTTGCTCTGTGAGCTTCATGGCATTGGCGACGAGTAATCCGTTATTGAGGATATTACTGTGGGTGAGGGTGGCGCCTTTCGGGTTGCCTGTAGTACCTGAAGTGAATTGAATATTGATAGCGTCACAGGCATTTAGGTTGGCTGCAATTGCATTTGCCTCAAGATAATGGGCATCATTTGCTTTGGATAACAAAGTGCTGAAATTCATTAGACCCGGTTCAATATCCTCGTCAATCAGCACAATCTGTTTGAGTGAGGGAAGGCGCTGTGAAGATAATTCGCCAAACATGCAGTCGTAGGATTCTGGTGCCAGCTCTCTTATCATGTCGACGTAATGGCTATGTTTAAAAGACTTCGCCATAACTAACATCTTACACTCAACGTTGTTTAGCACGTATTCAAGTTCGCTTGGGCGATAGGCGGGGTTAATACACACCATAATTACACCAATTTTAGCAGTTGCGAATTGCACTAGACTCCATTCAAGGTTGTTCGGAGACCAAATCCCAACTCTATCCCCCGGTTTGATCCCCACAGCTAAAAGGCTTGCGGCAAGTTGATTTATTTTTGCCAGATACTCACGATAATTTAAGCGAACTGATTGATGAGAGACAACAATGGCTTCTCTTTCTGGATAATTGTCGACAATATTTTCTAGATATTGCCCTATGGTGAGTTGAGTGAGCGGTGCTACTTGGGGGCCTTTGAAGTAACTCTTTGTAAGTGAACCTGCTTTTATTAATTGGCTCTCGGTCGTCATATCTTGTCCTTGCTGTTGATCTCTAGTTTTTATCATTATGCTTTATCAGTGATAACCTAATTGTCGACAAAATCAAGTGCGATTGGACGAAAAGCATGAAATTACGACTAATGGCTAGTGATAAAGTGTGTAATGGCAAGGTAGTAGTAGCTTTATCAGACATATAAAAAACGCCTGAAAATTCAGGCGTTTTGTGGTTTAACTTAAGGGATGTTATTAAGCTAATCCTTCATCTGTATCGACATGCTCATCTTTATGATGCTTCGCGATTTCATCTGAAAGTTCTTGCTTAGAACGCTTCTCTGACATCCGTCTTGCCATTAGCCAGTAAAAGAACAGGGGCAAGAAGAATACTGCAAGGAAGGTAGCCGAGAGCATACCACCCATTACGCCAGTACCCACACTGTGTCTTGCTCCTGCGCCAGCTCCAGAACTCATAACCAGCGGAACTACGCCAAGTATGAAAGCAAGTGAAGTCATGATAATAGGTCTAAAACGCAGTCTTGCCGCTTCAAGGGCTGCGGTTGCTGGACTCCATCCTTCTTGATATTTCATTAGCGCGTACTCGACAATAAGAATGGCATTTTTACTTGCAAGGCCAAGTAGGGTAACCAAACCGATTTGGAAGTAAACGTCGTTGGTTAGCCCAGCAATCCAGATTGAGACCAGTGCACCGAAAGTACCAAATGGTAGCGCTAACATAACCGAGAATGGCAATGACCAGCGCTCATAAAGTGCTGCGAGGATCAAAAATACCATGATCACGGCCATACCGAGTGCAATACCAGTTGTGCCAGAGTTTTGCTTTTCTTGGAACGCGGAACCCGTCCACTCGTAAGTCATATCTGGTGGTAGTACTTTGTTGGCGATACGCTCAAACTCCGCGATAGCTTGACCTGAGCTGTAACCAGGTGCTGCTTCGCCCATTAACTTAACTGCAGATAAGTTATTGTAACGATTCATGGTTTCCGGACCGCGGCTATACTCAACATCCGTAAATGCAGAAATTGGTACCATTTCGCCACGATTGTTTTTCACATAAATGCGGCCTACATCTTCCGGTGTCATTCTAAACTCGGCTTCAGCGGACATAATCACCTGCCATGCACGACCAAACTTATTGAAGTCGTTGACGTAGTAATTACCTAAATTGGCTGCAAGTGCGTTAAACGCAGAATTGATATTAACCCCCATGGCACGCGCTTGTTCACGATCCATATGCACCTTTAGCTGCGGTGCATCAGGACGCCATAGCGTTTGAATGCCTGTAAGGATAGGGCTCTTCTGCGCCTCGGCCATGATCATCTGCATGCCTTGCTTCAATTTAGCGGGATCAGAGCCGCCTTTATTTTGCAAGAAGACTTCAAATCCGCCTGTTGTACCCAAGCCGAAAATTGGCGGTGGGTTAAACGCTAGCACTAATGCTTCGTTAATATGCGCGGTTTTCATAAATAGCTCACCAACAAGTTCCTTCGCTGACACATCGCGTTCATCCCAATGTGTTTGTGTCACGAACATAGTCGCCGCGCTGTTTTTGAAGCCACCACCGATGAAGTCCATCCCCGTAAACGCCACGACGTTTTCGTTAGCTGGGTTAGACTTTGCAGCAGCTATCACTTCATCGGCCACTTTAGCGGTGCGCTCTAATGAAGAGCCGTCAGGCAAAAACACCGCTATCATGTAGTAACCTTGGTCTTCGTCTGGTACCAAAGAGCTTGGTGTTTTTTGCCACAGGAATACCGTTGCACCAATCATCGCTACCATCAATGTTAGGCCTACAAAACCACGGCGAACCATAAAGCTAACCGCGCCAACATAGCGTCCGGTTACACGATGGAACCAGTCATTGAACCACAAGAAAAACTTGGCATCTTGTTTGTGCTCGTGCTTAAGCAGCAATACACAAAGTGCAGGCGTCATTGTCAGTGCAACCACACCGGATAAACTTACAGAGATGGAGATTGTGATCGCAAATTGGCGGAATAGTTCGCCTGTTAACCCACCCAGGAAAGCGATAGGTACAAACACCGAACACAATACCAATACAATCGCGACTACGGGGCCGCTTACTTCTTGCATCGCTTTAACCGCTGCTTCTCTAGCCTGCAAGCCTTGCTCATGCATAATCCGCTCGACATTCTCAAGTACTACGATGGCGTCATCTACCACGATACCAATCGATAACACCATGCCGAACAGCGTAAGCGTGTTAATCGAGTAACCGAGCATATAGAGACCTGCAAATGTACCAAGTAACGAGACCGGAACTGCAAGCGTTGGAATTAGCGTTGCACGCCAGTTTTGCAAGAACAGGTAAACCACTAAGAATACCAAGATCATTGCTTCACCAAGCGTTTTTAACACTTCTCGAATTGAGACTTCTACAAAGCGTGTGGTGTCGTAAGAGTTAACGTGAGCGAGACCTGTAGGGAACTGAGGTTTGATCTGTTCAATTTCAGCCTCTACTGCTTTAGCCACGTCAAGCGCATTCGCGCCCGGTTGTAAGAATACACCGAGTAATACCGCTTCTTTACCGTTAATAGTACCTTGGAAGTTATAGTCTTTAGAACCAAGCTCTACGCGAGCAACATCCTTAAGGCGCAGTGTTGAGCCATCAGGGTTTGCACGAACGATGATATTTTCGAACTCTTCAGCCGTCGATAAACGTCCTTTCGCGGTGACACTATAAACGAGTGATTGCGCGTCTTGAGATGTCGGTGTTGCACCAATACTACCCGCTGCATACTGAGAGTTTTGCTCTCTAATTGCACCCGCAATATCGTCAGCTGTGACTTGCAGTTGACTCATAATATCCGGGCGCAACCAAATACGCATGGCATAGTCTTTAGCACCGAAAATCTGCACGTTAGTCGTACCAGGAATGCGTTTGACGCGGTCAAGGATATTCATGGTGACGTAGTTAGATGTCCAGAGACTTTCTCGAGTACCATCTGGCGAATAGAATGCGTGTACTTGTAAGAAGTTAGAAGATGTCTTTTGAACCACCACGCCTTGGCGTCTAGTTTCTTCAGGGAGACGAGCTTCTACTTGCTTCACCCGGTTATTTACATCTACGGCAGCTTGATCAACATCCGTTCCAATCTCAAAAGTAACTGCGATCGTCGTTACGCCAGAGTTCGTACTGGTTGATGTCATGTACATCATGCCTTCAACACCGGTAATCGCGTTTTCGATAGGGGTTGCAACAGTTTGTTCTAATACATCTGCTGATGCACCAGGGTATACCGCACGTACCTCAACTTGAGGTGGTGCAATTTCGGGATACTGTGCAACAGGCAAACTGCGCATTGCAGCAAGCCCGGCAAGCACTATCACGATAGAGATAACAAAGGCAAAAATAGGCCTGTTTATGAAATATTTGGAGAACATCAGATTATTCCCCTTGCTCGCTCACAGACACTGGCATACCAGGGAAGAAGATCCTCGCCATACCTTCAACGATGACAGGTTGACCTTCTTTTAAGCCTTCGCGAATAACCCACATATTCTCATTATTGAGCTTGACCCATTCACCAACTTTGACCGGCGCAGGTAGGGCTACGGTTGCACCTTGTTCATTTTTGGTAGCAATGTAGACAAATTTCCCCGTACCATTGTCTAGTACCGCTCTTTGTGGAAGTACAACGGCATTATTGCGTACCGCACCAGAGAGCTTAACTCGCACAAACTGCCCCGGTCTTAACTCGCCATTTTCATTAGGAATACGAGCTTGTAACTCACTGGTACCCGTAAAGCGGTTTACCCGGACGTCGCTAAAGTTTACTTTACCGGCTTGTCCGTACAGTGAACCATCTTGCAGAATAATCGTAGTATCAAATTCATTGTTTTCCGGTAATGACAATGAGCCATTTTCTACATCTTGGCGCATTGTAAGCTGCTCACGCTCTGAAAAGCCAAAGCGAGCACGAATGGTGCTGATGTCGGTAAGTTCAGTTAATAGTACACTCGGACCGGAAACATAGCTGCCTTCTGACATCAGCTCACGACCCACAATACCAGAAACTGGTGCTTCAACTTTGGCATATTCAAGGTCCAGCTTAGCTTCACTCAACGCGACTTTTGCAGATTCTAAATTCGCAACTGCAATATCGTAAGCAGATACTGAGTTATCAAAGTCGCGCTTTGATACTGAACGCTCGTTCTTCAAACGCTCAAGCCTTTCGCTCTCGCGCTTAGTTTGATCAACGTTTGCTTTAGCTGCCTGAAGTGCTGCCTGCGCTTTTTCTACCGCTAATTCAAAAGGTTTAAGCTCGATGGTGAATAATGAATGACCAGCTTTTACAAACTGACCTTCCTCAAAGTTGCGAGATTCGATGATCCCAGACACTCGAGAACGAATTTCGACTTCTTTATCACCCGCGAGAGTGGCCGGAAGTTCGATATCGAAAGGCACTGATTGAGTAGTAACTTGTTGTACACTCACTTGCGCAGGTGGCATTGCATGGCCCCCTTGCTGTGGTGCTTCTGAACACGCTGACAAAGTGCCTAACGTGAGCATTAAAAAAGATAGGTGTTTAACACGACTGCGTATTGATGCTGGATACATGAACACTCCAATTCCTATATTATCATTTTATGCTGCCCCGGCTTCGACGGGGAACTACCTTGCAATTTGCCTTTAATAACGCACACTCAACTGGATGCAATCAGTCAAGTGACTTCATTTCATACCTTAACCACACCAAAGTAAAGGCTATTTGTTCGACAATTAAACAAGTAAACGGTAGTGTATACTTAAAGAAATAAAAGGTAAACGGTTGCGTGTACTTTTCTTCAATTTAGGTATACGATCATGTGTACTTTTTATTAACGACTTTATTGATTAAAATAAAGGGAATGTTGATTTATTACGAAGAAGGCTTACCTCTGTATAGAGAGGTGATTCTTGGTATACAACTGACCATGTGAGTAGCAGCTATCAATGGCTCGCTTTTCCCACTATTAATTAAAGACAGAATAAGTAAATGACGCAACTTTCACCAAAACAGCAGTCAATTTTATGTGCAGCGATAGAAGAGTTCGCTCAAAAAGGCTTGCAGGCGACGACGATGGAGTCGATCAGTCAATCAGCGGAAGTATCAAAGCGCACGTTATACAAGCATTACTCGACCAAAGACGAGCTCTTTGATGCCGTTGTTGAGTTGTTAATTGAGCGAATTAAGCCGATAACTGCGATACAATTTATCCCAAACTATGACTTTTCAGTGCAACTGCAACATCTTGCGAAAAGCGCAATGACTTTGTTGAATGACGAGGATTATATGCGTTTGTCGCGTATTGTGATGATTGAATCGATGCGTAGCTTTGAGCAAGCACAGAATTTAAATGAAAAGTTTAGTCATTGTGAAGCCGCGATGATCCAATGGTTCGAAGATGCTGCGAATTCAGGGTGTCTTGGTAGTTTTGATGCGGACTTTGCCGCAGCGTACTTTTGGGGCGCACTGAAAAAGCTAGGCTATTGGGAACGCGCAATAAAATGGCAAGCTCCGCTTCCAGAAGCAGAGCTTGATATATTAGTTGAAAAGGCGGTCTCGCTATTTTGTAATGGCGTTACTCAACCCCAATAAATCCACCGGTTTGATGCGACCACAGTTTGGCGTAAATACCACCTAAAGCTAGCAAGGATTGATGGCTTCCTTCTTCTACTATCCGACCTTCATCCATAACGATTAATCTGTCCATTTGTGCAATCGTGGATAACCTATGGGCAATTGCTATAACGGTTTTACCTTCCATCAATGCATCTAAGCTCTCTTGGATAGCTTGCTCAACCTCTGAATCTAAGGCTGAAGTAGCTTCGTCTAAAATTAAAATCGGCGCATTTTTTAGTAATACACGGGCAATGGCGATACGTTGGCGTTGGCCACCTGATAGTTTCACACCGCGTTCACCTACTTGTGCGTAAAAGCCAGTATTACCGTGACTGTCTTCTAAGTCTTGGATAAAATCGTAAGCCTGCGCTTCTTTTGTTGCGGCTATTAATTCTTCTTCTGATGCATCAGGGCGACCATAAAGAATATTGTCACGCACGCTGCGATGGAGCAAAGAAGTATCTTGCGTCACCATAGCGATATGACGTCGTAAGCTTTCCTGCTTTACTTTAGCAATATTTTGGCCATCAATTTCGATGCTGCCGCCGTCGGTATCGTAGAATCTCAGTAATAAGTTCACTAAAGTCGATTTACCTGCACCTGAGCGGCCAACCACACCAATTTTTTCGCCGGGTTTGATATGTAGGTTCAAGTTGTCGATGACATTATGTTGTCTCGCTGCATCTTTACGCTTATAAGCGAAGGTAGTGTTACAAAAGTCGATTTTTCCAGCTTTAAAATCTAACTGTGGCGCTGTTTGTTGGTCAACAATATCAAGCGGTCTTGAGAGTGTGTTCATGCCGTCTGCAACGGTACCAATATTTTCGAATAGGCCGCTAATTTCCCACATTATCCACTGTGCCATGCCATTTAGACGTAAGGCTAAACCTACTGTAATCGCAATTGCACCAGCGGTTATTGCATTAAATGACCATAAGTAGATTGAAAGCGCGGCAACGGAAAATACCAAAAGATAATTTAAGGCTTGAATACTAACGTTTAAGCTAGTTGCTAAGCGCATTTGCTTATATACAGGTTGAATAAACACATCCATGCTGTCTTTGGCATATTCTTCTTCTCGTTTGGTATAAGAGAAAAGCTTTACAGTGGAAATATTGGTGTAGCTATCAACTATCCTTCCCGTCATTTCTGAGCGCGCGTCAGCTTGCTCACTAGAAACGCGTTTTAGTTTAGGAACAAAATAGAATTGGAAACAGATATAGCAGCCAAGCCAAATAACCAGCGGGATCATCAAACGTATATCACTGCTTGCAACAAGCGCGAGCATTGCGGTGAAGTACACTAAAATATAAACCAGCACATCGAGTAGCTTCATGACCGATTCGCGCACGGCTAGGGCAGTTTGCATCACTTTAGTTGCAATACGTCCTGCAAACTCGTCTTGATAGAATGTCATAGACTGCTTTAGCAAGTAGCGGTGTGCCTGCCAGCGAATAGCCATTGGGTAATTACCCAATAAACTCTGATGCAAAATGGCGCTGTGAAAAAAGACTAACAGTGGCAGCGCCACTAACGTGATCACAGACATTCGGATTAACTCGGCTTGTTTGGCTTCAAATAGAGTTTGTGGTGTATAAGTGGAGAGCCAGTCAACCAAATCACCCATAAAGCCAAATAATGTTACTTCCAAAATTGCGAGGATCGCAGCACTTAGCGACATAAATAATAAGGGTAATTCCATTCCTTTAGTGTAGAAGCGACAGAAAGCCAACAAACCTTGTGGTGGCTGACCAACTTCTTGCTCGGGAAAGGGTTTGGTAAAGCGTTCAAATACTCGATACATGGATGATCCCTAAATTTGTTCAGAAGCTAGTCTACCTTGATAGTATGAAATGCGCGAGTCACAGATTGGTGCTCAATTTGCACTAATGATTATAGTTGTTTTTGGTTGAGTAGTTTTTGTGTAATGAGCTCACCAGTGACAGCATCATAGCTACTCAAAGTCAGTGGCGTAGAATAGTGTTTTAAATACACCTGATCATGTGGTTTTTCTACTGTAATTTTGTCGATTGGGACGAGTTTATTACCTTCATCGACAAAAAATGACAGCTCTAAATAGCATGGAAACACTTTTTTACATACACCGAGAGACTGTTTTTGTAGATCAAACGTTGAAGAGAGCCAGCTTGGCCTATTATTGATTTTCGTGGTTTTGGGCCAAGTTACAGAAAGATCAAATCGTTGCGGATCTGAAGAATAGTGCTGAGATTGGCTTGCTACTCGTGCGAGCAGCAAAGGAGTATTGCCACTCACTGATTGAACCTCAGATAAGCGAACCTGATCAACGGTGAGTGGATTAATTGTCAATGTTTGTTTGAGTTCACTCGCCAGTTGGTTTTGCTCATCTAGTTGAGAAAATCCGAGGTGAACGAGTAATTTTGCATCACGATTGTTATCAAATACCTTTTCTTTTATGTGTTCAGCCGCGGCTTTGGCTCTACCTTGTTGTGAGTCGTGATCGTAACTAATAATCTCGTAGCCAAGTGATTTGGCTTCAAATATCAAGCTAGCGTAAGTCGCTTCCATGGTGTAGATCCCATGTTCGTATGTTGTAAAGCCATGTTTATTTATTTGCTGCTCAACGCTTACCTGCGGGGTGAGTGCTTCTAATGCAAGATAGCGATAGCCTTGTTCATATAAAGGCTTCAATAGGGCAATCGTTAGGGCTCGGTGTTTAGCATTATGATACGCTTCGTTTACCATAGTAATATGCGTTTCAGTTGCCTTTTGCTCTATGATTTCTAGCGCAGGAACTAGCCGATAATCGTTTAGCAACATATCTGGATTGATCACCCCAGAGGTGAGTTTTTCTGCTTCAAAATAATTGCCGACGATAGAATGATAGGTTGCTGCATATTGAATGTTTGCTGAGCTGCTATCTAAATGCCCTTTGACTGGAATTTGGCTTTCGAGTGACCGTGTGTTTTCAAACACACGTTTATCTGAGTTAACACCAAAGATTAAAGAAGCAGGGTTAGCGCTTGAATTTGCTAATGCTGTTACGGATATCAGCGAACATGCGCTAAAAATAACGGCTTTTCCATATTGTTGAGGTAACACCTAAATCCACTCCTTGCGGTTTATTTCGGTTATATTAATAGCATAAAAGCGCGGAGGGCTGAATCAAATAAAAGCAAATTTTTTACAAGTATTTTATATTTGAATTATTTACAGGGGGGATAAATGTGGAAGCAAATAAAAAGGCCAGTAGCTAAGTAACTGCTGGCCCTTGATATGATTATTCTTCTTTGCCGTATGTTTTACGAAGAATATAAACATAGGCATTGATGAAAGCTTGCTCTTGAAACTTTTTCAACCCAGTGTCTTCATAGTCAACAGGAATTGGGTTTCTTTTTAATTGCTCTTTAACTTCAGTGCCAGAAAGTAACTGCACGTCCACGCCTGAAATTAACTGGATTGCAGCTTCCATTTTAAAACCAGCCGCACTACCTGCGAATTTACCTTTGTGTGGGCGCTGACGAATGGCGATAGAATCTACGCCGTAATCTTCTACTAGTTTTGCAAAGTCGAATTGGAACTTGCGCATTTCATCAAGTTCTGTCCCTTGGTTACTTAACGTAAAGCGGCGCTGACGAATGTCTCTAATATCAAAAACATCATCTTCTTTCGTTAGCATACAAAGCAGAGCTTCGCTGCCTGAAATTTCAACCCCAAGTGTTCTCATTTTCGTGTCCAGATTATGCAAAAATTGAATTATCTCACAGTGTTATTTCTATTGCTATCGCTGCATGGTCAGAATAGCAAATATCTTCGTCCATACGCTTTGGATCAAGGTGAGCATCGTAACTGTAGTAATGTAACGACTTCACCCTGGGCGTTTCTCGGTTGGGATTGAACTCTTTTGAACAAAGAATGTAATCAAGTACATTGCCCTCACCTTGATAGTAATGACTGGCTGGTTTTTCTTTGTGGTTGTTGTCGGCGTAAAGAAAACTGTCGAACAACCCGACACTATCAAAGCCATTACTAGCAAGGACGGGTGGAAAGGCTTGCGTCATAAAAGATAATGCCGGGCTGTCTAATGCATCATTGAAGTCGCCCATCACCAATGTTGCAGCTTGTTTCTCCCTTTGTGTTTTTAATGCATCGTAATAAATGATGGAAGCTTCGAGTGAACGTGAGATCTGCGACTGCATCGTACCTACGGTTTCGTGAAGCAATGTAAGTAGCGGGTCATCTTGATTGGAATCTCCCAGCATGTGGGCCATTGAATGTACGCGTTGAGACTTAAAGTGCACGGCATAACACGCGAGTAACCCAAAGCCTGGAATGTCGAACTTACATTTTATCGGGGTGCGATTGAATTTAAACTGATGTTGATTATTAAGGTATTCGAGTAATTCGGGGCAGGGCTCTAACGGCGCAAAAGATTTAAATGGTAGTTTTGATGCGATAGCGACTACCGGTTTAAACAGTACCGATGGGTATACGTGATGAGGACTTGGCGCATCGACTGTGGCAAAGTGAACAAGACCTAAGTCTTCGCACAGCATCTGTAAGCTATCAGGTGAGAAGACTTCTTGAAACACAATGACATCGGGGTTTATATGCTGAATGAGTCCCGTGATAAACTGAGTTTTGGTTTGCCACTGTGTTTCATTATAGTGCTCATGAAGTTGATAAAAAGAATAAGGCGGCGCTGCAAAATTTAGTAGATTAAAGGTTGCAAACCGATAACGCTTTTTGGCCACGAATAATCCCAAAATAGTATTTGTAAATTAATAGATTAATTTTAGCTCTAGGCTTGCACTTAGCCAAGTAACACGCGAGAATAGTGATTCTTATTCGAAAGTCCTCGGATGAGCCGCGATAATTCGCGCAAGACAATGCTTATTCGTAAAAGCGTTGATAGGCACACTTTAAAATTAATTAAATACATGTGATGCATTGTAGGTGTCACCACTGTAAATAGGATTTATCATGCCAGTTATTACTCTCCCTGACGGCAGTCAGCGTATTTTTGAAAACCCTGTCACTACTCTAGAAGTCGCTCAAGACATCGGTCCTGGCCTTGCGAAAGCAACGATTGCTGGCCGTGTAAATGGCGTTCGTGTTGATGCTTGTGACCTCATCGAAAATGACTCAGCGCTTGAAATCATCACCGCAAAAGACGACGACGGTCTTGAGATTATTCGTCACTCGTGTGCGCACTTGATTGGTCACGCTGTAAAACAATTGTTCCCAGAAGCTAAGATGGCGATTGGTCCTACCATCGACAACGGTTTCTATTACGATGTTGACTTAGAGCATTCGCTTACTCAAGAAGACCTTGAAGCGATTGAAAAACGCATGTTGGAGTTGGCAAAAACCGACTACGACGTAGTAAAGAAAAAGGTGAGCTGGCAAGAAGCGCGCGATGCATTTGCGGCACGCGGTGAAACCTATAAGATGGAAATCCTAGACGAGAATATCGCGAAAGATGACCGCCCAGGTTTATATCACCACGAAGAATATGTTGATATGTGTCGTGGTCCGCACGTACCAAATATGAAGTTTTGTCACCACTTCAAGATTATGAAAGTGGCGGGCGCATACTGGCGCGGCAACTCAGAAAACAAGATGTTACAGCGTATCTACGGTACAGCTTGGGCTGACAAAAAGCAGCTAAAGGCGTATCTTAAGCGTTTAGAAGAAGCTGAAAAGCGTGATCACCGTAAAATTGGTAAAGCACTCGACTTGTGGCATTGGCAGGAAGAAGCGCCAGGCATGGTATTCTGGCATAATGATGGCTGGAGCATTTATCGTGAGCTTGAAGATTTTGTTCGTGAAAAACTACGCGAATATCAGTACGAAGAAGTAAAAGGTCCGTTGATGATGGACCGTGGCTTGTGGGAAAAATCAGGTCACTGGGACAAATACTCAGATGCGATGTTCACGACTGAGTCAGAGAAACGTGAGTATGCTATTAAGCCGATGAACTGCCCAGGTCACGTGCAGATCTTTAACCAAGGTCTAAAGTCATACCGTGATTTACCATTACGTATGGCTGAGTTTGGCTGTTGTCACCGTAATGAACCATCAGGCGCACTACATGGCTTGATGCGCGTTCGTGGCTTTACTCAAGATGATGCGCATATCTTCTGTACAGAAGAGCAAATCATGGATGAAGTATCTGCCTGTATCAAAATGGTATATGACACTTACTCGACATTTGGCTTTGAAAAGATTGTTGTAAAACTTTCGACTCGTCCAGAAAAGCGCATTGGTGAAGACGAAATGTGGGACAAAGCGGAAGCTGCATTGGCTGAAGCGTTAAAAGTTAACAACATCGAGTTTGAATATCTGCCGGGTGAAGGGGCGTTTTATGGTCCTAAGATCGAATTCACGCTGTATGATTGTTTAGAGCGTGCGTGGCAATGTGGTACAGTGCAATTAGACTTCGCACTACCAGGTCGTCTAGGTGCAACTTATGTTGCGGAAAGTAACGAGCGTAAAACACCAGTTATGATCCACCGCGCAATTCTGGGTTCACTAGAGCGCTTTATTGGAATTCTAACGGAAGAATATGCTGGTCAGTTCCCAACTTGGCTTGCGCCGAAACAAGTTGTGATCATGAATATCACGGATAAACAAGCGGATTATGTCCACGAAGTTGTACAAAAGTTGAATAAACTTGGAATAAGAGCTTGTGCCGACTTGAGAAATGAGAAGATTGGTTTTAAAATCCGCGAGCATACTTTAAAACGTATACCTTATTTACTAGTGGTGGGTGACAAAGAAGTCGAGCAACAAGAAGTTGCAGTAAGAACCCGTACTGGTGAAGATTTAGGTAAATTGTCGATTGATGATTTCATCGTTAAAGTTAGCGAAGAGATTAAAAATCGACTATAAATATAAACTTGCGTGTACTTTACTTTTTCTGGTGCACGCATTTACTTTTGAATTTTTTGGAGGAACGTACCATTAGAGGCGGCAAAAAAGGGCAAAATAACGCTCAGAAAAATCGTATTAACGAAGAGATTACAGCGAAAGAGGTTCGCTTAATTGACGCTGAAGGCGAGCAAGCTGGCATTGTCTCAACAAGAGACGCACAAAACATGGCGGACGAAGCAGGTCTAGATCTGGTTGAGATCAGTCCAAATGCTGAGCCACCGGTTTGTAAAGTGATGGACTACGGTAAGTTCCTTTTTGAAAAAGCAAAAATCCAAAAAGAACAAAAGAAAAAGCAAAAGCAAATTCAGGTTAAGGAAGTTAAATTCCGTCCTGGTACAGATGTTGGTGATTACCAAGTCAAGCTACGTAGCCTTCGCAAGTTTCTTGAGGGTGGCGACAAAGCTAAAGTCACAATTCGCTTCCGTGGTCGTGAAATGGCGCACCAAGAGATTGGTATTGATCTACTAGAACGTATCAAGACTGAATTGGAAGATATCGCATCAGTTGAGTCTTTCCCGAAAAAAGTAGAAGGTCGTCAGATGATAATGATGATGGCGCCTATTGCTAAAAAGTCTTAATCTCGGCATAATACGCATCGAATTTAACGCAGGTCTCAAGTGCTAACGCCACCTGCGTTATCCGGTTTTAAAGTAAGGTATTGATCCTTCACCGGTTTTAGGTAGTAAGCTAGGCCTACAAGTGAGTTTATCTCCGCCTACTTACATTGTGTTAAAGCAATATCATTCGGAGTTATTGCAAATGGCTTATAAGCTAAAATCACACAGAGGTGCTGCTAAGCGCTTCAAAAAGACTGCTTCTGGCGGTTACAAGCGTAAACAGTCGCATCTTCGTCACATTCTGACTAAGAAATCTTCAAAGCGTAAATTACACCTTCGTGCTAAGTCTATGGTTCATAAGAATGACCTAGGCCTAATCGATCGTATGTTACCATTCGCTTAATAGAGGATATCAGAAATGGCAAGAGTTAAACGCGGCGTAGTTGCACGTGCACGTCACAAAAAAGTATTAAAGCAAGCTAAAGGTTACTATGGAGCGCGTTCACGCGTTTACCGCGTAGCTTTCCAAGCGGTAACTAAAGCTGGTCAATATGCTTACCGTGACCGTCGTGCTAAGAAACGTACTTTCCGTCAACTATGGATTGCTCGTATCAACGCAGCTGCACGTCAAAATGGTCTTTCTTACAGCCGTTTCATCAATGGCCTTAAAAAGTCATCGATTGAAATCGATCGTAAGATCCTAGCTGATATCGCAGTATACGACCAAGTAGCTTTCGCAGCACTAGTTGCTAAAGCAAAAGATGGTCTAGCTGCTTAATAAGCGGAACTAGAATTAGTCTTAGGACTAAACCTAGTATTGAAAAGGAGCCTTAGGCTCCTTTTTTAGTTTTATACTCGTTATCAACGCAAGCGTTAGCGGTTTTTTATTAAGATTTTATCCAGCATCTTACTGCTCAATATTCGTTTTAAGTATCCCATCAAATAGGTCGGAAACGTAACGTAATATCTCGGCTTTGCAGTCTTCGCACTCAGTGCGTGTTGCAGCGCTTTATAAACAGCTTCTGGTCCTAAGGTAAATTTTTGTGGTGCTTCTTCTGAGCCTAATCGGTTAAGCTGCGCCTGATATGCATTGTGATGTACACTATTTTCGTGATCGATATTCGCTAAAAAGGCGTGTTTCGCGTTCTCTCTAAATTTAGACACGATTGGACCTGGCTCTATTAGGCTAACTTGAATATCGCTACCTGAAAGCTCCATACGTAGGGTGTCGGTAAGTCCTTCAAGTGCAAATTTACTCGCGTTATAAGCGCCACGATATGGCAGAGCGACTAATCCAAGTACGGATGAGTTATGAATAATGCGGCCTGCGCCTTGCTTACGCATTTGCTCAACTGCGAGACAGGTGAGCGTATGCCAGCCAAAAAAGTTAACTTCAAATTGTTGCCGTAACACCTCTGTAGGCAAGTCTTCTACCGCACCAGGTTGGCCGTAGGCACCGTTATTGAATAACGCGTCTAACTGACCATCTGCGATTGTCAAAGCTTGGTTAAAGCCATCATTTATACTTTGCTCGCACGCTAAGTCGAGCAAAATACATTGAATGTCTGTGCCTTCAAATTTATTCAAGTCTTTTGCATTTCTAACCGAAGCAATAACTTGATATCCTGCTTTTGACAATTGCACAGCGCAGTAATAACCAATCCCGCTAGAACAACCTGTGATTAAAATTGATTTTTGTACGCTCATTTGATCCCTAAAGTTATGGTTATCTGCGATTAACTGCAAATTTTTGTTGAATCACCGCACATTGTAAGCCGATATCTAAAATATTGATATAATTGGCAGATAAAAGCAGAGGAATAGAGAAATATGATGAGTTCCAGCATTATTATGCTTACTGCAATGCTAGGTATGAACGGTCATTTACCACCTTTGATAGAGTGGCAGGGCAAAAGTGAACAACTATTACAACAACAGGGCCCATTAACGACTGATTTTGAACTAAGCGGTGCGATAGACTCTCCTGATTATGCTGACACGATGGCATTCGTTGACCGCCTAGTGGCTGCCAATCCGACCCAGTTTAAGCTAGAGACGATTGGGTTTAGCAATAGTAATCGTGCGATTAAGATGATTGTTGCAACGGAGCAGGGCGGTGACAAGTCAAATGTTATTAATAATGGTAAGCCAACCATTTTAGTACAAGCTGGTATTCATGCAGGAGAAATTGACGGCAAAGATGCGATGTTTATGTTGCTTCGCGATGTTGCAACCGGTAAGCGCCGTGATATCTTGACGAAAGTGAATTTACTCTTTATCCCTATTCTCAACGTCGATGGGCATGAAAGGCGCAGCGAGTTTAACCGTATAAATCAACGCGGCCCGACTGTTATGGGCTTTAGAACCAATGCCAATAACTTAAATCTGAATCGTGATTACACTAAATTGGATACGCCAGGAGTTAAGGCGGTCATGCAGGTGATTAACGAATATAATCCGGATCTGTACATCGATGTTCATGTAACGGATGGCGCAGACTACCAATACGATGTCACTTATGGTTTTAACCCAACTTTTGCAAGTGAGTCACCTGCAATAGCTGAGGTGTTAGAAAATCAGATTTCGCCACAAATTAATGCAGCGCTTGCCGCTCAAGGGCATATTCCAGGTCCACTTGTATTTGTGATGGATAAGCGAGACTTTAAAAAAGGGTTGGCTGGTTGGGTGGCAACACCACGATTTTCAAATGGTTGGGGAGATTTAAAAGGACTGCCGACCATACTGGTAGAGAATCACTCATTGAAGCCCTATAAGCAGCGCGTGTTAGGCACTTATGTGTTTATGGATGGCGTTATCAGTGGCCTTTCAAGCAATATTCAGGCATTACGAGAAGCGGTTAAAAAAGAGGCTGAATTCACACCGAAACAATTGGTTGTCGAACGCAGCTATGCGAAAGAGCCGGACTACATTCAATTTAAAGGCATCAAATACAAGCAGTTTGAAAGTGCATTGTCTGGTCATTTGGAAGCTAAGTATTTAGGCGAGCCGCAAGACTATGAGAAGCTGCCAATTTATTGGCAGAAGGAAGTAAAAACAACGGTGAATGTACCTGAGCAGTTTTACATTCCACCAGCATACCCTGAAGTGATCGAAAAATTAAAGTTGCATGGAATAACCGTTTCTACACTACCAGATGGAACGGTAGTGGAAAAAGTAAGCCAAGCTACAGTAAAAGACTACAAGTTCGATACTGCTCCTTTTGAAGGGCGCTTTAGAGTGAATGCGACTTTCGACATTGAGGAACTCTCAGACAAGGTCGATCTCAGTGGGTGGTATAAAGTGTCAACGGCACAAAAATCTGGAGAGTTGGTGACTCACTTACTACATCCAGAGGCGCCTGACTCATTTTTTGCTTGGGGGGAGTTCAATACTATTTTCCAACGTACAGAATATGTTGAAAATTATGCACTTGAACCTTTTGCGCGAAAAATGCTAAAACAAAATCCAGCAATGGCGCTAGCCTTCGATAAAAAAATACGTGAAGACAAGCAATTTGCAAACGATCCAAAAGCGAGGATGGAGTGGCTTTATGCAAGAACTCCGTTTTATGATAATGCGTATCTTAAATATCCTGTTTTGATGTCGTTTGGAGCAAACTAACCATGCAAGTGTTCACAATTCCAGTTACCCCGTTTATACAAAATTGTCGTGTTATCGTGTGTCCAGAAACACAAGCCACTGCAATTGTAGACCCAGGTGGTGAAGCGGAAAAAGTTATCGCGCAGTTGGACACTCTGGGGTTAGTGCCAAGCATGATCTTGCTTACCCATGCGCACCTTGATCATGTGGGGGCAAGTACAGAATTAAGTGAACATTTTAATATCGAGATTATTGGGCCTCATCAGGGTGACCAATTTTGGTTGGAAGCCTTGCCAATGCAATCACAAATGTTTGGTTTTCCTAATCATGCTGCTTTTTTACCATCAAAGTGGTTAAATGATGGTGATAAGGTTAAGGTGGGAAACTTAGCTCTCGAAGTCAGACATTGTCCAGGGCATACTCCAGGGCACGTGGTATTTTATGAACCAAACTCAAAACAGGTTTTAGTAGGAGATGTGTTGTTTAAAGGGTCTGTTGGTCGTACTGACTTTCCAAAAGGCGATGCAGCCCAGCTAAAACAGTCTATACAAGATAAGCTGTTTACTTTGCCTGATGAGGTCGTGGTGCATTCGGGTCATGGTGAAAATACCTCAATTGGCTTCGAAAAGGCGACAAATCCTTTTATGAGTGGCCGATTTGGTTAAATATAGTGGAAGTGGCATAGTAGTGGTATGCATTTTTTAATTTGCTATGCTTCAGGGAATAACAATCAGCATCGGTTAATAGACTGATGTGCTAACTAAACTAGAATAGATATGTCATTGAACCAAGTAGATCGCCAGATACTGGCATTGTTACAGCAAGACGCAAGTCTTTCTACCGCTGAAATCGCTGATAAAGTGGGACTATCTCAGTCACCTTGTTGGCGTCGCATCGCTAAATTAGAGCAAGACGGTTACATCAAAGGCAAAGTTGCATTGCTGGATGAGAAGAAACTCGGATTTGATATGTTAGTTTATGCGCATGTTAGGCTTTCAAACCATGGCCGCAATAACCTTGCCGAGTTTGAAAAATTGATCTTAAGTTATGACGAAGTGACAGAGTGCTATTCTATGGCAGGCACCATGGACTTTATGCTGCGTATCATTTCGAAAGGCATTGAAGGCTATGAGCAATTTGTTCGTGATAACTTACTTAATTTAGAATTCGTCCAAGAAGTACATTCAAACGTTACAATGACTTGCGTTAAGCGCAGCACTTCCTTACCACTTTAATACAATTTGTTGCCCTGCTTCGTTGGGTAGGGCTTCCCGTCATCTTTTCACCATTGTTCTATACTACAATGTAGGCCGCTTTATTGAGCTATGTATTACAAACGAGTTTGCGATACAAGCTTGTATCTTATTTGTTAAAGGCGCTGCTTTTTGCTAAAATCCGCCGCCTTTGTGTTCATAGTCAATTCACACCAGAGGATATTGATGTTTAATCTTATCAGCAAAGCGCCTAGCTCTGCTAAAAACGATGTACTGTCTGGGCTTACGGTCGCTTTGGCACTTGTGCCTGAGGCTGTGGCTTTCGCTTTTGTTGCACAAGTAGACCCATTAGTCGGTTTATATGCAGCATTTATTGTCGGTCTTGTGACTTCAATCTTTGGTGGTAGGCCGGGTATGATCTCGGGTGCAACAGGGGCTCTTGCCGTGGTAATGGTGAGCCTTGTTGTTGAGCATGGCGTAGAATATCTCTTTGCAACCGTATTACTCATGGGTTTCTTACAAATACTCGCGGGTATATTTAAGCTCGGCAAGTTTATACGTATGGTACCGCATCCTGTAATGCTAGGCTTTGTAAATGGCTTAGCTATCGTTATCTTCCTCGCTCAGCTTGGACAATTCAAAGTACTTGACGAACAGGGTGATCTTACGTGGATGCAAGGTGAGGCGCTATATATTATGGTTGGCTTGGTTGCATTGACTATGGCCATTATTCACTTTTTACCAAAGCTAACAACCGCTGTGCCTTCGAGTCTAGCGGCGATTTTAGTGGTAACCGGTATTGTTATTGGTTTAGATTTAGATGCTCGTAATGTGCTTGATTATCTGAAAGATATGTCAGGTAACGTAGATGCAACGATAGCCGGCGGTTTTCCTGCTTTCCATATCCCTGAAGTACCATGGACATTTGAAACATTTAAAATCATCTTCCCATACGCACTTATCCTAGCAGCGATTGGTTTGATTGAATCTCTACTAACGCTCACGTTAATCGACGAAATCACCGAAACACGTGGTCACAGCAACCGCGAATGTATCGGTCAAGGTGCGGCTAACGTTACTTGTGGTGTGTTTGGTGCGATGGGTGGCTGTGCGATGATTGGACAATCAATGATCAATATTAATTCTGGTGGACGTAGCCGTTTGTCAGGTATCACAGCTGCATTATTACTACTTGTATTTATTCTGTTTGCGGCAAGCCTTATCGAAATGATCCCGCTTGCGGCGCTAGTTGGTGTAATGTTTATGGTGGTATTAGGGACTTTTGAATGGTCAAGTTTTAGATTAATAAGAAAGATCCCTAAATCAGATGCATTTGTAATCGTCTTGGTGTCGGGGGTTACAGTGATTACAGATTTGGCCATCGCAGTTTGCGTTGGTGTCATTGTTTCGGCACTCGTATTCGCGTGGGAGCATGCAAAACATATTTACACCAATAATTATATTGATGAGCAAGGCTCGAAAGTATATGAATTACACGGACCTCTGTTTTTTGGGTCGGTGAAAAACTTTGCTGAGCTGTTTGATGTTAACAATGATCCTGATGATATCATTGTTGAATTTAAACATAGCCGTGTTGCTGACCACAGTGCAATTGAAGCGATAGATGCGTTAGCTGAACGTTATAAAAAGGCTGGTAAAACGCTTCATCTTCGCCATTTAAGCCAAGACTGTAAAGTATTGCTAAGTAAAGCTAAAGATCTCGTTGAGCTAGACGGCCAAGCAGATCCTACTTATAAAGTGGCATCTGACAAGCTTGCTTAATAGCGACAGTTTGAATAGATGAATATAAATTAACTGGTTAATTTATTTCAAAAAAAGGCACTAAGGTGCCTTTTTTATTTGCGGCAAGGTGTGTAAAAACTGAGACCACCAGCAGTGAATAGAGACGACATGCTGAGATATAATCCAGTTAAGATAGAAGAGGTATAATCATTTTGAAGTGGCAATCACTGGTTGATAACAGGCAGAGATTTTTCTGGGTATTACAAATAGCCGGTTGGCTGGGCTACGCGCTAGTTAACTATATTGGCTCAAAAGTCTTTGAAATGCGTGATATTTATGTGTTTGTCATCGCATTAAATGCCTATGCAGGTTGCTTGATGACCGTACCGCTACGATACCTCTATCGTAAAATTTGGAATGCAACACCGTTGGTGCTGATATTCGTTGTGTTTACGGCGTCATATGTAACTGGAACACTATGGGCGGTCGTTCAGAAGTTTAATCATTGGGAAATATATCGCCATGGATATCGACCGGATGAGTGGTTTTATTACTTACAGCAGGGACTAGACTCTGTCTATATCATACTCTGTTGGAGTGGGCTGTACTTTGGTATTAAGTATTACCAGTTGCTACAGAGTGAGCGCCAAAAAGCTTTGAAAGCCAATACTATGGCCCATGAAGCGCAATTGAAAATGCTGAGATATCAATTGAATCCGCATTTTCTATTCAATACGCTTAATGCAATTTCAACGCTTATATTGGTTGAAGAAAACAAAGATGCGAATCAAATGGTCTCAAGGCTCAGTGATTTCTTGCGCCATACATTGAACACAGATCCAATAAAAAAGGTACCGCTTGAGCAAGAATTACATGCGTTAAAGCTGTACTTAGAAATTGAGAAGGTGCGCTTTGATGAGCGCTTATCTATTGAGCTTGATGTGACAGAAGAAGCGGAACAGGCACTAGTACCAAGCTTGATCCTACAACCACTCATTGAAAATAGCATTAAATACGCAATTGCCCATATGGAGCATGGCGGCAAAATTGAAATAAAAGCGCAGGTGTTTGCTAATGAACTACTCTTGGAAGTAGGAGACAATGGTCCTGGCGCGGAACTGGAAGATGGGCAACTGAAAAGTGCACAGGGAGTGGGTTTAGCGAATACCAAAGACCGTTTAAAAACCTTGTACGAAAACAACTATTCATTTGTGCTCTCGGATAATGAGCCAACTGGTTTGAAGGTAAATATTCGCGTTCCATATGAAAGGGCGAAGAAGTAATGAGCAAAATTAGAACACTAATCGTAGATGACGAGCCGCTAGCGAGAAAAGGGTTAGCGGTAAGGTTAAGAGATTTTTCTGAAATCGAAGTTGTAGAATTGTGTGGCAGTGGTCAACAAGCAATCGATCTATGCAAATCAGAGGACATAGATCTGGTCTTTCTCGATATTCAAATGCCGAACATGAACGGTTTTGAAGTAGCGAGAGCGTTAAGTGAAAGTGTTAAACCATTGCCTGCTATCGTATTTGTAACCGCGTTCGATCAATATGCTGTAAAGGCATTTGAGATCCATGCGCTGGATTACATCTTAAAACCCGTTGATGACAACAGATTAAAACAGGCGGTGGAGAAAGTGCAAAGCTATTTAAAAACACAACAAGACAATGCGCATAAGAAAAAGCTAGCCAGCTTTGTTGCAGGGATCACTGGTAATAACTGTGAAGAAATCCTTAAAAAACTTGCAACAGGAGATACAATTGAAGATAAAAAATTCCCGGAGTCGCTCGCGGTAAAAGAGCAGGGTGAAATCATTCGAGTATCTACATCGTCAATTCAGTGGATTGATGCAGCCGGTGACTACATGTGCTTACACTGTAGCGATGGTCAGACTCATATCTTACGTAAAACAATGAAAGATCTAGAACAAGAGTTAGATCCAACGTTATTTGTGCGCGTACATCGCTCTGCAATTGTTAATACTAAGCAGATCAGTAAACTGGTCACGCAAAGCAGTGGCGAATATTTATTGGTACTTGAGAATGGTCAAGAGCTTAAAGTCAGCCGTAGTTACCGTGATAAAGTAAAGGCCGCACTCGCAAGCTGATACGATAGCGAGCTAAAGTGATTTGCACCGTGTTTAGCCTACGGTGACGTAGTGTATTTTATGTGCTTGTACACTTTAGAGTATTCTAAGGAAAGATGAACTAGGCAGCAAGGCTACCTAGTTCAACGCTTTTACACTGTGACGATTTTCAGCGTGTTACTGGCGCCGATAGTTTCCATCTTATCACCGTGTGTGATGATCACTGTGTCGCCTTTTTCCAATGAGCCTGCAGCAACTAGCGTGTCAAGCGCTTCGCGAACGGTTGAATCATCAGAGCATTGTGTCGAGTCAAATCTTACCGGATATACACCACGATAGAGTGATGCCTGCCCAAGCGTTGATTGATGGCGAGACAGTGCGTAAATAGGCAATCCAGAACTGATACGAGACATCAATTTTGCGGTATTACCCGATTCAGTTAGTGCGACAATTGCCTTTACTGAGTCTAAATGGTTTGCTGCGTACATTGCCGACAGCGCGATAGTTTCACAGGTATCAGCAAAGCGGCTGTCTAAACGATGTTTAGATATATGGATCTGTGGTTGAGATTCAGCACCTAAACACACACGTGCCATTGCCGCGACCGTTTGTTCTGGGTAATCACCAGCTGCGGTTTCCGCTGAAAGCATTACCGCATCTGTGCCATCAAGCACTGCGTTTGCGACATCCATAACTTCAGCACGAGTTGGCATTGGGTTGTCAATCATTGACTCCATCATTTGGGTGGCAGTGATCACCGTACGGTTTAGTGAGCGAGCACGGCTGATAATTTGCTTCTGTTTACCAACAAGAGCGGCATCGCCAATTTCTACACCTAAATCACCACGGGCAACCATCACTGCATCAGAAGCCAGTACGATGTCGTCAATCGCTTCTACGGTTTCAACCGCTTCTGCACGTTCGATTTTTGCAAGTAACTGCGCATTAGACCCCGCTTTTTCTGCCAGTCCTCTAACGTAACGCATGTCGTCACCACTGCGAGGAAACGAAACCGCGATATAGTCCACACCAATTTCAGTTGCAGTGATCAAGTCTTCTTTGTCTTTGTCAGTAAATGCAGGTGCGGTTAAGCCGCCGCCTAAACGGTTGATCCCTTTATTGTTCGACAATACGCCGCCAACTTTAACACTGGTATGAACCAAGTGACCTTGTACTTCTTCAACAACAAGTTGAATAAGTCCATCGTTTAATAACAGCAAATCGCCTTGCTTCACGTCATTCGGTAATTCTTTATAGTCGATACCCACAGCTTCAACGTGACCTTGGCCAGGCTCCATTTTTGCATCGAGAGTGAATTTTGCACCCACTTCTAAGAACACTTTGCCTTCTTTAAATGTTGAAACGCGGATTTTAGGACCTTGTAAATCTGCAAGGATCGCTACATTTACGCCTAAGCGTTTAGCAATTTCGCGAACGGCTTCGGCTCTATTTTTGTGATCTTGAGCGACACCGTGTGAAAAGTTTAGTCTGACTACGTTGGTGCCGGCACGAATGATTTTTTCTAAGTTGTTATCTCTATCCGTCGCTGGCCCCAGTGTTGCGACGATTTTTGTGCGTCTAAGCATCAGATTCTCCTGTTAGCTTATCAAGGTAAGCAAAAACTTATGAATGTGTTAAAAGTAAATCAAAATTGCTGTTTTTTTACACATGCCACATTGTAAAATCACGATTTAACTAATTAGAGCATAAAGAATTATGCAAAACCCTTTTTAACACTCGAATTAAGTTATATGATCTATATGTCATCATTATGACACCGGTGTCAGTGGCCGTCAATCTCGAATATTTTACCTTACAGCTTAGGGGACTATTTGAGATTTATCACAAAATTGGTGAATTCGTGCTGCTGTCACTATATTGCTATACAGTGAATTGTGTTAGCTGTCATATTTTGGGGACCGATATGATATCAGTGAATTGTGTGTCTCGCTGGTCAATCATGGTCGCTCAGGTATAATGCACATACACGAACGCATAAAGTTTTGATGTTACCGAGGAGGAAACTAAATGCAGGTTGCATTAGTTGGTTTGGGTGTGATGGGTAAAAACCTCGCGCTAAATCTAATTGAGAAGGGGATGACCTTAGTCGCTTACGACAAGAACCCCGAAGTAGGTGCGGAATTATTGAGTTGCGCACAGTCGTTAGGTATGGCGGAGCGCTTACACATAGTGTCTGATCTCGGTGATATGATCAGAAGATTAGAGACTCCTCGCTCGATTTTATTACTCGTTCCTGCAGGTGAACTAGTAGATAAAGTTTGTAGCGATTTGGTTGAAGCTGGAGTTGAAAAAGACGATATTATCGTTGACTGTGGTAACAGTAATTACAAAGATGGTATCGCACGTAAATTGAAATATCAGAATAAATTTGAGTTTGCCACTATGGGGATTTCTGGCGGTGCCGAAGGTGCACGTCATGGTCCTGCAATGATGGCAAGTGGTTCAGAAGGTGGCTGGGAGCGTATCGAGCCTTGGTTCGAAAAGGTTGCTGCGAGCTACAACAATGAATCATGTTTCGCGCGTGTTGGGCAATCTGCCAGCGGTCACTTTGTTAAAATGGTGCACAACGGTATTGAGTATGCGTTGATGCAGCTCATTGCGGAGCTTTATCAATTGCTTCGTCTGGGTACCGGTCGCTCTCCTAAAGAAGTTGCTGAGATTTTTGAATCTTGGTCTGAAGGTAAATTAAATAGTTATCTACTTGCAATTTCTAGCCACATTTTAAGTCTGGAAACAGAGCAGGGCGAGTCTTTAGTCGACCTTATCGACAATAAGGTAGGAGCTAAGGGCACTGGCCTTTGGACGGCGCAAAACGCACTGGAGCTTGGTATTGCCGTACCTTCGCTTGTGGCTGCGGTACAAGCTCGCCATCTCACCAACACTATTGATACTCCAGCTGCGAAAGAAATGACGTATGCGAATAAATCAACGCAAACAATTGAGGTTGATTTAGACGAGTTAAAAGACGCATTCTATTTTGCCAGTTTACTATGTTACCGCCAAGGTCTTGCACTGATTAAGGGCGCATCTCGTGCACACCAATGGAAAGTGGATCTCAATAAAACGCTACAAACCTGGCGTGCGGGCTGTATTATCCGAGCTGATTACTTAGACGATATCGCTGAAGGTGTTGAATTTATCGATTCACTTGAGAAGCCTGCACTTGCACTACGTAGCATTACAGGTAAAGCTGTGGCGACTGGTTTGTCTTTCCCAGTGCTTGCTGCGACGCAAACTTATATTGCAACACTGAGCACGCCAAGCAACGGGCACTTGGTGCAAGCACAGCGTGATTACTTTGGTGAGCACGGCATAAAGACACACAGTGGTGAAACTTGTCACCTTACTGATCTTGTCGATATCGAAGCAAAAGTTAGATAATAATCGACGTTCGGAGTAGAATATTTCGAGTTGATTTAAAAGCCGTGGTAACGATACCACGGCTTTTTTGTTGTGTTACTTTTTCGCTTTACTGCTATCGAGTTAGCTCACCACGCAGATTGTCTTGCATCAAATGGCGGATCGTTTCAAGCTCTAGCTGCTGGCTAAATAAATAGTGTAGCTTTGTTAAGCACGCTTCTAGTGTCATATCGTAGCCGCTGATCACACCACAGTTTAATAACGCATTTCCTGTCGCGTAGCCGCCCATATTCACTTTTCCTTGAATACATTGGGTGAGGTTGATGATCACCACTCCGCGGTCGCTGATTGCTTTAAGCTCAGTTAAAAAATGCTCGTCTTGTGGCGCGTTACCAACACCGAAGCTTAATAAGATCAGCGCTTTCATCTCGCCACGCATTAGGTTCTTAAGGATTTCAGTTGAGATCCCTGGATACAAATGCATTACCGCGATAGGTTGAGGTGAAATCTTGGTGACTTGCAAGCTTTGCTCAACGTAAGGGCTTAGCTTCCCTTCGATCAGCTGAATATTGATCCCAGCTTGTGCCAGCGGTGAAAGGTTTGGAGAAGCGAATGCATCGAAGCCATCAGCATGAGCTTTGATTGCTCTGTTACCGCGGTAAAGTTTATTGTTGAAAAACAAACTCACTTCGGCGATAGGGTAGTTAGCAGCCAAATACATCGCGTTTAACAGATTTACTTGACCATCAGAGCGCAGTTGTGACAACGGAATTTGAGAGCCGGTCACTATCACAGGTTTAGTTAAGTTCTCAAACATGAAGGATAGTGCAGAAGCAGTATAGGCCATTGTATCTGTGCCATGGAGCACCACAAAACCATCGTAGTCGTGATATTTTGATTGAATGTCATCCGCGATAAGCTGCCAGTGATGCGGTGACATATCTGACGAGTCAATTAACGGGCAATATTCATGAATATCAAAAAGCGGCATTTCATCGCGAGTAAACTCGGCGTTATTTTTTACCGTATCTGTTAGGTATCCTGCAACCGGAACGTAACCGCGACTGGATTGCTTCATACCAATGGTACCACCGGTATAGGCGATATATATTTTTTTTCTTTTCATAAAAAAGCCCAGAATAAAATCTGGGCTCAGTATAACAATTACAGCACCACAATTGCAGTGCTTAATCGATTTTACTCAGGTGAAACGTTACACACTAAGCAAAGCGTATAGACATGGTTAGGATCGTTAAGCTGGCCTAACATCTGAGTTTGTAGTGCTATTGTATTGCTAACACTGTCTAGGGCATTTAATGCAGTTTTTGCGAATATCGATTGCTCAGGTACAAGGGCACTAATGGCGCTTTGCACCATAGACGCACCAAATAATTGTTGCATCAGCTTTTCTTGCTCGGTGAGTGTTTGTTCAATAGTGATAACATCATACATCTCTAAATTAGCAAGACTTGCTGCCGCTTCAATGGCATCGTTCTTGTTACCTAACTTATCAACTAGGCCAAAATCAAGCGCCTGAGTTGCTAGCCATACACGTCCTTGCGCAACATCGTTAACTGCTGACTTATCAAGATTTCGCTCGGTTGCAACCATAGAGATAAACTTATCATAGGCATCTTCAACCCCCATCTGGATAAGGTTTTTATAGCCACCATCTATCCCTCTGAATGGAGATTGGCCTTTTAATTCGGTTGTCGCAACACCATCAGAATAAATTCCTAATGAGTTTGCTGCATTTTCAAAGGTCATGATCATGCCAAATACACCAATAGAACCCGTGATCGTGCTTGGCGATGCCCAAATTTCATTAGCTGATGCCGCAATCCAATAACCACCAGAAGCTGCAACTGAACCCATTGATGCTATCACAGGTTTTCCAGCGGCTTTTAGTGCAAGAACTTCATTACGAATGGTTTCAGAAGCAAACATGCTACCACCGCCAGAGTCAATTCTTAGTACAACGGCTTTCACTTTGTCGTTAAGGCGAGCCTTTTTAAGTAGTGCAGCTGTTGAATCGCCACCAATAGCTCCCGCTTTACGCTTGCCATCAGAGATTTGACCTTTAGCAACAACCACTGCGACTTTTTCGGTAAATGGATTTTCTGCAAACTCTTTCGGTGGCAACGTCGTTAGATATTGATTGAACGAGACCTGTTTAAAAGATTTTCCCTTTGCATCGAGACCAACTTCATCGATCAGTTTCTGTGCAAATGCTTGATTGGTCGTTAACGCATCGACCCATTGGTTGTCGATAGCGTATTTGGCGGAATCGCCTTGTGCCGCTTCCATTTTGTCTGTTAATGCAGCGAAGGTTTCATCAAAGTTAGCCACATCGAAACCGCGGTTTTCGGCCACTTCTGTTTTGTATTGTGTCCAAAGCGGGGTGATCCATCCAAGATTTGACTCTTTTGCTTCAGGTGACATATCGCTGCGAATATAAGGCTCAACGGCCGACTTGTATGTACCAACGCGGAAAATATGTTGCGTAACTTTTAGCTTATCAAGAGCTTCTTTGAAATACAGAGGATACATGCCAAATCCGGTGATATTAACTCCACCGTATGGGTGTAGAGAAATTTCATCGGCTACCGAGGCGAGATAATATTGAGCTTGAGTGTAATAAGCACCATGCGCATAGATTTTTTTGCCTGCTGCTTTGAATTGCGCGAGCGCGTCTTTGATATCTCGTAATTTATCGAGATGGGCGCTATGAAGACGTTGTAAATCAAGATACATCACTGTAATGCGGTCATCTTGAGCCGCTTTATTGATAACATCGATGACATCATCTAATAAAATTTCGCTTGGCTCTTCTGAGTCACCAAAAGCATCACTCATTGCTGCCTCAACAGGGTCAACATAGGTCAATTGCTCAACTATGATACCGTTCAGGTTTAAACGTAGTACGCTTTTATTTTCGACCTTAACCTGATCCTCACCCGATACAATGCTTATCACGATGGCGATAAGAATGAATAAAAACAGCAGATTTAAAATTAATCGCCTGGAAAAGTTCAGTGTGGCCCAAATGCCTTTAAAAATATTCGCTATCAGTTTCAAAATGATCCCTTATGCTTAACTTCAATACAACTCTATACATTTATCATATATCAGAGCGCGTTTCATGAATAATAGAAAAACGTAACGAAGTATTTTCATGATTGAAATATCGCCAATGCTGCCAAATTCGTTAATTTCTTTCTCCTTAAGACTTGCCAAATAATAAAAAAACGTTAATGTTCACAGGTAAGACCAGTTTTGTGGGGCGGCAAATGTTAGAACAAGAACTACAACTTAAACATACCAGTTTGCGAAATCGCTTGGTAATGGGATCAATGCATACCGGGCTTGAAGAAGGGTGGCACAACCGAAAGCGACTGGCTGCGTTTTATGAGGAACGAGCAAAAGGTGGAGTGGGTCTGATCGTAACCGGTGGCTACAGTCCAAACCTACGCGGTAAGTTGACACCCATTTCTTCTTCTTTTAACTCGTTATACGATGTAATTAAACACAAAGCATACACTGATGTAGTACATAAGCATGGTGGCAAAATTTGTATACAGTTACTACATGCTGGGCGCTATGCTTATCATCCATTCAACACTGCACCTAGTGCTATCAAAGCACCGATTAATCCATATAAACCAAAAGCAATGAGCTTAAGTGCCATCAAAGGTACGATTAAAGACTTTGCTCACTCAGCTAAGTTGGCCGAAAAAGCAGGCTACGATGGTGTGGAAATCATGGGCTCAGAGGGATATTTAATCAATGAGTTTATGGCGGGTCATACTAATAAGCGCACTGATGAATATGGTGGTAGCTTAGAAAACAGAATGCGATTGGCAACAGATATTGTAAAAGCGGTTAGAGCAAAAGTGAGCGATAAGTTCATAATCGTTTTTCGTCTGTCGGTCATGGACTTAATCCCAAATGGCTCAACACCAGAAGAAGTTGTGCTTCAAGCCAAAGCTTTGGTCGCGGCCGGTGTGGATATTCTCAACACTGGCATTGGTTGGCACGAAGCGCGTGTTCCAACAATTGCGTCGATGGTGCCTCCAGGTGCTTATCGTGAAGCGTCACATAGATTAAAACAAGCCGTTGATATACCCGTTGTAGCAGTAAATAGGATTAACACCCCAGATCTTGCTAATGACATCTTAGCCAAAGGGGATGCCGATCTTATTTCTATGGCGCGTCCGTTACTCGCTGATCCTGAATTCTTTAATAAATATCAAGAGCAGCGATCGGAGCAAATTAATATTTGCATCGGCTGTAATCAGGGGTGTTTAGACCATGTATTTAAGGGCAAACGAGCAACATGTTTGGTGAATCCACAAGCGGGATTTGAATTGGATTATCCACTTCAGAGCGCTCAAAGGAAAAAACAAGTACTCGTTGTTGGCGCAGGACCTGCTGGGTTGTCTGTAAGTTACTATCTCGCCAAAAAAGGCCACCAAGTCAAGTTGATTGATAAAGGTAGCGAATTAGGTGGTCAGTTTAATTTAGCGATGCGAATACCAGGTAAAGAAGACTTCCAACATACGCTTAAATACTATGTCAGCGAAATAAATCGCTTAGGTGTTGAGCTTTGCCTAAATACACCATACGAAGAAACAATGGCAAATGCGTTTGATGATGTGGTATTTGCAACGGGTGTAAGCCCACGTATGTCGAAAATAGAATGCGCAGATGGGAAACGTGTGTTTGCCTATGACGAAGTGATTAAAGGTGAAGTAGAATTAGGTAATAAAATTGCTATTTTAGGTGCCGGTGGTATTGGCTTTGACATGGTAGCGTTTTTAACTGAACAGCGAGAACAAACGATCCCTGATTTTAAATCGCAGTGGGGAATAGAATGTGAAGCGCAACCATCACAAGAGCAAAGGCCGATTTATATGTTAAAACGCTCAGGAGGACGTTTTGGTAAAGACTTAGGTAAGACCACAGGTTGGATCCACAGAGCCGTTGCAAAACATCACAATGTTCAGCAAATTGCAGAATGCGAATATATCAGCTTTGATAATCAAGGTTTGACTGTAAGAGTTGCGGGTGAAGAGCAACTGTTAGATGTCGATACGGTCATTGCTTGTATTGGGCAAGTTTCTAACGATAGCTTGTTCGATAAAGAGGCACTACCAGAAAATCAGCACGTTATTGGAGGGGCCAAACTGGCGGCAGCGATTGATGCTAAGCGAGCGATTGCAGAGGCCCTTCAGGTAGCAAGAAAGATCTAGGGTCTGTTGATCTTTGCTGTTTGATTTTTGTTCTCCTGAGTGTGTTTTGGTCGCGACGCTCGACTTGCCGCCTAGTAATCTAAGCAAGAGTTGAGCAACAATGAACAAAGCGCACTCAGGTGAACCCAAAGGGCAGCGCTTGATTGGCATTTCTTCTGTGTTGCCCCACAAGGATGTGGGGTAAGGTGACTTTGCAGGAGCTCAAAGTCTTTATCGCCTGACTCACATAGAACAACTATGCTACGCAGGCTCTGCCTTGTATAAATACCAATCAAACTGCTGCAAAAACAAACTTGAAAGATTAACAGGCCCTAACGAAATAACCCAGCCCAATCTGCGGTCTATACTGATAATTCAAACATCAACTATGGATCGCATATGCTTGCCAACCTACTAAAGCCGTATCGGCAACTACAACATTTATCTCAACATTTTTCTGGTATCGCGCCATTACTCATGCGCCTTATTCTCGCGCCAGTTATGATCATTGCAGGTTACAATAAATTAAATTTGTCTAATCCGGACGCGACATTTTTACAACGCCTCCTCGCTGATCCCAATATTGTCGCATGGTTTGGTAATAGTGAATGGGGGTTAGGTTTACCTTTTCCTGACTTACTTGCCTTTCTTGCCGCTTGGGCGGAGTTTTTAGGCGGTTGGTTAATTTTGCTTGGCTTGCTTACGCGTTTAGTGTCTATTCCGCTCATGGTGACTATGGTAGTTGCTGCAACGACGGTGCATTTGGAGCATGGCTGGTTTTCGGTAACGCCAACAAATCCAGATACCAGCGCCGCAAAAGTATTAGACTGGCTAGGCTTTGAAGAAGCTAAAGTGAGCTTAGAAAATAGCGTAGCAGCAAAGCAACGTTTGGATTCAATTAAAGAGATAGTCGAAGAAAATGGCAGACCAAATTATCTCTATGAAAGAGGCAATATTGTTATTTTAAACAATGGAATTGAATTTGCGGCAACTTACTTTGTATTACTATTGTCACTATTTTTTACCGGTGGTGGACGTTATGTCAGTGTTGACTATTGGTTGAGGCTACTTATTGATAGGAAACAACGCAATTCACTTCCCGAGTAAAATGAATTACTGCCAGGATGCTATCCAGAAATCCGTGATGTCGCGTGGTCGAATTTAAGGGAAAATGATAGACTACAAGCCACGTAATACCAATTTGCTTAAGTATTTGGTCTATTTCGAGACACGTAATAAGTCAAATTGGTATAATTCACGGCCATTTTGAAGGCACAACACGGGATGAGTTAATGGACGCCATAGAATTACTCTTAACACGCCAGTCAGATAGCAACCTGTCTTTTCCTGGACCTAATCCAGCTCAGTTAGAAATCATTAAAAAAGCAGCACTAAAAGTGCCAGATCATGGTGGCTTAACACCGTTTCGATTTATTACAGTAGAAGAAAAAGGCCGTGAAAAGCTGGGTGAAATCTACTATCAAGCAGCGGTGAAAGAGCAGCAAGCGCAACGGATAATAGATAGAGCGAGACAGCTACCAGAGCGCGCGCCAATGTTGATCATCGCAGTATCTCCTTATCAAGAACATCCAAAAGTACCTCGTATTGAGCAAATTCAAAGTGCAGGCTGTAGTGTACTTGCTATGCAGCAAGCGGCTTTTGCACAGGGGTTGTCTGGTGTGTGGCGAACGGGCTACTTTGCCCAGAGTCCAGAAGTGAAAAAGCAACTTGGTCTCGATGAAAAAGATGAAATCGTTGGCTATCTTTATTTAGGCACGCCTACGGTGCAATGTACTAAGCCTATAAGACACAAACCAGAAGATTTCTTTAGCAGTTTATAAGGATACGCAGCCATGGCATTACATGTAATTGATCACCCATTAGTTCAGCATAAACTTGGACTCTTGCGAGAGCTGGGTATATCAACCAAAAATTTTCGCGAAATTGTCTCGGAAGTGGGTAACTTACTCACTTACGAAGCAACAAAAGATCTGACTTTGAGCGATCAGGTCATTTCTGCTTGGGACGGCAACGAGTTAACAGTTAAAAGGCTGACAGGCAAAAAGATCACCTTGGTGCCAATTTTAAGAGCCGGTTTGGGAATGCTAGATGGCATACTGCAGTTGATCCCAGCAGCCAAAGTAAGTGTTGTGGGTTTACAGCGCAACGAAGAAACACTTGAACCTGTGCCTTATTTTGAGAAGTTGGTGGGCAATATCGATGCTAGACTTGCATTAGTTATTGATCCAATGCTTGCGACTGGTGGCTCGCTGATTGCTACTATCGACATGCTAAAAAAAGCCGGTTCAAAAGAGATCAGAGCGATTGTGCTGGTGGCAGCGCCAGAAGGAGTAAAGCTTGTAGAAGAAGCACACCCTGATGTTGAAATTTACACAGCAGCATTAGATAGCCATTTAAATGAGAAAGGATATATAGTCCCTGGGCTTGGTGATGCCGGTGACAAAATCTTTGGTACGAGAGCCTAAACAGTTATAGTGATTAACAGGTTTTGGTTTTTTGATCTAAAACAATGATACAAAAAAATATGCTAGTAAAAACATGCCTTCCGCTTTATTTTTGTTAAAACAACAAAATAATATTAAGGATAGACCATGTATTTGCTACGTATTTTTTTGTGGCTAAGCTGCGTTTCTGCTTCAGCAAGCGAGCTCCCCAGCATTGAAAAAATAGAAACATTTGCAACCAACTATCATCTCAATCTCAACATACATACACAAACAAGCAGTCTATCTGGCAGCGCAACGATAACGGTTAAAAATCAAGGAACAACACCAACTAGAGTAATCCCATTAAGACTTTATCGCTTGCTTAGTGTTGTCGATATCACTTCGGAAGCGGGTAAGTCCCTCAACTATACACAAGGAATAGTAAGTAATATTGATGACTCACTATTTCAGTCTAATTATATTAAATTATCGTTATCTGAGGCGCTCCAACCCGATCAACAAACAACTTTTACTGTTAATTATTCTGGCCATATAAAGGGGTATGTAGAAACTGGGATGGCTTATATTAAAGATGACATCACCCCTTTGTTTTCTATTATTCGTATGGATGCATATGCTTATCCGCTCATCACAGTGCCTGATGATAGGGTCAATCGCGCGTCACGCTTTTGGCAGAAGCTGTATAACTACACCGCTAACATCGAAGTCGATAGTGGCTTAGTAGTAGCAAATGGTGGAATTTTACTAGGCGTAACAGAAACCGATCAAGGACGAAAGGTTTATTCATACAAAAACCAGAAACCCTCATGGAGAATGGACTTCATGGTCGCACCATATACCGTGACAAAAGGGCATGGCTTTAAGCTATTTACGTTACCGGGAAATAAATATGCAACTGACTATATGGAAAAGGCAAAACAAACCATAACATTGTATGAAAGTTGGTTTGGTCAACGTCAAAGCACTGGTGAGTTTAGCTTTATAGAGATCCCAAAGGGGTTTGGTGCTCAAGCTGATGTTACCGCAATTATTCAAGACAGCGAGGGGTTTGTGGAGGTAACTCGTTTGTATCACGAACTGAGTCATCTATGGGACCCACGTTCGAATGAAAGCTACTCACCACGCTGGAATGAAGGTAAGGCTACCTTTTTAGAATATTTAACGGATTCACGGCTGAATAAAAGGGTGTCTTTAAGCTCGCATATGACAAACGTACTAAAACGAGCAAAAAACCAGTTCGTTAAACAGCCTAAATATTTAACGACTGCGTTTGAAGAGTATGGAAAAGCAGGGCTTAATGCCTATTCGGTAGGGGCGCTATTTTTTGCGCTTTTGCACCATGAGCTAGGCGAGGAAAGGTTTAATCATTTACTACGTACTTTTTATGCAGCACATGTTAAAAGCGGAGCATCAACAGGCGACTTTATCCTTGCACTGCGTGATTTGAAAGATCCTAACATTGATTGGATATTATCTCGTTGGGTGAATAGCCATAGGTTCACGCTTGATATCTTAGACGCTACCAACTTTGAGAACTTCATCACGTTGAGTATAAGAAGTAGTAAAATATAAATAATCCAAATAAAAAAGCTACCCACAAGAGGTAGCTTTTTGGTTTCTATAAAAGAAAGGAATCGGTATTAAAAGTAGCTTCTAATGCCAAGCTTGATGTTACGACCTGGAAGAGGGGCTTGCTCTTTGATAAACGAGCTATGCACAAAGCCTAGCTCATCTGTTAGGTTATCAAGGTTAACATAACCAACCATGTCACTGCCCATAAACTCAAAGTCATAGTTAAACGACATATCCACTAACGTATAGCCCTTAGTTTCACTTTCATAGCTCGCGATGTTGTCTTGCTTGAAATAATGCGTCACCGTGAAGTTAGCAGTTAGGTTCTCGTAACTGTGTTCGTAATCAAGACCTAGCTTGTTGCTTGGGATACGTGGCAAATATTCGTCGTTATCTAACTTCGCTGTCAGCGAATCACCAAACACTTTGACGCGTGCAAAGTTGCTTAGTTTGTAATGGGCATCAAACTCGAGACCGTATAGTTTGGCATCACTGCTTTCAAACTTAAACACTGGAACCGCGCCTTCATGTGCATGATCCGCCACTTCTAAACCGTGCTCTGGACTATAGATATAGTCTGTTAATGCCTGATAGTAGAAGTTTTCGATGTCGTTATAGAAGAAATTAACGGTATAGCCAAAGTCACCTGAGAACTTTCTAAAACTGATGTCTAAGTTATTTGATGTCTCTTGTTCAACATCTTGTGGCTCAAAGTGTAAATGATCACCCTCTAGCTCATAACCAAGCCCTAGTTCATAGGTGCTGGTTGCGATATGAATGCCATTTGAAAGCAATTCGGCAGTTAATGGTGCGCGCTCTGAACGAGACAGCGAAACGGCAACGTTTTGACCTTCAGCAAAGTCGTACACACCACCAATAGACAAGCTTAGATTGGTCATTTCTAGGTCATAAGAAATAAACCCATTATCTAAGTTACCACTATGGTCGTGATCATGATCGTGTTCACCTTCATGGTCATGATCTTCTTCGTACGCTTCGAGTTGATTGCCTTTGCTTGATAACTGGTAGTCTTCAATACGAGCACCTAACTCAAGTGTGAAGTCTCCAAAACGACGTTCTTCAAGGATATAAAGAGCATGCGTTTTGGTATTGGTCGATGGCGTGAAAGCTTCTGCACCATTTGCGGCGTAATCGCTGTCGGAGAAATGATAACCAACAGTGCCGTGCCATTCACCTAAGCGGTGCTCTGCGGTTAAGCGTAATTCGGTTGTATCATTTTCAAATACAGTACCTATGTTTCCATCTTCAATTTCAGCATGTTCGTAATCAGTGTAGCCGACACGTAGACCAACAGATTCAAGCCAGTCACTGTGTACTGCATAATTTACAAGACCCTGCCAACGGTCTTGTTTTACTCGAGCAAATACGGATTCTTCTTCGTGGTCATGCCCTTCCTCTTCATGCTCGTGATCATGGTCATGACCAATATGAGAGTGAGCAGGAATGCCATAGTCCGTATCAACACGGCCATAAGAGAAACCAACGGTCAGATGATCGCCAACGTAACTTGTACCTAAGTTAAATTGCTCAGAATCGATAAAGGTATTGTCGACGCGATTGGCGTACTCTGTTTCATATTCTTCTGCTTCGTGGGCATGATCTTCTCCTTCATGTTCATGCTCGTGTTCTTCATGTTCGTCGTGCGGTAGCGCGAAATTAGGGGTTTCATAGTCACCACCTTTACGCTTAACGCCATCGAAATGGAAGTTAAAGCCGTCAAAGCCTGATTCTAATAACACCGCAAAGGTATTGGTATTTGAGTTGGTGTCATGGCTATAGTCGGCTGCGCCCTGAAGGCTTTCGATCACATCAGTCGGAATACGATTATCAACGACATTAACCACACCACCTATTGCACCTGAGCCGTATAGTAGGGTAGCTGGGCCTCTTAGCACTTCAATCTGTTGCGCTGCAAGCGAGTCGTTGGTGTTGGCATGATCAGGACCAACGCGCGAGGCATCGCTACTGTCTAACCCATTTTGCGTGATTTTGACTCGCGGTCCATCTAAGCCACGGATAATAGGGCTTGAACTTACCGGACCAAAATAACTGGCATTGATCCCAGGTTGGCCTTTTAGTGTTTCACCCAGTGTGGGTTTTGCACGGTTTTTTAGTTCATCACCGCTTAATACACTCACTGGAGAGGTCATTTCCATACTATTTTTGTGCAGGGCAGAAGAATAAACAACTATGCTCTCAACGGACGTTGGTGTTAGCTCAACACGTACGAAACCTTGTTCTTCGGTAACATTAATACGATGGTCTAAGTAGTTTGGCTTTGAGATATGAAGCTGCGAGTCAGCATCGAGCTCAATCGTAAATTGGCCAAATTTATCTGACTTTACCGATTTGCTTTTGCCATGAAGGTGGATAGTGGCGTTACTGAGCGGTTGGTTGTTTGCATCAACAACTTTACCTGTTAGTTGTGCAGCATAAGCTGGCGCTGCACCTATCATTGAAATTAATGCGCTGGCGATAAGAGACTGCTTAAACATATTTTTATTACCACGAGTTAGGTTATGTATTGAACGAGTGAGCTGTTCGACTAATAGAGTGATAATATAACACTACAAATTTTGCGGATCAATAACGTTATACTATAACTTAGTTATTGTTGAAATTAGAATTACAGCTATAGTTAAGAAACAAGCTAAAGTGAGCACAACATAATGAACAAGCCATTTGTTTTCAAGGCAAGGATTAAGGTTGCTGACTTATTTCACCATAGCCACCATGAAGAAGCGTTTACTACCGCCATGTTGTCAAAAGAAAGTAGCGAGCATTTTGCGATGAAACTGCTTGGGATCTGCGCACTGTCTTTTGATAAGCCGGCAAAGTGGAGCAAGGCGGAGAAAAAACATTGGCCGGACGTATGGCTAGAAGACGACAACGACCAGGTTGAAGTCGCTTTGTTTATTGGTACCTTAGAGGTCGATGAGATACTCAAGTATGAAAAGCTTTATGCTAAGGTTGTGGTGTTGTGTGCTGACGGTGAGCAATGGTTTGAAGAGCGTCGAGCGCAATTACAGTTTATTGGATCTTTCTCTGTGTTTAGTATTCCCACGGACTTTGTAGCTGAATTGTGTGAAATGCTGACGCGAAGTTTACATTGGGACGTGATTTTTGAAAATGGGGCGATGAGTGTTACTGATAGTGAACACTACATTCGTACTCAAATTACCAAGTTGATTTAACGTATTAGTTAGGGATAACGGCTATTAGGCAAGTTGTTATCTCTTGGGTTTTGGTTATTTACGGCAACTCTATTTTAATATGGCTTGTGGGTCTGCTACAGCACAATAAAATTTCCCCATCTCTCACAAAAGCAAGCGGCTCGTTCGCGTACTGTGTTTGTCCTTCAATGAGCTTGGCGCGGCAGGCGCCGCAAAAACCCTCGCGGCATTGATAGGGGACTTCAATATTTGCGGCTTCAAGGGTTTCGAGTATCGAAGACGAAGAAGCCACATATTCCAGTGGCTCCTCAATATTCTCAACCTGAATTAGGAAGGATGGCTTTTCAACCATTACAGGTCGAAATCGCCAAAGTCAGAGGCATCAACTTCAGAGTCGATTTGTCCAACAAGGTATGAGCTGATCTCAGCTTCCTGTGGTGCAACTTGAACATTGTCAGAAACAAGCCAAGCATTGATCCACGGAATAGGGTTCGATTTGGTCTCAAATTGCGTTGGTAAACCAACCGCTGACATACGAATATTTGTGATGTACTCAACGTATTGACACAAAATATCTTTGTTTAGTCCAATCATTGAACCGTCTTTAAACAGATACTCAGCCCATTCTTTTTCTTGCTCAGCTGCTTCAACAAACATCTTAATCGCTTCGTCACGGCATTGTGCTGCCACGATAGACATTTCAGGGTCATCTTTGCCTTCTTGCATGATATTCAGCATGTGCTGTGTGCCAGACAAATGAAGCGCTTCATCACGAGCAATTAGCTTGATGATCTTTGCATTACCTTCCATAAGCTCTCGCTCAGCAAAAGCAAACGAGCAGGCAAAACTCACGTAGAAGCGAATAGCTTCTAAGATGTTTACCGACATGATGCAAAGGTACAGGAGCTTTTTCAGTTCAAACAAGTTAATGACGACCGTTGTGCCATTAATTTCATGCTTGCCCTCACCGTATTGATTATAAAGGCTTACCTTTTCTATCAGTTCGTCATAATACTTGGTCACTGCATCCGCACGTTCAACAATTTTGTCATTGCCCACGATGTCGTCAAAGATCACTTCCGGGTTTTGCGTCACATTACGAATAATGTGAGTGTAAGAGCGGCTGTGGATCGTTTCACTAAACGCCCAAGTTTCGATCCAAGTTTCAAGTTCAGGGATGGAGACGATCGGCAAAAGTGCAACGTTAGGAGAGCGACCTTGAACACTGTCTAGCAATGTTTGATATTTTAGGTTGCTCAAAAAGATATGTCTTTCGTGCTCAGGAAGTGCCTGAAAGTCCAATCTATCCTTACTTACATCTACTTCTTCTGGACGCCAGAAAAACGATAATTGCTTTTCAATTAGTTTTTCGAAAATAGGGAACTTCTGTTGGTCGTAGCGAGATACATTAACTGTTTGCCCGAAAAACATCGGTTCTTTTAATTGGTCGTTATGATTTCTGCTAAACGTAGAATATGCCATAAATGTGTTACTCAATACCTAAAAAAGCGGGTGAAGACCACCCGCATAAAAAGTTATATCTTACAAGCGCCGCCTTCACAGCCATCGTCTTCTGCTTCTGGTTTCAACTCATCTTGAGCATCCGAAGCACCGTCGCGGGTATTATGGTAGTAAAGTGTCTTAACACCAAGTTTGTACGCGGTGAGTAAGTCTTTTAGCAATAGTTTCATAGGAACTTTACCCGCTTCAAACTTACTTGGATCATAATTGGTATTTGCAGAGATAGTTTGATCGATGAACTTCTGCATAATACCAACTAGCGCAAGGTAACCATCGTTAGATGGAATATCCCAAAGTAGCTCATAGTTGTCTTTGAGGCGGTCGTACTCAGGTACAACTTGCTTCAAGATACCATCTTTACTTGCTTTAACACTGATATGACCACGAGGTGGTTCAATACCGTTTGTTGCATTTGAGATTTGCGATGATGTTTCCGATGGCATCAAGGCTGACAACGTTGAGTTACGCATACCATGTTCTTGGATACTTGCTCTTAATGCATCCCAGTCAAGGCGTAATGGCTCTTCACAGACTTTATCAAGGTCACGCTTATAGGTATCTATTGGCATGATACCTTGTGAGTAGGTCGTCTCGTTAAACTTAGGACAAGCGCCACGTTCTTTTGCCAGTTCATTCGATGCTTTCATCAGATAGTATTGGATCGCTTCAAATGTTCTGTGTGTTAGGCCGTTAGCACTACCGTCTGAGTACTTAACGCCATTCTTTGCAAGATAATAAGCAAAGTTAATCACACCGATACCCAGTGTACGGCGTCCCATCGTTGCATTGTACGCAGCAGGAACAGGGTAGTCTTGATAGTCTAATAGGTTATCAAGTGCGCGAACCGCAAGCTCTGCTAACTCTTCTAGCTCATCTAGAGACTTGATGGCACCTAAGTTAAATGCTGAAAGCGTACAAAGTGCAATTTCACCTTCAGGGTCATTTACATGGCTTAACGGCTTCGTTGGTAGTGCAATTTCAAGGCATAGGTTTGACTGGCGGATCGGTGCAACCTTAGAGTCAAACGGACTGTGTGTATTACAGTGGTCAACGTTTTGTAGATAAATACGACCGGTGCTCGCACGTTCTTGCGCAAACATTGAGAATAATTCAATCGCTTTAATGCGTTTCTTACGAATAGCCTCATCTTGCTCGTACTTAACATACAGTTCTTCGAATTTATCTTGATCTTCAAAGAATGCGTCGTAAAGACCTGGCACATCTGATGGACTAAATAGCGTGATATAGTCGTCTTTAATTAGGCGGCTATACATGGTTTTGTTGAACTGCACGCCATAATCTAAATGACGCACGCGGTTCTCTTCAACACCTCGGTTATTCTTTAGTACTAATAGGTTTTCAACTTCAAGATGCCAAAGCGGGTAGAATAGGGTCGCTGCGCCACCACGCACACCGCCTTGAGAACAGCTTTTAACAGCCGTTTGGAAGTGCTTATAAAATGGAATACATCCTGTGTGGTACGCTTCACCATTTCTGATTGGGCTACCTAGTGCACGAATACGACCAGCGTTAATACCGATACCAGCGCGCTGACTGACGTATTTTACAATCGCAGAAGAAGTTGCGTTGATAGAATCTAGGCTATCAGCACATTCAATCAGTACGCAAGAGCTAAACTGACGTGTCGGCGTACGAACACCAGCCATAATTGGCGTTGGTAATGAAATTTTGAATGTTGAAACCGCATCGTAGAATCGCTTTATGTAATCTAGACGCGTTTCTTTCGGGTAGTTTGCAAACAGGCTTGCAGCAACAAGAACATATAAGAACTGCGCACTTTCATAGATCTCACCTGTTACGCGGTTTTGTACAAGGTACTTACCTTCCAACTGCTTAACGGCTGCATAGCTGAAGTTCATATCTCGGCTATGGTCGATGTAGCTGTTTAGCTCATCAAACTCTGCTTTTGTGTAGTCAGTAAGAAGGTGCTGATCATAGCGCTTGTCTTCAACCAGTTTTACCACATGGTCGTGTAAGTGCGGCGGCTCAAAACAGCCATAGGCTTTCTTACGCAAGTGGAAAATAGCCAAACGAGCGGCTAGATACTGATAATCTGGAGACTCTTTTGAGATCAGATCGGCTGCAGCTTTAATAATCGTTTCGTGGATATCACCAGTACGAATACCGTCATAAAACTGGATGTGTGACTTTAATTCAACCTGAGAAACTGAGACGTTATCTAGGCCTTCTGCCGCCCATGTAATGACACGATGGATCTTATCTAGATCTAACGGTTCTTTGCGACCGTTTCTTTTGCATACAGATAGCTGTTGGTTCATGTTATGTGCCTGTATTCCTTAGGAACGCGCTTTAGATGTCGCACGAATATAAAATTGTTTAGCAAACCACCACTATATATGGTGCCCTAGTGGCTAGGGATCACAAGATAGTGGGGTTGACGTGAATTTGCAAGAGAACAACTCGGGCAGAATTGTGGATAAGTTTGGGATAATTTATTTATGTAAGTATCCACTAACCTATGACAATCCACTTATCTGCCCACAAAGAAAAATCAACAAAAAGATGACGCTTTTCAGCAAAAATAAAAAAAAATTCTAACTGATTTTTTTCTACACAAATTCGTATCTATTATAGCAAAAACACAATATATGGTGTTTTATTTTTTTATCAACACTAAATATGCGATAACGTGTCTAATGGGTTAGTAAGATAGAGATCCGCCTGCCAAGACTTAGCTTCAGCTTCAGATGGAATGAATCCCCACATTGCCGCTGCACTAATCATTTTTGCGGATTTTGCAGCAATAATATCTCGCTCAGCATCGCCAACATAAATACATTGCGCTGGTGAAACCCCCAATTTTGACGCCACTAACAGTAAAGGCTCGGGATTAGGTTTGGCCACCGCCAGTGTATCTCCGCATACTACTGTCTCGATCTTTGCAAGTTCAGGGATCTGTTTTAGTAGCGGAAGTGTTAAAAACTCAGGTTTGTTGGTCATGATCCCAATCTGAATCTCTTTTTCTAGAAGTGCCGCTAATAACTCACCAATTTGCGCAAAGCATTGGGAATGTACAGATAAATTCGCCAGGTAGTAGTCGAGTACACCTTGACGTAAAACCTGAGTGTCGTAGTGCTTTAATGACTCACCAAATCCTACCTGCAACATCGCTGCTACGCCGTTTGAAATCGCACTGCTATATACCTGTTTGCCGACAGTAGGCATTTTATTAGCAGTTAAAACGTGGTTTAGTGCAGCGCCCAAATCATCACTGGTATCCAGCAAGGTGCCGTCTAAATCAAATAGTACCGCTTGGATCATGCCAGCTTCTCAAAGTGTAGAATGTAGTTAACTGAAACGTCTTTCGTTAAGGTAAATGTTTTGCCGATAGGGTTGTAGTTAATCCCTGTCGCAGCTCTAACTTTGAGGTCGTACTTTTCAGCCCAGTCAATTAAGGTCGAAGGGCGAATAAACTTATCATGCTCATGCGTGCCTTCAGGAACCATTTTAAGCAGCTTTTCAGCAGCGACGATAGCTAGTAAATACGCTTTTGTAGTTTTGTTTAAGGTAGAAAAAAATACATGACCGCCGGGCTTAACTAGCTGTGCGACTGAACGAATAATGGATTCTGGGTCTGGTACGTGTTCTAGCATTTCCATGCAAGTTACTACATCGAATTCACTTTGGTGCATGGCTGCGAATTCTTCCGCTGGCACTTTTTGATAGTCTACGTTAACGCCGACCTCTAATGCGTGGAGCTTTGCGACGTTAAGCGGCTCTTGCCCCATATCGATACCGGTTGCATTTGCACCCAGCTTAGCCATGCTTTCTGTTAAAATCCCGCCACCACAACCGATATCCAATACTGTTTTTGCAAATAGGCCTTCACACTTATCGTTAATAAAGTCCAATCTCAATGGGTTAATGTCGTGTAATGGTTTAAACTCTCCCTCTCGGTCCCACCAGCGCTCTGCTATTTCTTCAAATTTAGCGATTTCATTAGGGTCTACATTTTGATGTTCGGTCATAAAAAACTTCCTCGTCGAATTGAGCGCATTATAAAGGGGATTAGATAAAAATAGCACCTGTAAAACGGTAAAAAGTGTGTTAGCATGCTTGACGAATTTTATAATAAACAAAGCCCCCGCTGATACTCTGAGGCAATTCGGCTATTTTTTGAAGCGCGTTTAATTGGCGCTTCAGCAGAAAGAGCAATTTGATATTCAGATAGCATCTCAACACAAGTTGTAGTGTGACACAAAAGGGGTGGACACTGAAGGAAAGTGGAGTCAAATGTCTGATCTCGCCAATGAAATCCTGCCAGTCAATATCGAAGATGAATTAAAAAATTCATACCTAGATTATGCAATGAGTGTAATCGTAGGTCGTGCATTACCTGACGTACGTGACGGCCTAAAGCCTGTTCACCGTCGTGTATTGTTCGCGATGAATGAACTTAAAAATGACTGGAACAAACCTTATAAAAAGTCAGCTCGTGTAGTTGGTGACGTAATCGGTAAATATCACCCGCATGGTGATAGCGCGGTTTACGATACTATTGTACGTATGGCTCAGCCTTTCTCTCTACGCTATATGCTCGTAGATGGACAAGGTAACTTTGGTTCTGTCGATGGTGACTCTGCAGCTGCGATGCGTTATACCGAAGTACGTATGGCGAAAGTCGCTCACGAGTTACTTGCTGACCTTGAAAAAGAAACCGTTGATTATGTACCAAACTACGATGGTACAGAGCAAATTCCAGATGTGTTACCAACTAAAGTGCCTAACTTATTGGTGAATGGTTCATCTGGTATCGCGGTTGGTATGGCGACCAATATTCCACCTCACAACTTAACTGAGGTGATCAATGGTTGTTTGGCTGTGATCCAGAATCCAGACATCACCATTGAAGAGTTAATTGACTATATTCCGGGTCCTGATTTCCCGACTGCTGCCATCATTAGCGGTAAAAACGGCATCGAACAAGCCTATAAAACAGGTCGTGGTAAGATCTATATTCGCGCGAAAGCTGAAATCGAAGTCGATGAGAAAACAAACAAAGAAACCATCATCGTTCATGAAATTCCTTACCAAGTTAACAAAGCAAGACTAATCGAAAAGATTGCAGAGCTTGTTAAAGATAAAAAGGTTGAAGGGATCAGTGCACTACGCGACGAGTCTGATAAAGACGGTATGCGTATTGTTATTGAAATCAAACGCGGTGAAGTCGGTGAGGTTGTACTAAACAACCTATACGCTCAAACACAACTACAAACTGTGTTTGGCATCAATATGGTTGCACTAGATAACAACCAGCCCAAGTGTTTCAACCTGAAAGAAATGCTTGATGCGTTTATTATTCACCGTCGTGAAGTCGTAACGCGTCGTACTGTATTTGACCTGCGTAAGGCAAGAGACCGAGCGCATACGCTTGAAGGCCTCGCAATTGCGCTAGCCAACATTGACCCAATCATTGAGCTTATTCGTAAGTCACCAACACCAGCAGAAGCGAAAGCGGCGCTAACTGCGCGAGCTTGGGATCTTGGTAACGTTAAATCAATGCTTGAGCGTACTGGCGAAGAAAATGTTGCGCGTCCAGATTGGTTAGCGGAAGAATTAGGGATCCGTGATGGTCAGTACTATTTGTCTGAGCAACAAGCCCAAGCAATCCTAGACTTAAGACTTCACAAATTAACGGGTCTTGAGCACGAGAAAATTCTAGCAGAATACAAAGAACTACTCGATCTTATTGCTGAGCTACTGTACATCCTTTCTACTCCAGAGCGTTTAATGGAAGTGATCCGCGATGAGTTAGTTGAAATAAAAGAAACGTATGGTGATGAGCGTCGCACAGAGATCACTGCTGCTGCGCACGATATCAGTTTAGAAGATTTGATCAACGAAGAAGACGTTGTAGTGACGCTTTCTCATGAAGGCTACGTGAAATATCAACCTCTTAGTGATTACGAAGCTCAGCGTCGTGGTGGTAAAGGGCGATCTGCAACTAAGATGAAAGATGAAGACTTTATCGAGCGTCTACTCGTTGCAAATACTCACGATACAATTCTTTGTTTCTCCACTTCTGGCCGCTTGTATTGGTTGAAAGTTTACCAGCTGCCGCTTGCATCACGTGCTGCGCGTGGAAAGCCAATTGTTAATTTGTTACCACTCGAAGCTGATGAGCGTATTACGACAATTTTACCAGTTCGTGAATACGAAGAAGATAAGTTTATCGTCATGGCGACGGCAAGTGGTATCGTTAAGAAAACACCTCTGACTGCATACAGCCGTCAGCGCGCAAGTGGCATTATTGCTATCAACTTGAACGAAGGCGATAGCCTGATCGGTGCTAACATCACCACAGGTGAAAATGACATCATGCTATTTACTGAGCATGGTAAAGTTGTACGCTTTAACGAGAAGCAGCGAGATTCAGAAACAGGTGAAGTGAAGCGTGATCCTGAAACTGGCGAAGAAATGTTGGCTTTACGTCCGATGGGCCGTACAGCAACCGGTGTTCGTGGTATCAAGATGCCTGATGACGTGAAAGTGGTATCACTAATCGTACCACAAGGCGATGGTGCAATCTTGACCGTAACTGAAAATGGTTATGGTAAGCGTACACCGCTTGAAGAGTACCCAGCGAAGAGCCGTGCAACACAAGGTGTAGTGTCAATCAAAGTAACTGAAAGAAATGGTTCTGTGGTTGGCGCGGTTCAAGTTGATGACAACGATGAAATCATGTTGATCTCAAACCGTGGTACGTTAGTTAGAACGCGTGTAAACGAAGTTTCTACGGTAGGTCGTAACACCCAAGGTGTTATTCTGATCCGTACGATGGAAGAAGAAAAGGTAGTAGGCCTTCAACGCATCGAAGAAATTGAAGTGCAAGAGTTGCCTGAAGGTGACGTTGCAGAGCTAGAAGGTGAAGCAACACCTGCTGCGGGATCTGACGCAGAGGAATAAAAAAATCCTACCCAAAAAAAGCGACTTCGGTCGCTTTTTTTCTTTCTGTCAATTTTTTCAATCTGTTCCTCTATGACAAGAGCCTGAAGCCTGATAAATTAAGGCTACCAACAATCCGATGTTTTAGTCGGGCAGCCCACTGTTCATCCAAAAAGTCATGAGAATAACGCTATTCTTTGGATGATCTAGATTATTTGGAATGAGGAAAAATATGACGGTTTATAATTTTTGCGCGGGTCCTGCGATGTTACCTGTTGAAGTTATGAAAAAAGCGCAAAAAGAATTTCTAGATTGGCAAAATCTGGGTGTTTCGGTGATGGAAGTGAGCCATCGTTCGGCACCGTATCTTGAAATGGCAAAGCAATGCGAAGCAAGCTTGCGTCGTTTGATGAACATCTCTGGTGAATTTGAAGTCCTGTTTATGCATGGTGGTGGCCGAGGTCACTTTGCTGCTGTACCGTTAAATCTACATGTAGATGGTGTACCTGGCGTATATATCGAGAACGGGATCTGGTCTACCGGTGCGACGAAAGAAGGTGAAAAATTCACGCAAACGCACGCGATTAATATTCGTACTGACGAAAATGGTCAATTCGATATTTTACCTGTCTCCGAATGGAAGTTACCAGAAAACGCTTCATACATTCACTATTGTCCAAACGAAACCATCGACGGTATCGAAATATTTGACGTTCCAAAGCATGCAACCGCACCAATTGTAGCGGATATGTCTTCCAATATTTTATCTCGCGAAATTAACGTCGATGACTTTGATTTGATCTATGCTGGTGCACAAAAAAATATCGGTCCTTCGGGTCTCAGTATCGCCATTGTACGTAAGACGTTATTGAAGCGTGAAGGGTTGCCAAGACCTGCTATCCTTGATTACGCCATTGAGGCTGATCAGCAAAGCATGTACAACACACCACCGACATTTGCATGGTATCTTGCGTTTGAGGTATTCAAGTATCTTGAAAGCATTGGTGGTGTTAAAGCCATGGAAGCGCACAATCAAGAAAAAGCAGCCATTTTATACGATTATATTGATGGCTCTGATTTCTATTCAAACAAAGTTGCAAAACATTGTCGCTCATTGATGAACGTACCATTTTGGTTAAATGATGACAGCCTAAATGTTAAATTCTTGGCAGAGGCAGAACAAAACGGTTTAATTGCACTTGAAGGCCACCGTTTTGTTGGCGGTATGCGAGCTAGTATATACAACGCCATGCCAATTGAAGGGATCAAAGCGTTAGTTGCATTTATGGATAAATTCGCACGGGAGAATAGTTGATGGAACAATTGACTCTCAAGCCTATTACTAAAGTCAGTGGCAGTGTGACGTTACCAGGCTCTAAAAGCTTGTCAAATCGTATTTTGTTGCTTGCAGCGTTGTGCGAAGGCACGACAAAAGTGACGAACTTATTGGATAGCGATGACATCCGCCATATGTTAAGCGCATTGTCTCAGTTAGGCGTTGAAGTAACCTTAGAAGACGATAATACGGTGGCACTGGTCAAAGGAAATGGTGGTAACTTTAACACCCCCGTTGAGCCGCTATTTTTAGGCAATGCCGGTACAGCATATCGCCCATTAACTGCAGTGCTTGCAGCTATACCCGGTGATTATGAACTGATTGGTGAGCCACGAATGGAAGAGCGTCCAATTGGCCATCTTGTTGATGCCATGCAAACGCTTGGTGCTGATATTCAATATCTCAAAAACAAAGACTACCCGCCGTTAAAAATTACAGGTAAGCAACTTGCTGGTGGTGAAGTTGAGATTGACGGCAGTATCTCAAGCCAATTCTTAACCGCATTATTGATGGCGGCACCGCTTTTTAGTGGCGATACGAATATTGCGATTAAAGGTGAGCTGGTTTCAAAGCCTTATATTGATATTACCATTGGCGTGATGGCGCACTTTGGGGTTCATGTCGAAAACCACGATTATCAACATTTTGTGGTAAAAGCAGGCCAGCAGTATCAATCTCCTGGAACACTTATGGTTGAAGGGGACGCCTCGTCAGCCTCTTATTTCATCGCAGCTGCTGCAATTGCAGGTGGTGAAATTGAGATAAAGGGAGTGGGTAAACAAAGTGTGCAAGGTGATATCGGCTTTGCCAAAGTGATGGAACAAGTCGGTGCAAACATTGATTGGCACGATGAGCGTATCGTTGTCCGAAAAGGTGAGCTAAATGGTGTGGACATTGACGCCAACGCTATCCCCGATGCGGCGATGACGCTTGCAACCGTAGCGCTATTCGCAAAAGGTAAAACAGCAATTCGTAATATCTACAATTGGCGTGTGAAAGAAACCGATAGGCTAGCTGCTATGGCGACTGAACTTAAAAAAGTAGGCGCAGAAGTGGTAGAAGGCCAAGACTTTATCGAAGTTACACCACCGGCTAATTTTAATTTTACGGATGTAGACACATACAATGACCATCGCATTGCGATGTGTTTTTCTATGGTCGCAGTGGGTGGTCAAGCTATCACGATTAACGACCCAAAATGTACGGCAAAAACTTTCCCAACCTATTTTTCAGTGTTAGAAAGCATTAGTCAGTATTAATTTCATCCAAGGTGTTGAAGATGTTCAGCACCTTACAATCTTCTCTAAAATAGTCATCATAACAAAGTCAAATACACGCATATTTGACTGAATTTCATTCAGTCAAAGCCAGTCAGCACCTGACTTTTAGTGCCTTTCACTGTACTAATAATTTGAGATATAACAAAAAATGACAGGTAAATAAGGATATATTCAGCAAATTGACGTATACTATGCGCCGTCAAATTCAGGTGAGCATTTTTAGGAGGTCTAAATGCAGGCAGCTATGCCAGTTATCACCGTAGACGGCCCAAGTGGTTCAGGCAAAGGAACTGTTTGTCGCTTGTTAGCTGAAACATTAAATTGGGAAGTGTTGGATAGCGGTGCGATTTATCGCGTGCTTTCGTTAGCAGCATTACACCACCAAATTGCAACTGATAACGAAGAGGGGTTGGTCCCACTTGCTGCCAATTTGGATGTACAATTTTCTATCGATAAAGAAACTAAAAAAAGCAAAATTGTACTTGAAGGTGAAGATGTTACTAACACCATTCGCAATGAAGAAGTCGGCGCAGCAGCGTCAAAAATTGCGGCGCTACCTCGTGTGAGAGAAGCATTATTACGACGTCAGCGCGCTTTTAGAACTGAAGTTGGCTTAATTGCAGATGGACGTGATATGGGAACGGTAGTGTTCCCTGATGCTGAACTTAAAATTTATTTGACTGCAAGTGCAGAAGAACGTGCTCGCAGGCGATTTGTTGAGTTGAATGAGAAAGGCCATGATGTTACACTAAGTGGTCTGTTAGAAGACATTAAAGCTCGCGATGATCGCGATATGAATCGCAAGGTTGCCCCATTAGTTCCTGCAAGCGATGCGATAGTTGTTGATACAACTGAGCATAATGCTGAGCAAGTGTTCAAACAGGTTATGTCTTTTATTCAAGACGCCATTGTGGCCGGTAAACTTCCAAAAAGTTGTTTACCTAAGTAATTTTTTAATGACACAGGCAGGAAGCTAGTGTTTATTTAACAACCCCATGCAGCATGGTTGCTAATTGGTAATTTAACTTTATAGAGACGTATTTAGTATGTCAGAAAATTTTGCGCAGTTATTTGAAGAAAGCCTACAGGGTTTTGAAGTTGAGCAAGGCTCAATCGTTAAAGGTACAGTAATCGCTATCGAGAACAACGTTGTTCTTGTTGACGCTGGCCTTAAGTCTGAAAGTGCAATCCCTGCAGAGCAATTCAAAAATGCTGCTGGTGAACTAGAAGTTGCTGTTGGCGACGAAGTAGATGTAGCACTTGACGCTATCGAAGACGGTTTCGGTGAGACTATCCTTTCTCGTGAGAAAGCGAAGCGTCACGAAGCTTGGATCCGTCTAGAGAAAGCATGTGAAGAGCACGAAACTGTTGTTGGTATGATCAACGGTAAAGTTAAAGGCGGTTTCACAGTTGAAGTTGATTCAATCCGTGCATTCCTACCTGGTTCACTTGTTGATGTACGTCCAGTTCGCGACACTGCTCACCTTGAAGGTAAAGAGCTAGAGTTCAAAGTTATCAAGCTAGACCAGAAGCGCAACAACGTTGTTGTTTCACGTCGTGCTGTTATCGAATCTGAGAACTCACAAGAGCGTGAAGAGCTTCTTCAAAACCTTGTTGAAGGTCAAGAAGTTAAGGGTATCGTTAAGAACCTTACAGACTACGGTGCATTCGTAGACTTAGGTGGTGTTGACGGTCTTCTACACATCACTGACATGGCTTGGAAGCGCGTTAAGCACCCTTCAGAGATCGTGAACGTAGGTGACGAAATCAACGTTAAAGTACTTAAGTTCGACAAAGAGAAGACTCGTGTTTCTCTAGGTCTTAAGCAACTTGGCGAAGATCCATGGGCTGCTATCGCTGGTCGTTACCCAGAAGGTGCTAAGCTTACTGGTCGTGTAACTAACCTAACTGACTACGGCTGTTTCGTTGAAATCGAAGAAGGCGTTGAAGGTCTAGTACACGTTTCAGAAATGGATTGGACTAACAAGAACATCCACCCTTCAAAAGTAGTTTCACTAGGTGATACTGTTGAAGTTATGGTTCTTGAAATCGACGAAGAGCGTCGTCGTATTTCTCTAGGTCTTAAGCAGTGTAAAGCTAACCCTTGGCAAGAATTTGCTCGTCTTAACAACAAAGGCGACCAAGTTTCTGGTAAGATCAAGTCTATCACTGACTTCGGTATCTTCATCGGTCTTGACGGTGGTATCGACGGTCTTGTACACCTATCTGATATCTCTTGGAACACTCCAGGCGAAGAAGCTGTACGTGAGTACAAGAAAGGTGACGAAATCACAGCTATCGTTCTACAGGTTGACCCAGAGCGTGAGCGTATCTCTCTAGGCGTTAAGCAAATCGACGCTGATCCATTCACTAACTACCTAGACGCCAACAAAAAAGGTGCTATTGTTAAAGGTAAAGTGACTGAAGTTGATGCTAAAGGCGCAACTGTTGAGCTAATCGAAGGCGTTGAAGGTTACATCCGTGTAGCTGACATTGCGCAAGAGCGTGTTGAAGACGCGACTGCTGCTGTTTCTGAAGGCGACGAAATCGAAGCTAAATTTGTAGGTGTTGATCGTAAGAACCGTACTATCAGCCTATCAGTTAAAGCTATCTACGAAGCTGAAGAAAAAGAAGTACTAGAGAAGCTTAAGAAAGATGAGCCTGCGTTCGAAAACGCAATGGCTGCAGCTTTCAAAAATGCTCAAAAAGACTAATTAATCAGTCTTTAAACTAGGAAGGGCGCTTAGCCCTTCCTTTTACACTAAAGGAAACATTATGACAAAGTCTGAATTGATAGAACAACTTGCACTGCAGCACGCTCACGTTCCTGTTAAAGATGTAGAGAATGCGGTAAAAGAAATCCTTGAACAAATGGCTGGCTCATTATCAGACTCGGAGCGTATCGAAATCCGTGGTTTTGGTAGTTTCTCGCTTCACTTCCGTTCTCCTCGCACTGGTCGTAATCCTAAAACGGGCGAAACAGTAGAATTGGATGGTAAATACGTACCACACTTTAAGCCAGGCAAAGAGCTGCGCGATAGAGTAAACGAAAGCTTAAATAATTAAGTCTAACGGAGCTAAACTTGGTTGCAGTATTGAAAAAAGGATTAGCTGTTGTTGCCATACTGATTGCATTTTTAGTTGGAACACAAAATCCACAAGTTATTAATGTCAATTTTGTAATTGCAAGTGCAGAGTTACCACTCGCAACCTTAATGAGTATTTGCTTAGCTCTTGGGATAATTATTGGTTTACTTGTAACAGCGTCGGTTTTATCTAAGCTTAAATGGCAAAATCATCGCCTAAAAAAAAGTAATAGTAAGCTTAGTCAAGCAGCCGAACGCTAGTTATGATCGAGCTGCTGTTTTTATTACTACCTGTAGCCGCCGCTTACGGTTATGTTATGGGTAAAAATAGTGCTAAGAATCAAGCCCTAGAGCAAAGTAGACAAATTACTTCTGAATACAGTAAAGGCCTAAAATTCCTATTAGATAGGGAAGAAGATCAGGGTCTTGAACACCTCACCAAATTACTTGAAGTCTCAGCAGACTCCGTCGACCATTATTTAACACTCGCATCGCTTTTTAGAAAGCGGGGAGAGTTAGATAGAGCGATAAAAATTCATGAGCTCCTACTTAAACAACCTAATCTAGATGAAGAAGTCGTGAAGTCCTGTCGCCTAGAGCTTGCTCAAGATTACATCTTAGCTGGCCTATTGGATAGCGCTGAAGAACATTTAGTCATTCTTGTAAAACTTGGGTTTAAAGATGCACTCGACCCGATTTTAAACCTATACTCTCAAACTAGAGATTGGCGAAAAGGCGTTCATATGTATGAAGCGCATCCTGAGCTTTTCAAAAAGTCGTCTCATTGCGCCACTATTGCAAACTTCTACTGTGAAGCTGCAAATCAAGAAAAGAATCCAAGCCTATTCGAAAAAGCAACAGCGCTCGCGCATGAAACAGTAAGACCCTTGTACGAAATGGGCAAAGATGCATACAAAAATGATGATTACGTGAAGTGTATATATTATTGGCGAAAGCTCGTGAGCCAATTTGTATTTATGGCACCACTAGTAATAGAAGACCTCGAATCCTGTTATGTTCAATTAAATATTCACGATCAATTCTTTGAGTTAGTCTCAGAATTATTAGAAAAAGGAGGCGTGCTGATCAGAATTAAGTTTTGCCAAGGGTTGGTCCAAAAAGGTCATATTTCTGAGGCAATAGAGTTTCTAACTGATAGTTTAAAGCGTGAACCATCAATTAGGGGCTTTAGTTATTTGCTGCAACTCATTAGCGGCAAAGATGCTAAAATAGATCACGTACTACAAGAAATAGATAAATTGGTGAAGTCTTATATTGCAACTAAGCCAAACTATCAATGTGGTCATTGTGGGTTTACAAGTCATACGATGTATTGGTTATGTCCCTCCTGCAAACATTGGGAGTCACTTGCTCCAAGCCGTGGGTTAGACGGTTTTTAAGTTTTTAATTTGGCCAAATAGGGTAACTATGTCGACACAAGATTTAAAAAAGGTTTTGATTGCGCTTGATTATGATAATGAAGAAGCAGCATTATCATTTGTTTCTCAGCTTTCACCTGACGAATGCCGATTGAAAGTAGGTAAAGAGATGTTTACCTATTTTGGCCCTCAGTTTGTAAAAAAACTGGTAGATATGAATTTTGATGTATTCTTAGACCTGAAATTTCATGATATTCCAAATACAGTCGCAAAAGCAGTAACTGCTGCAGCTGAGCTTGGTGTGTGGATGGTAAATGTTCACGCTAGCGGCGGTCACGAGATGATGTCAAAAGCAAAAGAAGCGTTGATAGCTTACGGCGATAAAGCGCCGTTACTTATTGCAGTGACCGTACTAACGAGTATGGATCAAGGACAATTATTAAAGCTTGGAATTGAAAAAACGCCTCAAGAGCAAGTGCTATATCTAGCAAAATTAGCGAAAGAGTCAGGCCTAGACGGCGTAGTTTGTTCTGCACAAGAAGCCGAACTTTTAAAAGCTCAACTCGGTGAAGAGTTTAAGCTTGTAACACCGGGTATCCGACCAGCAGGAGCTGATGCTGGCGATCAAAAACGTATTATGACGCCTGAAAAAGCAGTGAAAGCGGGAAGTGATTATCTAGTGATAGGGCGTCCGATCACTAAAGCTGAAGATCCTGCAGCTACGTTGAAGGCGATTAACACTAGCATAGCCGAAATTTAAATTGCAAAGCCAACGTAATATTCACGTTGGCTTTATTTTACTGTCCAAGTCGTGTGTCGCAACTATAGGCGAAGTAAAACTCCTCTGGAAGATATTGAGCATAGACCTTAGTCTTGTTGTGCTTATTGATATACCACTCACCCATGAACGTGTAATTTGGATCATCGCTAGTAATGAAATTAAACTTCTCTAGCTTTGTTTTATCAGTCGCTCCAATTTTTAGCGTCAGCGAGTTGTCGTTAAGTTTGTAGTTTCCCCTAGCCAGAAAGTCATATCCTCTATTACTTTCAGTTTGCTCAGTTGCTCTAGCTATCACTAAGTTCTTGTTTGACCTTATACAAATTTCATAAAGAAGGGATTTATAACCATATTGTTCATACACAATGGATAAAATACCTTTTGTTAACTCACTAGTAGAATACGGGAATGCTGTACTAGACGAATCGCTAGTACCCAAAGAATCGCTAGTACCAAATGAGTCACTAGTACCAAATGAGTCACTAGTACCAAATGAGTCACTAGTACCAAATGAGTCACTAGTACCAAAAGAATCGCTAGTACCAAAAGAATCGCTAGTATCAAGCGATTCATTCGCGGTATTATTGGTTTGGGTTACACTTCCGTATAACTCCTGATTAATTCCATCACTAATTATTTCAGCAGCAGATGCAATTGATTGTACAGTACTTGCTAAAACCACTGTAGTAGGTAAAACAGCAAATAAATTAAATTTCACGATCTATCCTTACAATAACTTAAAATTTCTGTTTTTATCTTTGTTACTATTGCACATAGTATAGGTTTTATATTTAAGAAATAATCCTCCTTTTTATCCTTAGGTATATGGTTTGTATGGTTGAATACTCCAAAAATGATATACTTAAAGCTACCCGATAAGACGAGCATAACCTCTCTTTCATTTGAATTTGATTCTAAACCATTGATGAAATTAGAAAGCGTCGATTTTAATTCATTTAATGTTCTGGTTTTTTCTAAATCTTTGATGTGCGAATTTAATATTTCACAACATCTATATAAATTGTTTTTAAATGTAAAGTTTATATGGTTGAGGTTGTTTATTTTTTTCAAACTTTTTTCAAATAGTGAAAAGGAAAAAGGAATTGAGTTTTGTTTCAACTCCTTTGTTGGTATTGCACCATTTATCAATGCGCCATTACTTATATTCTCAACACTCAGATCAGGATTAATCTGGATTAACGATTCAACCGCTTTTCTTGATTCGTTGAATATTCGAGTTGTTAACACTCTTTCAGTCTGATTACCTAGCACATAGTGCTGACCAGTAAAGCGACATCGACTCAAAGCATCTCTTTCGTTATAGTATTGAGAGTGCTTACAATGATGCATTTCCTCATCAACAAAACCATAATCACATCCAGATAATACAAACTTTTTTACGCCCAGACTTACAAGTGCAGATATCGCTGTATTTGTAACAGTTGGGTTGCTGTAGTAAAGCGGAGTGATTGCATGCTCTTTTTTAATAATTTCTGTTGTAATGTCATTTGCTTTAAAAAAAACTAATCTATTCTCGAATGCTAGCAGAGTTTTATGGTAGACGGTGTTTAATGTTATCAATAGTGTATTTTTCAATAAAGGACTTTTTAGGTAATCTTCTTTAATATAATAACCATCCTTACTTCTCTCCATTTCTACATGTATATGTGGAACAATGTTTTTTCTAAGTAGACTCGGTAATGATGTCCCACATGATACAACAATACCATTAAATTTATTTATATCATCAATTATAAGATCTAGCGAAGGACCATTTCCTACAATCAAAGCTTTATGGCTTTCTAGAAAAGAAAAATCTGATGTTTTAAAATTTTTTAGACTTTTTATGTTTTGAGAGGAATGTTTTAAACTCATCATCTCATCTTCCATAAAGCCCCATAGACTTACGAAGGAGTTTCTCCATTCCTTAAATGATTCATATATTTTGTCAAATAACTGACAGTTATAGTGTCTAAATAAACTAATATCACTAAATATTCCACAACTTCGATTAGACGAGTAGGATGCTAAACTATCTAAAAAGTCACTATAGCTCTTACAGTTAATGAGCTTTAGATTACCACCGCGTGCTTTACACTCATTTTCTATCGTTTCAAGATCGATGTTAAACCGGCCTAGGGCTTCAAGCTTTTGATCCTGCTCAATAATTATCACATCTATATAATTTAGCTTGTTAAGTAATGCGGGAACGTGATAGCCAGCACCTAAGCCAAGAATGATGAGTGTACTGGATGTAGGTGTCGCGTTTGGCTTAAATCCCAATGCTAATGCAATGTCATGTGATTCATTTATAAATTGTTGATGGCAATACTGTGTTTCAGCTATGGATAAATTTAGAGAAAGGTGAGTTGGTCTATTAAAGAAAAGTTCCACTTGCTTAATGCACTGAACTTTAGGGTCAATGCCATAGAATTCTAATTCGATAGACTTAGCATGTAATTTATCTCGAATCTGAGGGAAGTGTGATTCGTTCTGTGAAATTTGAATACTTGCTTTCATATATTGTTCTAGTCCTTGATATCTAATTACTCGATAAGCATTAGAATTGAGTACCCATATTAGCATCAAACCTGAAAATTTTCTTTCAATTTAATAGAGAAGGCACCTTGCGAGGAGCAACCATAGATGATGGATTGAAGTCTACTCTAAAAGTAATGTGTAGGGTAACCTTGTATTTTATTCGCTATTTAGTGATAAGTTAGTTGGGTATTAAGCAATATTTGATGGAAGCTTGATTAGCCATACCGTTAGTATGGCCTATCGATAACAGGATAGTTGTCTCTTATTCTTCGTTATCAGCAGTTTCAAAATTTAAACTAAACTGACCACTGCGCTGTACTGAGAAAATGGCCTTTTGCCAGTTCTCTTCTTGATTTGATGTCGCATTTTCGAACAAGCTTAAAAAAAGAACGGAAATTTCATCACTTACTGGTATAACGTGTGCTTGTTTTGGTGTGCTAGTGTCATAGTAAAAAGCGGAACACCTAGGCATATTGTCGTCATGGTAGTCCAATACGAGCCGCGCTTCACTCCACGGCTCTTTAATTTGTTGGTATAGATACTGGCCCAATTGTTGTGGGACTTGTCGGTTTTCTTCTCGCATTCCAACTCCTTGTTATGTTCAGCGATAAATGTTGCTCTGATTTTACTGGCGACTTTTGGCTTTAGTATGTGCTATAAATTTGTAGATCCCAAAACCGACCAGTATAAATATGATCGACTGACCCGCGGCTTTACTTATGATAACCGCATCGGAAAATAGCCCTGAAAGTATAGACATACAGATAAAAAACGAAAGCACTGATGTTAGTAACACAATGGCTTTTATCCAAGGTTGAACTAGCTTATGTCTCTGTTTGCTAATCAATACGGCAACGATAAAACTGATCAAAGAAACCAAAAAACCAATAAAATACTGTTCCGTTGTGATCATGGTATTTCCTTATTAATAGGTGAGTAAATTATTTTATTCATTTTCTGTCGCTTTAAAGAAACATTTCATAAAGTGTCCGGCTCAATTACCCTCCGGAATCACTATTGACTCAATAAAATCATGGCATTCAAACTAATAAATTAACCCGTACTTTGCCAAGAGTCGGGTAAACAAAAGTGCCGTCGTTCCTGGTGCTTGCTTCCTGGCGCTTGTAAGCACCGCGGTCGTGTGGGTAAATCTTTAGTACCTCGCCATTTTATACGGTCTTGTGAATAGCTAACTTTTAAAATAAGGGAGCTGATCAAAGATTGTACATTGGTTTTTACAAAAACTTGGCTTTTCTCTGTTTGTTTACGTAGTTCAGTCCTTGGCTTTGAGGTGAATTGATAAGAATAAGTGTGCTCAGAGGTCATCCTCGTACGAATTTCAAAAAGGGGATCCTTGAAAAAAGTGCTTATTTGAACTGGGTTGATTGTTTCAAAAGTCACATTATTCCCAGCCAAAAGTTTGTAAGAAAAATAGGAGCCTGATCCTAAAGTGCTATGGTAAACAAAAGCTTCATTTATACAAGTGCTTAGTTCAAAACTAACGACCTTAGTACTTTGGCTTATGCCGTAAATGGTCATCCTTGTGTGCATGATATTTAACCTTAGTTGATTTAAAAACTCACACAACAATCCATAAAGCTTGGTTAATGTAGTGTAAACATGATTTTTTGATGTAATTATCTGTTATTAAATAAATTCATATAATAATAGAGGTTATTACATGGATTGAGTCGAATGCAAGTGTGTTTTTTATAGCTTGATAATATTAATTTGATATTAAGGTTGATCTAGAAAATTCGTTTGTGTATCGTATGCGCCGTTCGAGAATGTACATCAAAAGTCCAGATGTTTAGTGTGGTTTTTGTTTTCAGGGAAGTGTCTATCTCAACAAGTTGTAAGAAAGCTTAATGCAAACTGAATTGCTCACTAAGCTTCATGACTTCCTCTCTGAATGCCCAATAAAAAGTAAAACCTACAAAAAACAATGGCTTAAATATTTTTTAAGAAGATTTTTGAATGTTAACTTAGTATTCAGTTACAAACTGCATACTTGTGTTCTGTAATTTCTTGTTAAATAGTTAAATCAAATGTATTTTTACTATTGTACTGGAAATTAAAAAGATTAATTGTTTCCAATAATCTAATTTGGATGTCTTATAATTGAGGCGGATATGGCTAGGAATGCTTTATTTATAATGGTTTTGTTTTTGACTGGTTGTATGTCTACTTACGTTAAGTTAGACGTAACTGCTACTGATAACATAAATTTAAACCAGTTTAACGAGCCACTACCTGTGGTATTAAAAGTATATCAACTTACTGATATTCAAGCGTTTAAAAATTCTACATTTGAACAGCTTTGGAAGTCAGATAAATCAATTCTGGCTAACACCTTAGTTACGGTGGAAGAACGCACCGTAAACCCCTCAGATCGTATAAAAATCGAGTTTGAACAAGCTGAATCTGCAAAGTACGTGGCTTTTGTTGCGCTATTTAGAGATAGAACGGGTGGTAACTGGCGCGCATTTTATGACTTAAATGATTGGCCTGTGCCGTTATCTACTTCTCTAGATATTGAAATTACAAGTAACTCGCTTCGCTTACCTGAAGTAGAGGAGGACAAGTAATGCAGCACAACAACGTATACAAACCTGTTTGGGCTGAAGGTTTAATGCTCAGTCAGCAGCACTTACAACTGTTCGATCAATACCAGCAATCTCAACTAGCTGGTGTACAGCAAAGTCTTAGAGACAATGCATATGGTTTAGACCGCATTGTATTCGACGAATCGGCATTAGCCAAAGGTGTAGTCAAACTGCAAAGTATTGCGGCAATCTTCAAAAGTGGTCGTCATATACATCATGTTTTTGCTGACAACGAAGCACCTATGTTTGAGCTTGAAGATAACAAAAGCGAATACATCATTAGTGTGGCGCTCGCGAACAATCATTCAGTAAGTAATATCCAAGGTTACCCGCAAACTGGGCAGCTTAGTGCTTATGACTGTGATTTTGTTGAGCTTCAAGATGCACATGATCCAAACCGAAAAGCAGAAGTGATGGTTGCTAAGCCTAAACTTATGCTGGTTGAGTTCAGCGCAAGTAACAGTTTTATCGAGCAATTGCCTTGCATAAAAGTTATACGTGGTGAACATGGGCAGTTCGAAATTGACTCAAGCTATATTCCTCCATTGCTAAACATCAAAGCCCATGGCTATTTAGCCGAGCGTGTAAATAAACTCGTCAATATGGTTGAAGCTAAGTACACCGCGATGTTTACCAATCGTGCGAGTATGGGGATCGTGGAAGATTTTGGTCCAACAGAACTCAAACACTTTTTGTTATTACAAACATTTAGCTCTGTTTTTCCTGAGATTAAACAGTTAAGTACCACAGCCAAAACTAGTCCTGATGCACTGTTTATGGCACTAAATAAACTGATCTGCCAACTGATAAATTTCGAACCAGAAGCGAGTAAATTTGAGTTACCAGTTTATGACCATCAAGACTTAACGCGCAGCTTTGGTTTAATCGAATCTCATATTCAAACCCTTATTGGTTCGATAAGTGCAGCACGCTCGTCTGATCTAGTACTCAGTGCAATCTCTCAGTCTATCTTTGAGGTTAAAGACATAGAAAGCAGTACCTTGACACGGGGTGAGCTATACATTGCGGCTTTCTATGAAAACGAATCTACGCAATGGATCGAGTTGTTTGCAGAGCAGGTTAAGCTGGCAGCGCCAAGTCAGCTAGAAATATTAATCGCTTCAGCGCTTGGTGGTGTGAAGTTAACACATTGCCAGCGTCCACCAAATAGAGTGTCTGTTAAAGGTGGATATGAGTATTTTAAAGTTGAACCACATGGTGCTGCTTGGGAACAAGTTGTACAGGAATTAGCGTTAAGAATCTTTGTGCCATTTAGCCTTCAAGGCGTGAAACTTGAAGTGGTTTCAGTGGCGAGTAAATAGTTAGTAGGTAAAGGTCATGGAAGCGTCGAAAAATAAATCTGAACTAGTCGCCTGCATTTCTCCGGTACTTGAAGTGCTTACTTCAATTCGCCAGGGCGGGGCAGATCATCAAGGAGTTGATGGTCTACGCAGTAAAGTCATGGATGCTTTTGATGAATATGAAAAGAGCTGTTATGACGCACGGATCAGTGCGTCGGAAATGCAGGAAGCCAAATTTGCATTAACCGCTTTGGTCGACGAGCAAATCATGACGGCACAGAAGCCGTACAGTATGGAGTGGATGGCGCGACCTTTACAATTAGAATTATTTGGCAACATGCGTGCGGGAGAAGCTTTTTTTGAAAAGCTTGAGAATATCCGCCGTGCAGCAGCGCAGCAACGCACGGTTTTGGAAGTCTATTTTGTATGTTTACAACTGGGTTTCGAGGGGATCTATAAGATCAAAGGGGTAGAGCAACTCAAAGCGTTGATGTTGGATGTTAGAGCGCAATTAGAAGAGCTTGCTGGACCTGCAAAATTACAGCTTTCTGATAATGCAAAACCGCAAGAAAGTATGGTCACTAAAGTAGGAAGAAACCTACCTTATTGGGTTATTTTATCAGTAACGCTTGCTTTACTCGCCAGTATGTATGTTGGTTCAACGTATTTTATTGAGAATCGTGCGAACCAGCAAGTCGTGCAAATTGATAAGCATATTGAAGTACTAACGCAGTTAGAGAAAACAGGGAAAGCGAGGTAACATCATGTCAGGAGTAAATCGTAGTGGACTAGTGCATCTAGTCTTAGGATTTTTGTCATCTCGTGCGACGGCTCATTGGGTCGGCATATTCGCAATTTTGACGCTAATTTGGTTTGCTGGTCGGTTTATTGGCCTTGAAGATCAAAATCATCGTTTAATGGTGATGGGTGCGGTATTTGGTCTGTTTTGTCTTACTTTATTAGTTCGATGGTTGTGGGTGAAGCGCTCTGGTGACAAGTTAGCGAAAGAAATTGCCAATAATCATGCGGGGACAGAAGCCGAAGTCGAAGAAATTAAAGCCAAAATGGAAGAAGCGCTGTCTGCATTAAAAGCTTCTCATTTAGGCGCTGGCTATCGTGGTAATGCTGCGTTGTATGCATTGCCTTGGTATATGATCATTGGTCCGTCGGCTGCGGGTAAGAGTACGTTATTTGCGAATTCTGGGCTGCATTTCCCTTATTCAAAATCTAATCAACTGCATATTCAAGGTTTTGGTGGCACACGTAATTGTGACTGGTGGTTTTCAGATCAAGCTGTTTTGATTGATACTGCAGGTCGTTATACCACTGAAGAGTCAGATAATGATCAATGGTTGTCATTCTTAAAGCTGTTACGTAAATACCGCTCTAAACAGCCAATCAATGGGGTGATGGTGGCGATTAGTGTTGCCGACATCTTGACCTCAGACAGCGAACAGATCCGCGACCACGTTAAACAGATCCGCGCTCGTATTGATGAGTTAATTAACCAACTTGGACTTATCTTTCCAGTATACGTGGTGTTTACCAAATGTGATTTGATCAGCGGCTTTGAGCCTTTCTTTAATGAATTAAGTGAAGATGAGCGTAAACAACCTTGGGGCGCGTATTTACTTGAGGAAGATGGCACCAATACCGGTGAAGTGGCGAGCGAGAACTTTTCAAAACATCTAACTGGCCTATATGAGCGATTGTGTGATCAGCGTCTAGTTAAAATGACGCGTGAACGTAACGCCCAACGTAAACAACTGATTTATGATTTTCCTAATCAGTTCAAAGCGGCGTCTGCCAAAGTTGAAGAATTTATTGACACATTATTTAAAGAAAACCCGTACCAGGAAGTACCGTGGTTTGCTGGTGTGTATTTTACCTCTGGTACGCAAGAAGGTACGCCTATCGAGCGTAGCGCAACGAGCAAACTATCTACGTTTAGATCTGTATTGTTTGAGTATCGCCAAGAAAGCATTACCTCCGCGTTTTTTATCAACCAAGTATTCAAAGATGTGTTGTTTAAATTGCAAGATCTCACTCGGGGTAACCGGAAAAAGCGCCGCGTACAAAAATGGCTCAAAGGCTTTGCATTATGCTTGTGTGTGACGTCGGTATTTGCTCTTGCGGGCTTGTTGGTTAACTCTTATACCCACAATCAACAGCTTTTAACAACCAGTGATAAATTAACGACTGCTGTTGTTAATACACGAGTTGAAAACCAGCCGTTGGCAGAGCAATTTAACTCAACTTTGTCTCTTTTTGCACACTATCAAGAGCTAATCGGTTATGAGAAAAAGCTGCCTTGGTATTTCTTACTCGGGGTTTACAGTGCAGATAACACTATTAAGCCAATAGAACAGGTATTACGTCAACGTGTACAAGCGCTCATTGGCGAACCAAGTTCGGAGCTTGTGCAACAAGCACTTTTTGAAAGCCACCAAAACTGGATTGCACTGCTAAGTACAGAAGAACAGGTAGCTAAACGTATCGAGCCAAAGCTACGTGATAAGTACTATCAAGCACTTAAGCTGCAACTCATGATGAGTAACGAGTTTGAGCGTTTAAATAAAGACTATGCGAAGTCTGAGCTACTGGACTACACGGCGGATCGCTTAGAGCTAACGCTAAACGAAGACACGCAAGCATTAACAGAGCAACTGTCAGGATTGATTGATTTTTACTTAGCTCAATTAGCAGTTGAGCCTACACCGCAGCAGCTTGCGATTTGGCAGAATAATGATTTCTTGGTGAGTCAGGCGCGTTCAGACTTAATGAGTGCACCAGAACCAACCGCGTTATATGAGCAGATCAAAGCAAAAGTAACGGTATCAAAAGCCGCACTAACGCTTGATCAAATGATGCAGCAAAACAACAAAACCTTTTTGCAGTCTAAGATCAGCATTCCATACGTTTACACCAAAGAAGCATGGGAAAACGAAGTGTACGACGCCATCAAGGTCATTGCGAGCAAAGCATTCTCTGGCGACTGGGTGATGGGCACAGACAACGCAGAAAGCCAAGGCTCTGTTGATGAAGCAAAAGCAAGCGCTTTGGTCAAATCAATCCGCGCGCTGTATTTCAGAGACTATGCCAATGTGTGGTTTGAGTTCTTAAACTCGGTAGAAATAAGCCCGTTTAATACGAGTAATGCAGCAAGTTTAACGCTAGCTCAGCTGTCGTCACCAGAAGGTCCGTTGGTCGATTTAATGGCGTCAATCGATGACAACGTGAATCTAATTGATTCACCAAACAAAACGGTAGAAACAGAAAAGTTGACCGAGCAAGCTAATGCGTTACTTGCAAAGTCTAAAAACAGCAAGGTTAAAGGTGCAAAGATAGAAGCCGCTGCGAGAAAGCGTGTACCTGAACTGTCGAGTCGCTTTGCAGATCTTCGTCGCTATACGGCAAAAGGAGAAGAGAACGCTCGCTCTGATTACCTAGAGCAATATCTCGGTGCTTTGAGTGCATTTCATTCAGACATCAAAACGATTGCGGCGAGTAACAATGATGACTATATGGCGATGTCATTTACTCAAACGCTGTTAAATGGTGATAGCAAAAACCATGCGCTGCAAAGTGCATGGGTGGTGGTCGAAAGCCAAGTCAGAGCGCTTGACCCAGATACTAAGCAAGCACTTGAAAAACTACTAAAAGCACCCCTTTTAGCGAGTGTGCAGACTGTTATGAACGAAGCAAAAGTACAGCTTAATGAGCGTTGGTCTAATCAGGTATTCTTAACATACAAAGAAAATATCCGTGGTAAATATCCGTTCAATATCGACGGGCCAGATGCAGCAGTTGAAGATATTAGTGAACTGCTGAACCAAGAGTCAGGTGTGTTCTGGCAATTTATGGCTGAGAATCTATCTCCCTACCTTCGTTTAAAACGTGGTGAGTGGGTAGAGAAAACCTGGAACGGTATCGGCATTGGCTTTAAGCCAGGAGTACTAGACAAGCTAACTAAGGCGAGAAAGGTAACGCGTTCGCTATTTCCTCGAGACGGTTCTGAGGTAGGGATTAGCTTCCAAATGATGCCTGTGGCACAAAAGGGATTAAAAGAAACTTATATCGGCTTTAGTGACCAAAATTACCGTTATAGAAACGAACCTGAAGAGTGGCGTCGTTTTAACTGGCCTGCTCGTGCGGGCACTGAAAAAGCAGTGGTATATGGTTTAGACAGTGAAGGCCGTAGAATTGAAATCGAAAAGTCAGGGCCTTGGGCATTCCTAAAAGTATTGAATGAAGCGAATGTGCAGTGGGTTCGTGGTACTGAATTTATGGCAACGTGGCAATTACAAAGAGAAGCGGAAGAAAGTATTGAGCCAATCCAAGTTCAAGTTGCACTTAAGTCGAGCAGAAACAGCGGCATATTCAGCAAATATTTTATGACGTCATTTGCGCTGCCTGAGTCTTTGTTTGATACCAAAGTGAGTGTGGCTTCCAATGAAAACTTGGCGTTGAGGTAACACAGGCATGTTCGGTTTTTTTAATAATAAGAAAGTCGCCAAGGTACCAACGACTCAGCCATTTGGATTTATGGGTAAGAACCCAATTCAAGCGGACTTTATTAAGTTTAACGTTGACTCAAGAGAAGCAATAGCACTTGAACGCTGGCTTCAAGAAGGTTACGCAGACATGAGCCGACAGGCGTTGATAAAAGATGCCGCTTCTCAAAAAGAGCAGTCAACGCTATTTTTTATCGCCTCAGGTCAAGACGAAAACTGTTTACTAGGCACACTACAGCCAAGCGAAGATAAAAGTGGAAGACAATACCCATTTTGCTCGTTTGTATTATCGAGTAATGCGGACTACAAACAAAACCCTGCATTTCTATTTAGCGAATGTGGCAGTGCGTTTAAATCATTAAGTTTAAACCATGAGCTGATCAGAAACTGCAGTAGTGTTGAGCAAATGCGCCATAGCGCACAGGAGCTTAAGCAGGCAAGTGAGCTGGTTTCGCAACCGATTGATTTTGATAAGGCAATGTCTTCACTACGAGCTTCACCGATACAGCGTATATGGGATGCGCTTGAATTAGAAGATCTTGACCAGCGAGCACAATTAATCAGCCAAGTGATGTCTGCGCTTAAAATGATCAAAACCCAAGGCTGTTTGCGTTGTCAGTTTGGATTGAAGTTACCGATGCCACAAGTGGGTGAAGATACCCAGTTGTTAGGTGCATTTTGGCTGCATCTTATTACCAATATGGTGGCCGATCATCACTGGCAGCCTTGGTGTTTTTATAACTATGGTCAATTGAGCCAGAAAGCTTCGCTAGTGGTGTATTGCAGACCTATGCCGGCCTCGTATTTTGCGTCAGTTTGGCTTGAACACAATAGCTTATCGACGACCATTAATCTAACAGGGACTTTGCCACAACATCCGGTGACACCGCATATGTATGAATTGGCAAAAGCATCAAATATGAGTGTTTTCGATGCGCTAAGAAGTTGGAGTAAGTTATGAGTCAACCACATAAGTATCAGAGCTGGCAGCAGTGGTGTGAAAAGTTATTAGCGCCTCTAGGCGGCATGCCATGCGGTGACGATTTGAAATACGAAGAGTCATTTAAATTACTAAAAGCCTCCTCGTCAGGTGTTGCTGAGCCAGACTTCAAAGCTAACTTTATTTTGGCATCAGAGCTTTTAGAAAAGCAGAGTAAGGATATTCGCATCGCGTCGTATCTAGCGTTGGCCGCTACGAATGAGTTTGGGCTCGAAGGTTTGATCCACTCGTTAGATTTGTTTAATCAGCTTTTGCAACAGTATCAGGCGCAGATCCACCCAGTGAAAGAACGTGCGAGAGCATCGGTTCATACTTGGTTCTTACAACAACAACAGCGCTTACTTGGTGTTGCTACAGCGCATAGTGCGACAATGCCGGAGCAATGGCCAGAGTTAAAGCGCGTACTTGAACAGTATGCAACAGAATCCGTGGCAATACTTGATGCAGACTCAGGTCCGCTTGCTGATTTAAAACACTGGTGTGAGCAAGGTTTGATTTCGCAACCAGTTCCTGTACAACCTGTTGCGACGGTACAAGAGCCTGTCGAAAAGCATGAGGTGGTCACAGCAGAGCAGCCTCAAGTACAGCAACCTGTAGCGGCGACTTCACAGCCTACAGCTGTTGCTTCAAAGCCAGTTTCTACACTTGCTATTGCCGTGGAAGCACCGCAGTCAGACTCGGCTTATACAGAGCAAGTTCGCAAACTATTGGCGTATGACAAAGAAAGCCAAAATTGGATGCGAGCGATTCGCTTGGCACGTGCAGTGAGGTGGGGGGCGCTTGCATTACCACCGCACGATAATGAGTTGAAAACGCGCTTACCAGCCCCAAGGCAAGCGGCATTTGTGCCTATTGAAAACGCATTAGCCGCACAAAATTTTGCTCAGGCGTTAGAAAAGGCAGAAGCCTTATTCATGGAAGGGGCGATGCATTTTAACCTTAATTTACAAAGGCTAGCCATCGCTGCACTTGAAGGGCTCAAGTTATTTAAAGAAGCACAGTGGATAGATTTAGAACTTGCCGCAATCGCTGATCAATACCCAACACTGCTCAGCCTTAAATATGAAGACGGAAGTGAGTTTTGCTCAGCAGCAAATCGCGAGCGAATTGGCGAACATAAATTACTAAGCCAAGGTGCCGGTGCAAACACAGACGATAATCAGAAGATTTGGTTAGATAAATTTAAAGAAGCGCAGGCGCTTGTTGATCAAAGTAAACTTTCGCAAGCACTGCAGCTAATGGAAGGGTTTGCGCAAGACAAGTTCGATTTTGCGAAGCAAAAATTATATCAAGCACGTTTATTGATGCGCAGTGAACGCGCTGATCTTGCCTATCCAATGTTTGAGCAGCTGCTTAAAGACATTGAACAGTACCGACTGGACCTATGGCATGAGTCGTTTGCTCTAGAGGTTTGGCGTTATGCCAAGCAATGCAATGAAGCAGTATCCTTGGAGCAAGGAGATGAATTTGACCTACGAGCAACTGCGATAAAGCAGCAGATGCTCGTAACCAAAGTAAGCTCAGCGATTGACTGGGTTTGATTGTTAACCGCTGGGCTTGTAACGGCAGGCGCAACGACTGATTAAATAAGGAAAGACTATGTCTGATACGTTTCAAAAAGAGATCCCAAGAGCGCGGATTAATATAGCGCTTGAGCTGGAAACCGAAGGTGCAACGCAAAAGAGTGAACTACCGATGAAAGTTTTGGTGGTTGGTGATTATTCCAACGGTCAAAACGACAGTGACCTCGCTGAGCGAGAGCGCATTGCTATTAATAAAAATAATTTAGAGCAAGTGCTAAAAGACATGTCACCAAAGGCAAAGTTTCAAGTATCGAACAAAATCGCAGGTGATGGTGAAATCGGTATTAACCTAACGTTTGATGATTTTAAGTCATTCGATCCAGAGCAGGTTGCAGCGCAAGTACCAGAGCTTAACAAGATGATGTCAATGCGTAACTTATTACGTGATCTGAAATCTAACTTGCTTGATAACTCAACGCTGAGAAAAGAGCTTGAGCGCATTTTGCAGAACAAACCAGAACTTGATGAGTTAAAAGCACGCTTAAACGAGTTAGCGCCGCTTTTGTCTGAGCAAGAAAAACAACCGCAAGAGTAAGGACACGAACCGATGAATATGCAAGAAACGTTAAACGTTGAAGCACGCAAAGAAGAGACTTTGACAGCTTCAGCTTACGAAACAATCTGTAATCTTGTGTCTATTGAGCCGGTTTCAAGTGAAATCAGCATTGATAACTTCCGTGATGCTAATAATCTTGCGGAAACAGACACCAATGAGCGCTTAACTGCTGCTATCAATGTCTTTTTAGACATGGCCACTAATGACAGCAAAGAAGTGTCGCGTATCGACAAGTTATTACTTGATGACTACATCGCTAAAGTCGACAAAATTATTTCTGAACAGCTGGACGAAATTTTACATCATCCACAGTTTCAAAAAGTAGAGTCAGCATGGCGTTCACTGCGTTATTTGGTGAATCGTTGTCCAAATAACTCAAACGTAAAGCTTGAACTACTTGATGTTGATAAAGAAACACTACGTGACGACTTCGAAGAAGCACCAGATACCACGCAATCTGCGCTCTATAAGCAAGTATATACGGCTGAGTATGACACACCAGGTGGCGAGCCAATTTCGACTATGGTGTCAAACTTTGAATTTGATTGTTCAGCGCCGGATGTGTCGTTATTGCAAGAAATTTCAAGGGTCTCTGCAGCAGCCCACTGTCCTTTCTTAGGCAGTGTTGGTGCTAAGTTCTTCTTAAAAGATTCGCTTGAAGAAGTGTCTAAAATTCAGGATTTGGGCTCTTACATGGAGCGTGCTGAGTTTTTACGTTGGAAGAACTTCCGTGAATCAGAAGATGCACGTTACATTGGCTTAGCGTTCCCACGCTTCTTACTGCGCTTACCATATGGCGACTTAAACCCAATTCGTCACTTTAACTATCAAGAAGACGTTAGCAGTGAGCATCATGAACGTTATCTATGGGGTAACGCGACATTTGCGTTCGCGGCAAATATCGTCCGTAGCTTCCACCAAAATGGTTGGGCGGTAAATATTCGTGGTCCACAATCTGGTGGTCGCGTTGAAAATCTACCTCTGCATTCTTTTGAGGCAGGTCGTGGTCAAGAAACTAAGATCCCAACGGAAGTACTTATTTCTGAAACCAAAGAGCTTGAGTTTGCAAACCAAGGGTTTATCCCTCTGAGCTATTACAAAAACAGTGACTTTGCATGTTTCTTCTCTGCAAACAGTGCGCAAAAGCCACAAATTTTTGAGACGCCGGAAGCCACCTCTAACTCGCGGATCAATGCAAGATTACCATACATCTACTTGGTATCGCGTATTGCGCACTATATGAAGGTGATCCAACGTGAAAATATCGGTTCAAGCAAACCTCGTCACGAACTTGAGCAGCAACTTAATGATTGGTTAGGTGCATTAGTTACTAAGATGAATAATCCAGACGAGTCTCTAATTGCGACGCACCCGTTAAAAGATGCCAACGTGACTGTGTCGGAGATCCCGGGTAATCCTGGTTATTACCGTGTGAATACGTATGTGGTTCCACATTTCCAAGTGGAAGGTATCGACGTACGCCTCGCACTCGTTGGTCAAATGCCTGGCGAAAAGTGAAGGCCTCCTGAAGAACCAATGAAGCGCATTTAGGGCAGTGAATGCTGCCCATTATTAAGCATGATATTGAACCTTAATTGTAGAGGTTCAGAAGTATCGGCAAGCGCTATGAGATATTAGTTGAGTTTGCGTCTAAAAGTGCAAAAAGAAAAAGTTGTTAAACCAGGTTAGGTTGATAAGCGCAATAATGGAAAATAGTTACTAATAAAAAGATCAGGTTTAATATGGTTGCTGGTATTAAATGGTATATTTATGAATGTAGAAGCAGACCATATTATTTGGAAAGTTATATTTTTAGTGCAGTGTTCTTTAACTTTATTTTTAATATACGACAATCAGCTTTTCACCTCGTCTGAGATTAGCGTTGCGTTTGTAGACATTGTTGTTTTTATCTTAGATAGCTTGGTTTTGGCAGCAAACTTGTTGCTCATATTACAAGTTCGTGTGTTAAGTCGAAGAACATGGGGGTTGGTAGTTTGGGTGTGGTGGTTTGTAAATATATACTCGTTGTTAAACGAAATTTATTTGGGCGGTTATACCTCGTCTGAAATGTTGTTTTTTGGGAATATAATCTGGATTTTAGTTTTATTTTCCTTGCCTGTAGTTAAGTACAGAAGCTTTATAGGAAAACCTATTAAAGCTGAGTAAAGTTAAAACGATTTATACTTCCATGATGCACTTTAGTGCATGCGTTAAACGGTGGAAGTGACGTGCGCCTTGAGCTCGTTAGTCAACAACCTAGCGATAGATAAAGGCCGCCGATATAAGTGAATAAACCTATCTAAGGCTGAGAAGGTAGCTTTAGACAAGAAGCGATGAGGCAAAGGATTGTCATGTTTAAACGAAAAGTATGTAACTGGTTGATGCTGCTGAGCATAGTCTTGGTGACTAACTTGTCATATAGCCAGGAGATGACACCAGAGCTCTTTTTTGCAAAAAAGAAATTACAAGAAATAACTATCTCTTACACCAAGGCAATGGAAACGTGTTTTGAGCATACTCCACGCGTTCGCCCAAGCGAGCTAGAGACAGACAAACTAGAGATAGAATTGGTTGTAGAGGCAGTAAATTACCTGCATTACGTGGCGCTTAATGATTGTATGCAAGACCATGATGTAAATTTTTTAAAAGCAGTTGAGCACTACAATCAGACGGCGCCAAAGGATGAAGTGATCACGGTAGACAGTTTTGTGACGCTTAGATGGAATGAAGAGCTTAGAGCTGAATTCGAATTTAAACAGTTACCCGAAGCAGTTCAGCAGCACTTTTTGCAGCTGGATATACTAAAAACGCCATTTGATGCGGCGACGTTAGTGATGGAATTACGTGGTGACTTATAACATGTAGTGAAAGATTGCCCCAAGTTGGCTGCCACCAACTTGGGACATGTTCCCAAATTGGCATAAAGCGTGGCGCTTTGTTTGGGGATCAAACGTGAAAAACACGCGTTTGATCAATGCCTTTAATAATTAGGAAACATCTTATCTTAAAAGGAGAAATTAAAAATGGCAATTCCAGCGTATATGTGGTTAAAGGACGACCAAGGTAACGACGTTAAAGGTTCAGTAACTGTAGCTGAGCGTGAAGGTTCAATTGAGATTTTGCATTTCGATCACGAATTGCGTATCCCAACTGATAACGACACGGGCGAGCTAACAGGTACTCGTAAGCACGAGCCTTTTGTTATCACAAAAGCTGTGGATGCTGCTACTCCGTACATGTACAAAGCGTGTTCAAACGGTCAAACATTAAAGCAACTTGAGCTTAAATGGTACCGTATTGATGACACTGGTACTGAGCGTGAGTACTTCCGCCATACGCTTGAAGACGTGAAAATCACTTCAATCACGCCAACAATGCACAACGTTAAAGATTTGGATAAAGAGCGTTATCCTCACCTTGAAACAGTGCACATGCGTTACAAGCGCATCACTTGGACGTACCTAGACGGTAACATTGAGTTCTCTGACTCATGGACTGAAGGTCGTTAATTTCGAGTGTTGGAGGCCTCCTGGCCTCCTTTTCAAGCTTAAACTAGTTCGCGCAATGAATAGAGAGCGTATTTTTCTATGGCCTTATTTGATTTGCTAGCTCAACCATCACGTCAAGCCTATAGCGATAACAATTTATCGCATCTAAGCGACAGCGTATGTAAACACCTAACGCAACTATTGAATGCGCGTAGGGGAGTGCTTGAGCACTTAGGTGATTATGGTTTACCGGATGTGGAAGATCTATATGAAGGGCTACCTTATTCGCAGCAAACACTTGCCAATGAAGTAAAAAGAACCATAGAAAAGTACGAACCAAGAATCACTAACCTCATCGTTCGACCCATCGACATAAAAGAGGAAAACTGTGTGATTCGATTTGAGATAAGAGCGCAATTAAAAACCGGCGAGATAATCAGATTGAATACTAAGTTTGCGTCAGGTGGTAAAGCAAACGTCAATGCAGGAGGAGCAGACTAATGGATATGCAGCAATATTTTGATGCGCAAATGAGGCTGTTAACACAAGCAGGTAAACAATTTGCTCAGCAGTATCCTGAACATGCCGGCTTTTTAAATATTGACGCGTTAAAGGATAGAGATCCTCATGTTGAGCGCTTGCTCGAAGGAGTCGCTTACTTAACGGCATTTACGCAAAAGCGATTGGACGAGACGCTACCTGAAGTGTCTGAGCAGGTACTCAGACAGATTTGCCCAATATTATTAAATTATTATCCGTCTACGACGGTGCTAGAGTTTGCGCCAAAACTCACCATGCAAGGACTGGTGAGTGTGCCAAAAGGCGCGAAAATCTCTTCCCATAAAAGTGATAACGCCCCTGTGGCTTGTCACTTTACTACCACCGCAGAAACGAAAGTGTTGCCGTTTGAGATCTACTCTGTGGACTATCATGAGATCCACACTGGTGCGACGTTAAACTTACACCTTAAGCGGTTAGGCCAAGGCAGTTTAGACGATTACGATCTCTCTAAATTGCGGGTGTATTTGCGTGGAGACACGCCGCTTTGCGCCAGTCTTTATCAAATGATGAAGAATCCAAACGCAGCGATAGAGGTTGAGACTGGAAAGCTTGGCAGTACGACGCAATATACCTTGAACAAGTCAAAAATTGATGCGGCTTTTCATAAAGACAGCACCGGAATGTTGCCGAATAGCGAACAGAGTCATCCCGCTTATGCGTTGTTGCTTGATTACTTTAACTCTCGTGAAAAGTTCTATTTTGTTGAACTAACGGGACTGGATACACTAAATATTGATCCAGACACTAATACCATCAGCATCAAAATAGCCAGTGATATTAAATTACCGCCCGGTAACAAAGTAAATGCGGATAATATCCTGCTTAATTGTGTACCTGCGGTAAATATCTACCCAGTAGATGCCGAGCCTATCCGAGTGAGCGAAAACCAAACCGAATACCAACTACATCCAGTGCAAAATAAACTTGGAGAGAGTTTTTGTTATAGCGTTAAGTCGGTACAAGGCGCAAGTAGTAGCACGGGAGAAGCCATCGACTTTGTTTCTCGGTATAGCACGGTATATGAAGATAACGCCCATTTGTATTCACTGATAAGCCGTGACATTGGCGGGGTATCGCCACAGACGTACATTCAGCTTTCAATGCAAGAAGTGGGTGATATTACTACTTTATCGACCGATCTGTTGGCGCATAACGCGGCGTGGCCAAGGCAAACACTGCAAGAAGGCGATATCAATGCACAAAGCGCTGATGTACCGTCGGTACTTAGCGTTAAAAATGTCGTAAGACCGAGCAAGTTGCTTAATTCTCCTGATCAGGCTTTACATTGGCAGCTCATTAGCTTATTGAATATGCGTTTCTCTCAACTAGCAGAACCAACCCAACTGAAGAAGCTATTGGCGCTGTTTGATTGGTCGGAGCGCTCTGAAAATCGAAACCGTATTGAGAGTATTCAAGGCGCTGAATCTAAACCTATCTCATTGCTACAAAAGGGCGTGTTCGTTAAAGGGATAGAGATCCACTTAACCCTAAACGAAAAGAGCTTTGTTTGCACAGCCGATGCGTATCATTTTTGTGATGTGTTGCATCAGTTCTTTAAATTATATGCGCCAATTAACGAATGTTTAAAAACCAGAGTGACGCTGCTGCCAAGTTACCATGAGTGGGAATGGGACGTGACGGCAGGCGACAGTTATCAGGTGTAAATGATGGAGCAGCAAAACCAACCCATTTGGGCAAAACTGCCAGAACCGATAGCTAATTTGATGGCCACACCTTGGCGCTTTAGTTTGTACAAGGCGCTAACGCTTATTGAACAGCATTGGGCCAGCAATAACGAGTTACAAAGTGGCCACAGTCATCGCGTTGAAATTGCACCGTATAAAGAACTTGGGTTTCCAGCGTCAGACGTTAGACGCTGTGAATTGCAAGTAAGGCAACGAGGTAAGCTGAGGCTTGAAACGTCATTTCTCGGTTTATATGGCGTTGATGCTGCGATGCCGCACTACTTGTTAGAGCAAGCCGCAGGAGACGAAGAGGTAGGTGCAAGAACACGCGCATTTTTAGATCTTTTTAATCATGTACTGTATTGTCAGCTATTTCAAAGTTGGAAGAAGTCTCAGATTAATCTTGCTGGCATTGGTGCGCAGCAATTTGATCAAATAGTTGCTGCGGTATTTGAAAATAACCAATCGGATAAGAGCAAACTAAACCTCATTAGTGCCAAACAAACCAGTGCAGCTGGGCTTGAGCAAGTATTAAAGCAAGCGCTACAAGACGAAAGCTTAGCGATTAAAGATAATATCGTTGAATGGGAAGGTATTACTGAAGCGGGCAAGTTAGGCTCAAAACAAAGCGGTTTCTCATTGGGTGGTAATGGCGTATTGGGTAAACGCGTTTTGGTCACCGGCAATCGTATTTGCATTGAGCTTGGTCCAATGGACGAGGCTGAGGCACAGCTATATGAGCAAGGTGGTGTAAAGGCGAAACGTTTATCACAATTATTAAATTGGCACACCTCAACCAAAATGAATTGGCAACTGTTAGTGCAGATCAATCGCCAAGCGCGCGAGGGCACTCGGTTAGGGGCTGGCAAGCTTGGGGTAAGTTGTGCGATAGGTAAAGTTAACGCACGCATAGAGAAGAAAATATATTCACAATCACAGTTTTAATGCGAACGGGAATAGCAAGGATTAAAAGATGGACGCAACAGGCATAAAGAATCTCATAGACAAACTCAATCATCACAGCGCGACAGCGTTAGAAGCCGCGGCTGGATTCGCAGCGAGTCGAAAGCATTTTGAAGTGCTACCAGAGCATTACCTATTAAAGTTAATGGAAGAGCACAATGACGGCGATGTTGCGAAGATTTTACCTTTCTTCGAAGTTGATCAAGACGCATTGTGGAATAGTGCGCTCGAATTTATCAATCAACAAGATGCTGGTAACCCGAGCAAGCCGGTTTTCTCCCGTCGCCTCTATGAGTGGTTAGAAAAAGCATGGCTCAGTGCAAACATGCGCCATCAAAATGATTGGATCACAGGCGCTGCGCTGATTGACTCGTTCAAAGACATGGCGATATACAGCCCTGCATTTGGACTGGCGCGCGAGTTCGACAAGATTGATACGCACTTCTTAAAGCAGAACTTAAATAAGATCTGTAAAGGCTCGACTGAGCGTCAAGTATTCAGTAAGCCAAATGCTGACAACACGGTGTCGAATAGCCGTTCACAAGGTGAAAGCGCGCTAGAAGCATTTTGTGAAGACCTCACTGAAAAAGCACGTTCTGGTGCAATTGACCCAGTCCTTGGGCGTAACGAAGAGATCCGTCTCGCAATCGATGTGTTGTGTCGTCGCCGTAAAAATAATCCAATCTTTGTTGGTGAACCCGGTGTTGGTAAAACTGCAGTGGTAGAAGGACTTGCTCAGCGCGTTGTTGAAGGGCAAGTTCCGCCAGAACTTAAAGAAGTTAAGATCTGCGTATTGGATATGGGTCTGCTACAAGCCGGAGCAGGTGTAAAAGGTGAATTTGAGCGTCGTCTTAAACAAGTCATTGATGAAGTAAAGAGTTCAGCGACCCCCGTTATCTTATTTATTGACGAAGCGCATACCTTGATTGGTGCTGGTGGCGACGCTGGCATGGGGGATGCCGCAAACCTACTAAAGCCGGCACTTGCACGTGGAGAAGTAAGAACACTTGCTGCGACGACATGGAGCGAATATAAAAAATATTTTGAGCGCGATGCTGCGCTTGAACGCCGCTTTCAATTAATTAAAGTCGATGAGCCAACCGAGCAAGCTGCAAAGCTCATGCTCACGGGGCTGAAAGATAAATACGAAAAGCACCACCAGATTCAAATCACAGACAGTGCAATTGAAGCCGCGGTTACGTTGTCAGCTCGATATATCACAGGTAGACAATTGCCTGACAAAGCCATTGATGTACTAGATACCGCAGCTGCTATGGTCAGAATGGGACCGGCAACGTCGCCTGTGGTGATTGATAAAGCCAAAGAGCAGATCCGTTACTATCAAAGCAGAATTGAGCGCTTGGCAATCGAGTCAAAGCTTGGGATTGCAGATCAAACCTGTATTCAAAGTCTCACCGATGCGCTTACACAAGCCCAAGAGCAGCTTGCTGAGCTTGAGCAAAGCCGTGAGCTGCAAATTGATACTTATAATGCCCTACACGGTGCGAGTGACGAAGAGAAACCTGCGATTAGACAAGCGCTTGCTGCGTTAAATCAAGATGACAATGCGATTTTCTCCGAAGTGACCAGTGATACGGTAGCGCAAGTGATCGCAAGTTGGACTGGGATCCCTGTGGGTAACATGGTGAAAGACGAGCTGGAGAACTTACTTAAGCTTGAGCAATCACTGGCACAAAGCGTTGTGGGGCAAAATGCTGGATTGACTGCGATTGCACAAACCTTACGGGTAGCAAAAGCGGGTGTATCGGCGTCGTCTGGGCCACTGGGCGTATTCTTATTAGCAGGTCCTTCTGGGGTTGGTAAAACCGAAACTGCAAAACACATAGCCGAACTACTATTTGGTGGCGAGAAGTTCTTAACCACGATAAACATGAGTGAATATCAAGAAGCACACACAGTATCACAACTCAAAGGCTCACCACCGGGTTATGTGGGTTATGGTGAAGGTGGGGTGTTAACCGAAGCTGTGCGCCAACGTCCATATTCTGTGGTGTTACTTGACGAAGTGGAAAAAGCCCACGCAGATGTCATGAATATGTTCTACCAAGTGTTTGAAATGGGCGTAATGCGTGATGGTGAAGGGCGTGAAATCGATTTTAGAAACACGGTTATCATCATGACTTCTAATTTAGGGGCTGAGCAAATCATCAATGCTTGTACACCAGAAACCGAGCAGCAGGCCATGCAACAAATGGTGGATGGGATCATTCAGCAAGGTGTGCCTGAAGGCGAAGAAGCACAAGACAATAACGAAGAAGAAACACCGTTTGAGAGACCGAGCTTTCAGCAGCTAGTCAACTTAATTAAGCCAAACTTGCTCGCGCATTTTGCACCAGCGCTTTTAGCACGGATGCAGGTCGTGCCTTTCTTCCCGCTTGATACTGATGTGTTAAAACATATCGTGGCACTAAAGTTAGAGAAGGTCGCAGCGCGACTTCGTGACAATCACGCTATACAACTGCGCGTAGATCAAACAGCGCTAGATTATCTAGCCGATAAATGCGCTATGTCTGATAGCGGCGCACGATTGGTTAACGCAACAATTGAACAACAAATTTTACCTGGGATCGCTCGCTCCATTTTGGGCTTTATGAGCGAAGAAGATATGCCAGATCTGCTGACGCTGACACTGGATGAAAATGGTGAAATTGAAGCCGTATTCGCCGACTTAAGTTAACGGTAGATACGAGTAAGGAGACAAAAATGGAAATGTTCGCATCACTTGCCGATAAACTGCCTAAGGCAAACGAGAGTCACTTTGCAATTGAAATTGCGGGGTTGTCTGGGAGTTTATTTAAAGTATTGAGTTTTGAATCACAGAATGACAGCTTATGTAGTGACTATCGCTTCGATATTGAGGTGTTAAGTGAGGAACTAATTGAGCCTGATCTGGTGATTGGTAAAGATGTTACATTTTCCATTACGTGGGCCATGTCTGACAGAACGGTTTCGGGAATCATTACCGAATATGTTTGCCATGGTCGCAGTCATCAAGGCTACGTGTATACCTTATCTTTTCAATCACTTTTGGTGTTGCTCAAGCATCAACGATCTAATCGCGTTTTTACCGACATGTCGGCGGATGCCATCGTTAAAAGCGTGTTAGATAAGGCTGGGTTCCCGTCAGGAAAATTGCAACTGAAGGGATCATCGCCAACCCTTGCTATGACAGTACAGTATGATGAAAGTGATTTTGACTTTGTAACGCGTCTAATGCGCCGCTACGGTTTTGTTTACGGCAGCACAGAATCAACCGGTAGCCAAGCCAACCTGTCGGTATTTGCCAGCAGCAGTGATTTTTCTTCAGAGATGGAAGAGATCACTTTGCCTTATGCGTCACCCACCGGACAGGTAAGACCGAGCGAGTCTGTCTTTGCCTTTTCTAAAAAAGCGAGTTTACTAAATAGCGGATTTAGGCTGTATGACGAAGACTATGAAAAAGGCTGCGCACTGTCTGTAAATAGCAATAATCAATCAGAGGTTGGCGGCTTTGGTGAAGACAGTATATTCGCTGAAAACTTCATGACTGAAGGAGATGGCGATGCACTTACCAAAGTGCACCAGCAAAGCATTGATTGTCAGAGAAACCTTTTTGTTATCGATACCGACTGTCGGGCGCTTCGTCCGGGTGTCGCTTTAACCATAACCGATCACCTTAATTACAGCGGTCGTTACTTAGTGGTGTCTGTTGCTCATAAAGGCTGCCAAGGCGGTAGTGTTGAATACGGTTCCAAGGTAAAAGGCTTAACCTATAAAAACCAAGCGACGATTATCCCAATTGATGTGCAGTTTAAAGCGCCTGTTATTAAGCGCAAAAAGGTTTTTGCATCGTTTAACGCCACGATTGAGCAAGAAGTGGATGACAAAGGGCGCTATAAAGTCAAGCTGCCATTTAACCAAGATGGTGAAGGAGAAGAGAGTAAACCGACTCGACTTATGCAGCACTATGGTGGGCCTGGTGGGCACGGCATGCACTTTCCTTTAAACAAAGGAACCGAGGTTATGGTGGCGGGCGAAAATGGTGACTTAGACAGGCCTATTATTCTCGGTGCGCTATTTAACGATGAAGCACTAAGCCCGGTGACTGCAGAGAATGCTACTGAAAATAAATTGGTGACGAAGGCAGAAAACACTTTGTTGATGGATGACAAGCAAGGCGAAGAGAAAATCCAACTGTTCACCAAAGCGCAAGAAAATATGCTCGAATTTAATGCCACAGAAGGCAGCGAATTTATCAAGCTTGAAACCAAAAAAGGTTACATCGATATTAAATCGAAAGAAGCGATGACGCTGCAATCACAAACGAATATTGTGGCACAAGCCGACAAAGAAATAAGCATTCGCGCAGAAGATGCGGTGTATATCCAAAGTATTGAGTCCAATATTGAGATCAATGCCAAAGAGGCGATTCAACTCACTGCAGACACCGACATTAAAATTCAGTCTGCTGACAGCAATATTCAATTTGAAGCGCAGCAATCCATTAATCTTGAGGCCGCGCAAGACATCAGTTACTTCAGTGTTGACGGTAATGTTGAGCTTGCGGCGCAAAATGGTAACTTCACCATCAATGCCGATAGAAACATTTCAATCGTTGGCCAAGGTAGCGGCTCAATTCAGCTTTCTCAAGGCGGCGGCAAAATAGAAATTGATGCGGCAGGTAATATTACCATTGATGCGAACAACTTGAACTTAAGCGCCAGCAACATTTCAGTGTCTGGCTCAGCAATTAGCCATAACTAAGCAGGGAGCAAAGTCTATGAAAACCAATGTCATACAATTTCCACCATCGTTGAGTAACATCGTATGGCGAGTATCTGCCATTGATAAATTAGGCAAAGTGTTACGAGTAAAGTGTGACGAATCTAATGTAGAAATGAAGGTTAAAGGTCAATTAGACAGTGTGACACGCGTAAGTATTGACGATGAAGTGTTGTTACATAGCGTGGCAATACCTGTCGTTATTGGTCGCTTAGCTGCACCGCAAGACTTTCCGGCAGCGTCGGTGACAAATAACAACGGCACTGTGGTGTTAAATGGCGAGCAAAAAGTCTGTGTCAAAACCAAAAATGGCAGCATTGCCATTAACGGCAATGGTGAGATACAGCTTGAAGGTAAACTGTTAAACGCCGATATTGAGCAAGATCTCAGCCTCCAAGGCTGGCCAATTCGATTAAATTAAGCTGATATGGTGTGACTATGTTTTTAGCTGCAACCAAATTGGCCGTTCACCGTCAACAACTTAAGTCGCTTTGGCGTCATTATCAAAAGTTTAATGCGCGCCAAGTAGTTGAGACTGGGCGTTTACATGCCCTTGAAAAACAACTATTAAATCATGTGTATACCTTAGCTGAGACGGACGAAGAACACTGGATAAATCGCTCTCAACTAGATTGTATCGCGCACGGGTCGATTGACGATGTATTTACGTTAACCCAAGAGATTGACTCACCTCAGCTGTTGTTACTCATTAACCATCTCTTTGGGACAAGAGCACTTGAAGATCAAGCTAGTGAAATCATCACGGCGATTAACAGCGAACCTGCGCTTGCTGAGCTGCTCATTCATAACTTGTCAGCATGGCGCATTGATTTAGGTGATGCACTCAGGCAGCGAATTTTATCAACAGATGAAAATTGGCCTACGAGCCTTATCTATTTAGCATTTAGTACGGCTAACTTGTCGCGCCACCAACTCATGGCCGCACTTGAACATAGCAACCCTGAAATTGCCTACACGGCATTGGTGAATATGTGGCTGTGTAATACAGAGCAACTTTCAGAGCACTTAGTGAAGCGGTTTGCGATGACCGATGATGCCGCGCTAAAAGCAAAACTATTGCAGCTGGCAGGCTTACTCGACGAACCAAAATGGGATGAACCATGCTTACTTTATTGCCAGCATAATCCAAGCTACATTGCAGAAGTGTTTCCGTACTTTTCTCATACCCGTTCGTTACAAAATCTAGTTAAGTTACTCGAAGTCCCCAGTACCGCTCGTCCGGCTTACGAGGCGTGGAAACAAATCACCGATCTCGAATTGCCTGAAGAATTCGCAATAAGTGATGCGAAAACTGGTATTCAATCTCAAAAATCGCAAAAACTGCCCAGTTTTAAGCAAGCAGAATACGAACGCCAAGCTTTAATAACAGCAAATACCCAACATCAACTCGCAGGGCGTAAAGTCTCTGAGCCAGCGGCTTGGTTACAACAGGGATTGGCTGGCCTTGCTATACAGCGCAAGCTTTCCAAAATTTCCTCGCATGCACTTGGCGCTGCGCTTTTTTACATGCCGATGGCTTATCTTCAGTGGCAATCAGTGAAACAGGAGTTGAACCATGCTAGTGAATGAATCCGAGTGGCAAAGTAGCACGGTTGAGGCTTGGGATGAGGACAAAGATCCTATCGTAGTCATCGCTGTGAAGCAGAACTTTGAATACGACGTAAAGGGTAATGTATATCCCGATCCAACTGGAGCGCCTGTTGTACTTGCTGATGACTTTGACGGTGAAGGGCTTGAAGCCAGCCTAACCGCCGTTAGCGAAGTTCAGCCTTATAAAACCGGTTTTGAAGTATATGGTGAATTGACCTGTTTTCCACCAACCGACAAGCAAGCGCGAGTGATAGAAGTAGGACTCAAACTTGGCTGTGACGATAAGGTCTTTGTTGATAAATTACTGCGAGTTACTGGTGAGCGTGTGTGGAAGCGATCGCTATTCGGGCCCGTGGCGAGCGATCCACTAGTATTATCGTCCTGTGTATTAAATTACCAACTTGCCTATGGCGGCACAAGTCCGTCGGATGAAGAACAAGTTTCGACCCAAAACCCTCTTGGTCGTGGCTATAAGCTCAAAAATAAAGAAGCGAAAGGCCAGCCATTGCCACAAGTGGAGTATGCTAATCAGGTATTAAAAAAGCCGAGTCACGACACTGCGGTAGCAAGCTTTGCAGCGATCCCACCATTTTGGTCGCCAAGGGGTGACAAACTCCCAGAGGTTGACGAATCCCAAGCCCTCGCGGGTAAGTTTCCATTTAAAGAAGTAGTCCCCGCTGCGCATTATCAAGTCGCGCCGCAAGACCAACAAACTCCAAACCCGTTTAGTGATGGCTGGTGGATTGAAATGATGGGCTTGACACCAGATTTACCTTATGGACAAAGCCTAAAGCTAACGTTGCCCAGAATCGTACCTCGCTGTCGTTTGGTTAATGGCCCAGACGCCACGCCTATTGATATGCAGTGTGATACGCTGGTAATTGACTCGCAAACACAGCAGTTTTCATTAATATGGCGAGGAAGGGTAAAAAAGAGCCAAACAGGCAGTAACAGTGCGTTCTTAGTAGAAGAGGCGCAAGCGCAAGGAGTGGCACATGCAGTTTGAATTAATCGCGCTAGAAACTCCCGCCGGTAACCATCCCAGTGCTTTATATACCGCAGTCGCAAATAACATGCGCTTTTGCACACCAAGCAAAGCCATTGTTAGATATGATATAAGCCTCGATGCCCCATACTTGCGCGCACAAATTGAAGAAATCTCGGTCACACGACGTAAAGACCGCTGTTTAGCCATTTTAGAATCTTTATTAAATCAGACAAAACAACGGCTTGATGGCAGTGCCAACACGTGGGATGGCACCATTAATCTGGTTACTGCCAACACAAAAGCAGAAGAGCCATATATAGAGCTGTCTGATGTGAGGGCGCTTTGTGGCCACCTTGAGCTGAACGTTGACGATATTCAGTTGCATCAAACACTTGATATTGATTCGCTCTCGCCAAATAGCCTCTATGTATTTGTAGATAGTTGCGTTGGTTATGATGAAGCGTCAAAGCCAAACTGGGTAGGCAAACTACAAGTTGTTGGCGGTCCTGAAGGTGTTGTATTAAGTGAAGGCGGTTGCGTACTGCTTGGTACAAGTGCAAATAAAAATGCATGCCAAATTAAAGCATATCAGGGCGACTTAGGTGAGCTATTAAAAGAGCTGCACGCAGAGATAAACGAGCCTTATATTTCGACCCGCTTACTCAGTGAGCAGTGGCAAAGAGAATGGCTCAATGCCAGCCGCGCCTTGTACCAAGAACACGACGCGTTAATAGAGCTAAATAACACGGCAAATACCATTGGTTATATTGGCGCTGGCCATAATGCAATGGGGCTTGCGGTTGCCAGCAGTTATTTACACAACCCGTTAAATAGCCACATTGAAAGAGTGTGGCTGATCACAGAGCAAGAAAAACCACAATTAATCTCAGTAACAAGGAGTGTGTTATGAGCTTTATCGCAGCAGTAAAGGGAAAAGAGCCAGATTCAATTCAGTACGATCAAGATGCAATGTCTGCGACGTTGAGAGTAGGCGGGAGTGTGTCGTGGCGACATAATAATCCTGCATTGTTAAAGCTTACTATCGCAGCGAAAAATAATGGTGCCATTGGCTGTGTAAATGGGATAGCCGTATTTCCTGACAAAGCCAGCGGTGAAAACGCATTTATAGACGAGATTGAGCGCGCTAAATATGGCGATATGATGCTGGGTGAAATGATAACCGAGTTTGCCAGTGACTATATTGTCCCACCGCCTAAGTGGAACGACGAAAAAAACGAGCCAATTTTACCTCATCAAGAGCCAGAAACTGGCATGGATATGCACATGCCCATTGACAACCCTCGGGCATTTTTAGATTTGGTTGAGCGCAAAATAGGATGGCAAGCTGGCACTGAGGAACAAATTGAAAAAGATGCAGATAGCGAAGCGCAGCAGGTAGGCATCGTGAGCGGCCAAAACGTATTAATTAATGGTCGCACCGCAGTACACAAAGATAGCGGTGGCGCGCTCACGACCATAGATGTTTGCTGGACTCAAATTGGCAAAGTAGTGGTGCCGATACCTTACTGTAATATGGCCAAATCCAAAGACGCGGCAAGTACCGCTAGCTCGGTAAAAATTAATGGCAACCCTGCAGCCAATATAAAAAGTAACTTTTCAAAAAGCACAGGCGATCAGCCCGGCAGAAAAAAAGGCATCGCCAGCGGCACTATAAAAGGCAAAGCCGAATTTATTCTCGGCTCTTTTGATGTGTATATCGAAGGAAAACCCGCCGTTCGCCAAGGAGATTTTATGATCTCTAACAGTAAAAATACGCCGCCTTCTCCCCTTAACCAACCGGGCGGTGCTACTCCTAGCTCACTATCAGTGGCAAAAAGAGATGCAACGGTTACAGAACAAGACCCAATCCAGAGCGCATTTGGTCTAAATAACCAAAGCAGCCGTAGTCTTATTTCACAGGGAAATTTCGTGATAAAGCAAGGCGCAAATAAACAACAAAAAAAACTAGAACAGGGAGGGCAATAAAGCATGGGCGCACATATTTTTAATACGGAACTCAACGACGAGCAAGCACCTTGTACTCTGGAATTGCAACTTCAAGGATTAAATGGCAAAGATTGTACAGTGCCACTTGGTTTTGCTGAAGTTCAACGAGCGTCATCACCAAAATCGGATGACCAAATTCCTTTTGTAGAGACGGTAGAGTTACGTGTATTCTCAGAAGCGTCGCTTGATATTAATAAAGCAAAGGCACCAGAATACGTGCCCATGTTTAAAGATCAAAAAGAATTTCAAGAAGATGAGCCGGTTGGTTACTACTACTTTTTTGTTAATGGTTATTTGTGGCGAGAAATAGCTGCCATTTCAGGTGGCATGCTCAGTGAAGTTGACCTTCGCGAATATCACGGTCAAAGCTTCAGGCCCAACAACGGCACGCACATGCCAAGACTCACACTACCAATTCGCGCAAAGGGCCTATTCTCAGACTCAACTTCAGTTGAAACCATGACTTATCAAGTTGCCTTTTCACGCGTGCAATGGTCGTGGGATTACATCAGCGCGCTTGGAGATATGAAGCCAGGTGACAGCCGCTTTGATAAAAAGCCGATGACGTCAAAATGCCCAGACGAAGGTAAAGCCTCGACCTATCGTAGCGAGCGGATGCAAACCATCGATTTTTCATCAGCCCCCAATTGGGACAGTATTGAAAACCTAAAGGCTAATGAAGACGGTGAACCCTGTATTTATTTGCATGACGTTTTGGGGATAGCGCAGAAATATTATTTAGAAGGAGAGGCTGCATTACATAGCCTGAGAAATAGACAAACTGAGCTGTCTAAAAATGGGTTTCAAAAGTCAGCATTAATTGCTCATAAGCTCCTTTTTGATGAGTCACTCTATGAAATTGATTACACAAAAATGAGAAACAGACTCGCAACAAACTTATATGAGCAAAATGATAGTACTTCTAAAGTGCTCAGAAAGGCAGCTGCCTTAGTATCTGAGGATAAGTTAGAGCAATATCTTCTAGGCGAAAAACCACAAGAAGTTGTTAACGAATTGCAGTCAATAATTGATGCTAGAAATAACTTGTATGATATCTACAATAGAAAAGTTGAGGCTCAGAACACTCCACTTTCTAATCTCTGTTCTAGAAATAATATTGCGAGCCCGCCGACCCAAAAATCTGTACTAATTGACTTTAGTACACTCGAACAATCGGCATTTGATGATGGACTAGGACTCACATCCGAACATTTTTTACTATTAACTATGCCAGATGATTCTATACCTTTATACATTGATTCAATGGTAAATAAAAAAGAGTTAACACGAATCAGAAAAGACCTACAGCTTCAACAAAGTAAAGCACTAGAGTTTGTATGGCAACATTTTGACAATGAGAGTAGCTTTTTTAATGTTCTATTTTGTGCTCACCCAGATGCTTACGGAGATATGCTCAAGAGTTCCATTTATGACGAAGAGTTGATTTCCTCTGAGCTTGGCGAATTCACACCGAAAAAGTTTAAAAGTGATATCCAAGGTAATCAGCACATCAATATGGGAGGATCCATTTTTAATATTGCTAAAGGAGGGGTTGATATTTCACTAAAGGGTGTACAAGAGTATGTTGCACTTCAGCAACAGTTAGCTGTACTGAAGTTTGAGAAGATCCCACCTAGTGAAAGACTATTACATATTGTTGGTGCAACGATAAAAGCGAGGTCTCCAAGTTGGTTTGATGAGCTAGAGATTCACTCTTTAGGAGCTATACCAAACGATAGAGTCGCAATTACTAAAGAATTCGTTGATTTGCCTGTTTTGCAGAAGCTTGTCACGGGTGAGGCAAAAAAACCTTTTCAGCGGATACTTAGGCAGGCAAGTAACGGAAAGCAAGCAAATATAGCAAAAAGAGATCTTAAGGTTGTTGCTGGTGCATTAAAGCTAAAAATTAAAGGACCTGGAAACAAACCTCACAATGCTGAAATGTTAAAAAAGACCAAAGAGGTTATTATAGCTTTAGCACTGAGGGTTTCAGATATTAAGGAGGTTCAAGACTCCGTGCTCAGGGGTAAAAGTGCGCTTACCATGCCAAAAACGTCACTTTATAAAGGTGGATTTGCTTTTAATGTGGCACAAGAATTAGGCGGAGACTATTCCATTAATGGAATATCCTCTACAAAAGCAAACTTAGGTGCTCAGCTTATAAATAAATCCGTTGCCCATATTGTTTTTATGTTAGTTTCTTACAGTACCTATCTTGCTTATTCTGATTATAAAAAGAATTTTGAAGGCAAAGGAGATATATATGAGTATGAGAAGAACATCGCAATAATTGGAGCACAAATAGCGGCGTCGGTTTCACTTTTCAATGCTATTAAACAAGTTAAAGAAGTGGAACATACTGCTAAACTTTGGCGTTTTAGATTGTTATACACGAAACTCAGACTTTTTAGTGGAATCGTCGGATTTGTAGGAGCTGATATATTATTAAAAGACGCTTTGAAGCTGATTGAGAGAAATGATACGGTAGCGGGTACGACAATGTTAATAGCTTCTGGTGTGACATTTTTTTCGGCGATATATGGTATATTTGCTGCCACAATGGGGCCGGTAGGTTGGGCTTTACTTGTTGGGAGTATACTAACTACTATAATAGCTGAGTCATTAATTGAGTCAAAGTTAGAAATCTGGGCTAAAAATGGTCCATTCTCAAAGGGTAGTGAAAACCTCCCTGCTTTTACAAACCATGAAAAGTATTATAATTATATTAACTCTATACTTTTTGAGCCGAAACTCTCAATTTCCAGCTTAGGTGACAATGCTTATTTGGTAAAGGTGTTAACACCAAGGTTTGAGGTTGGGCTATCTGACTTGAGCCTAGTTGTTAGTTATGAGTATCGACATAAAGTGACACTTAATAAACATAAAGGAACATGGGTTTATGGGACTCAAGATTATAATCCTACTTTTTCTAAAGAAAATGAGCACCTTTCAGGTGACTTCTATTTCAAGATTCCAGATGATGTAACTAGCATTAGTATAAGTCCTAAGTTGATTTTAGATGATTACATTACTCTCCCTGTAGATTATGAAAGTTATGAGACCGGAGGAGGTTATTGAAAGTGAGAAGTACACGTTACAATGGTTTTTTCGAAGAGTACAATATATTGCACTTTATGGGGGGGAGAAAAAAAGGGTTGGCCTTATTTGACATTGAAACGGATGGAGAGAGTTTCCAAACCATACAGCGGGAAACGTGGCGGTTTCACTTAGTGTTAGATGAAGGGGGATTTAAACGGTTTTTGATGTTTTTACCTCTAGGTTTATGCGGTGCCCTATGGTTTCTCTTATTATTTAATGTTGTGTTGTATTTTTTTACGGACGAAATTACTAGTAAAGAGCTAATTGATCTATTTGCTGGGCGCTTTTTTTTTAACGTAGCTCTTTCACTTTTTTTTCTAAATATTTATCCGTACTTTTTAAGAATGTTGGGGCATAAATACGCCTACTTCGATAGAGTTAAACAAACCGTTAGTTTTAGTTTTGATGTTGGCTCAGACGAGCTGGATGAGTTTGGCAATCAGTGTTTTCCATGGCTGGATATAGAAGCGGAAATTTTTGAGCAAATTGGCGATATGGGGGTTCCACGTTTCTTTGTCCGTTTAGTGCATAAAGAACGCGATAAATACCCAAAGGTAAACCTTCGTATGGATGTTGTGGGAATACAAAATTCAGCTATGTACTGTCATTTAAGGTGGGAATTGATTATCCGACATATGGATTATACTAAACCATTACCAGATATCCCTATTTATGAGCTCGGTAGAAGCAAAGATGATTTGACGAGGGAGTTTGATAAGCAAAACAATCGACCAAAGCTTTTTTGGGCTGGGTTTAGTCTGGGAGAGCAGAGTCGATTAAAACGACTTTATGAAGAAGACGCTGCAGATTTTAACTTCACTTACGGCCCTGAACGTGAGGAAATTGTAAAGCCTTGGTTAAAGTGGAAACCAGATCTGACTCAAGAGCAGGTCAATAAAAAGCAAAGCTTTATAAAAGTCGCGTTAATACAGATTCTAACAGGGTTACCATAACAGTTGCTACAGCTTTTTCAGGGAGGAAAATAGTGAATACACTTCAGAAAAATAGCTTTTTTAATCGATTTTTTCGTGAAAATAGCTTTAAAGGTGGGCTAAGTAAAAATAGGCACGGCTTGGCAATTTATAGAAGGTTCTACACTCCAAAAACGGATGTGTATTTAAATACTAATGAACGCTACTTTTATGAAGAAAAGCCTAGTAGCACAACCTTTTTTCTATTTTATTTACCATGCGGTATTTCCTTTTCTATTTGGGTTTTGCTTCTAATAAACCTTCTTGTTGTTATTTTTACTGACGGAAGTTTCTACTGGCCGATTCTACTGATAATTCCAATCTACTCTTTTATAACTGTTAATGTTTTAGGTTTGACATATGATCGTGTAAAGTTTAAAGGAGCTTATTTTGATCGTTTAGAGAAAAAAGTCAGCTTTACATGGAAAGTAAAAAACGCTGAAGAATTTGATATGTTCGGTAATCCAACATTCAATTGGGAAGACATTGAGTGTCACACTAAAAATGAATTTGCTGTTTTAGGTATTATGAAAGGGTTTATTGAAATTAGACATAAAAATTTAGATCTTTACCCTAATGCAAAACTTACAATAAATGCCTCTGGTGATACATCGAAGCCTGTGCAATGTTTTTTGGAATGGGAGTCGATTGTTAGGCACATGGAGCAAGATAAACCTTTACCCGATACACCGGAATACGAGCTGTATCGAGAACTGGATCCAATCACTAAGTCTTTTGATGAAAGCAATGGTCGACCAAAAGGCTTTTGGACACAATTCAGCCTTGAACAACAAAGAGAAATTGAAGAGCAAATATTTCAGGAAGCTATAAAATTTGACTGGTCTGAGGGCAAAGTTCAACCAGAAATTACAAAACCGTGGGAAGTATGGACTCCTGACCCCAAACGGCCACCCAAGCCAAGAGGTATGTTCACCATGATAATGTTACAGCTAGTATTTTGCTATCCTGAGTAAAACTCCAAGGACATTCTTAGCTTTACCCTCGATGGTGATATTTTGGATGTTGAATTCGCGACGCCATTTATAAGAAGGGGTGGATTTAAACTTCCTGTTAATTATAAAGAATATGAAAGCTAGGGGCGAAATTGAAAGTACTAACTAGGGCATGCTATTTTAATCGATGTTTTAACGCTGAAAACTTTTATGGGGGGTTGTCTAGAGAAAGATTTGGTTTAGCCTTCTATATAATGTTCATGAAAAGGAAAGAAGAAGACAGGAAAAATCGTTTTATTTTCATTCATGCTCCGCAAGATTGGTCATTTTATATTTTTGCACTCCCTTGCTTTGTATCTGCGTTAATGTGGTTTGCACTTTTTGGGAAACTTATCGCGTATTTATTTATGGGAGATGATTTTTATTGGCCGGCGTTAATAGTACTCCCGATTTATTCAATATTTTTTGTTAACTTGTTAGGGTATTTAAAGTCTTTTAAACCCAAAAAAGGTGTGTGTTTAAATCGTGTAGAACAAACGGTAAGCTTTGCGTGGAAAATTGATGGTGAAAAAGATATTCCTTCAGGTGCTAATTTAAGCTTTAATTGGGAGGATATTGTTTGCAAACAAAAGCAAAATGTTGGCTCCGTAGGCTCTATGGTAAGTGTTTTAGAGTTAAGTCATCATAACTTAGAATCGTTCCCAAATGCAAAGATGACGTTGCCTTTAGGTTTGGATAATACATCAATGCCCATTAATAATTATCTAATGTGGGAATATATCGTGAGGTACATGGATATAAGTAAACCACTACCTGACTCACCTGAGTTTGAGCTATTTCGAGAACTTGACCCTTTGACTGCCAAATTAGATGAAAAAAATAAACGCCCGAATAGATTTTGGACACAATTCAGCCTTGAACAGCAAAGAGAAATTGAAGAGCAAATATTTCAAGAGGCTTTAAAGTTTGACTGGTCTGAGGGCAAAGTTCAACCAGAAATTACAAAACCGTGGGAAGTATGGACCCCTGATCCCAAACGGCCACCCAAGCCAAGAGGTATGTTCACCATGATAATGTTACAGCTAGTATTTTGCTATCCGGAATAGGTGTTGTGGATAGCTTTTAACTTTTGATGCTTTTATGGGACGTTTGCAACGCTAGCGTATATAGCCTCATACAAACCTAGATTGATTTAGTCTGCGCTCCGGTCATCAACATGGAAATATAAAATGAAAAATGCATCAATCGATTTTTATAGTATGTTGTATTCGCCTACGATAAATATTCAAAGATTTTTTAGTGTTTTTAAAGTGTAGGTTAGTATGTCTCCAACCAATGAGTTAGGAGGCTTCCTGCTCATTTTTATTGGTCAAAAGAAGGTGATGACAAAATACAGGAGATAAATCATCATCAGTTGGCCAAGCTTAGCAGTGGTTGGAAGCTATATCCTAATCGAACCGGTTATTACTTTGAGTTCACTGAAGGAAAACTCTGTGAACTATCAAACCTAGAAGTTGGTAGCTCTATTGAGTTAATCATAGAAGTAGAAAGCTACCCCAATGGTAAAGGTAAAAAAGTGATCGAGAGCGCTACTGAATTGTACTCTTTACCAACGGTGGTGACCAAAAAAGACGATGGTTATTTGATTGCGAAAGGGGTTAGATACATAAAAGAACTATCCAGATTAAATCAAAAGTTCAGATTTCCTGAAAGGCCGCCAATTAGATAGAAGGAAACGAAGTATGAAAAAGATTGAAGAGATGACTCAAGAAGAGCGGAATATTTATTTAATTGAGAGGGCTAAAGAAAGAAACAGAAAGTACCGTGAAGAAGCTACCGAAGAAGAAAAAGAAGAAGAAAAAGAAGACTTCGCAAAAATTGATGCGTATATAGATAGAGAAACAGGTTATCGCCGAAGTGGTGTTTTTTATGAAGAACTACCAAAAGATCATCTTCATAACTTAAGCTATAAGGAACGGCTTGCCAAGGCGGAAGAATTAAACGATTGTAAGTTTAAAGACGCAAAACCCTGTAAAGACGCATTTGCGCCGAGAGACGACTTTAGTGGCGTAAGTTACCCTAGCCAATGCGATGGTAGGGTTGTTTCCGTACCGCGCTCACCGGGATTATGGTCTATTAGGCTGCATGGGTTGGTATTAGGCCCTATTATTGGGATTTGTCTGTTAGGGGTAAGTATGACAGACGACAGTATGCCAGCTTTGCATTCATGGTTGGGGCTGTTTCTACTGACTGCATTCCCTTTAATAATGTACAAATTAGGGAATGCAATTCGTATTGTGGATGCAATTGAGTTTAACCGCCATACTGGATTGGTAAGAACGCCAAACACCTTATTCAGAAAGCCATTTTATATCCCCATAGAAGACCTAGAGTATGTTGTTGGTCCAGAAGTAAAAAATATGCGAGGTAGCGCATCGATGCAAACGGGTTACTTAAGTTGTAGAAAATACCCCGAGCACTATTGGTTTGGAAATCGTATTGGTATTGCAGGGGGCGGCGATGCTCACGATTGGTCACAAATGAATAGGTTTATGGATATTACTCAACCAATTGACGAGTACTATCACAGTGCTATGGAGTATACGTTTAAAAAGAATAGGAATGCTCACGGCAATGGCCCATTTCCCGAGGTGATGAAAAAGTACTTTGATGCAGATGACTGCCAAGTAAATCGCATGGAAGTGTGGTGATACGAATTCTAAAAACTTTTATCTGTAGATACGCTGGTCTCAGTATGATAGCTATTTCAACAAGCAATCCAATTTAATATCAGTCTCCAATTAGGTGGATACCAAGGTACCAGTAATAAAGCGGGTATTCATTTTTGGCCGTCTAGAGTGCATGTTAAGTTTTTGTGGCAAAGCAGCTGCATGTACTAAATGAGCCAAAAATTTAGGAGATTATGTAATGGATAGAAAATGGTTATTACCATCATTATTGGCATCAAGTAGCCTTCTGGTCGCATGTGGGGGCGGTAGTGATGACGATCCACAACCTGGCGATAACACCGGAGCCAAAGGTTCAATAAAAGTCATTGTACAGGGCTTACCCGCAGGTGCCGAGGCAGATCTAACGCTAACAGGTCCATCAAGCTATAGCGAAGATATTTCTACTACCACTACACTCAATGCGCTTGCTACGGGTGAATATAAGCTAACAGCTACCTCTCGTTCTGTAAATCAGGCACTGTATCAACCCAATGAAGAATCAATCACCGTTGATTTAAGCAGCAATGAAGAAGAAACAATCATCATCACCTACCGGACATCAGTCAATGCAGAGGGAACGGTAACGGGATTCGGCAGTGTGTATGTTAATGGTGTACGTTATGAAACAACACCAGAGCAACAAGCAAACCTTAAAGTTGGTATGCAGGTTGACTTACAAGGTAAACAAGGAGCAGATGGTGGCTTTGCGGTTGCAGACTCTATTACCTACGACGCAACCGCTAAAGGTGTAGTGACCGCAGTAGACTATGCAAATCAAACAATTACCGTTTTAGGTCAAGAATTTGGTGTCGATAAGCGCACAAAGCTCACTATCGCATTTACTGAGTTAAATACGGGAGACTTTGTTGAGATCAGTGCGCTGCATCAAGGGCAGGGTCAATACATCGCTACCCGTATTGATGTTGAAGAACAAAATGGCGAGTTTGAGGTTGAAGGCAAGGTTTCTGAACTAAACCTCGATGCCAAGACATTTAAATTAGGCGCGCTTATTGTTGACTACAGTCAAGCAACAGCGGTTGAAGGCACAATAGAAAATGATGCAATAGTAGAAGTAGAAGCTTCAAACTTACCTGTAGAGGGCGTTTTACTTGCGGATAGCGTCGAGGTTGAAAGCGCCAATTCAGCGCCTTCGGGAGCGGTGGCCAAATTCGAAGGAATAGTAACACAAGTCAATGACGATGCTTTTGCAATTGGCGGCCATACTTTTACATTGAGCGATGAGACTGACTATAAGAAAGGCGACGATGACGACTTACAAGTCGGTATGCGTGTATTTGTGCTTGCAGTTGCAACTGAAGAAGGTTTAATCGCCAAAAAAGTACGCTTTGATAAGCACTCTGAAATCGAATTAACCGGTGTCATTGACGCAATTGATCTTGAAGCACAAACACTAACGGTATTTGGAAGCAGTTATTTTGTAGATAACTATACCCAATTTGAAGATGAGTCAGATGCTGAGGACAAAGAGTTAAAACTCGAGAAGCTTAATATTGGCGATGTCGTTGAAATTGAAGCTTTTGGCTTTGAAGGTGCTTATGTCGTGAGAGACTTAGAGCGCATCTCTGCGAGTGATTTTAATGATCAGCAAGAGCATGAAGTTGAAGGAAAAGTTACTGCTGTGAATGCAGCTGAGCAGACAATCACTGTTGGTAAACTGGTCTTTGCTATCAATGGAGCAACCGAACTTGAGCTTGAGAGTGATGTTGATCTAACGGTATTTTTTGAAAAAGTGGCGGCAGGTGATATCGCGGAAGTTGACTATGTTATCCAAGGTGGTGCACTTATCGCCACGAAAGTTGAGGTTGACGACAAAGACGACGACTTTGATGACCGAACTTTTGAATTATCAGGTAAAGTTTCGGACTTTAACCCTGTCGATGCAACTTTTAGCCTCAATGGTAAAACCGTGTTTTTTGATGAAAACACCGAGTTTAAAAACGGCATATTTGTTAATGACGACTTCGTTGAAGTCAAAGCGATTCAGCGTGCTGACGGCTCAGTTTTTGCGCTTAAAATTGAAATCGAATCTGAAGACGGCATTGAGCTTGAAGTTGAAGGTGACGTCACTAACTTCGTCTCAGCGTCTGAGTTTATGGTGAATGGCATTTCAATTACCACGGATAACAATACTGAGTTTAAAGATGGCAGCAGTGAAAACTTAGCTAATGGCGTCTCTGTTGAAGTCGAAGGGGTGTTAACCCAAGATAACGTACTATTGGCTAAGAAAGTTGAATTTGATGATGACGATGCCGAAGAAGTAGAGATTGCGGGGGTTATCGAAGACTTAGTTAAGGACTCTCCGTTTGATTATCAGTTCAATCTCGGCGCGCAGCGTGTTCAAGTTACCGCAAACACAGAGTTTAAGCATGGTAATTTTGAAAAACTAGATAATGGTTTAGAAGTGGAAGTAGAAGGATACACCACAGATGGCGTGAAAGTGGTTGCTAAAGAGCTGAAGTTTCAAGCAATAAAGTACGTAGAAGTTGAAGGGTTAATCACGCAAGTTGATTCAGCAACCATGTTTTATGTGCTAGGCCAAAAAATTAAAGTGTCTGAGCAAACTCAGTTTGAAGATGGTAGTCAGTCTGATATTGCAACGGGTAAAAACGTTGAAGTGGAGGGCTATTTAGTAACCGAGGATGGTGAAACTTATATTCAAGCAGAAAAAGTAGAGTTCGAAGACTAAGTATTACTAAATGTTAAGCAAGCAATTAAAGCCTCCAATATGGAGGCTTTTTTGTATATTTATCACTTTAAAGTTAATTCACTTCTCCTGACTTAGTACCGTCATATTTCTAGCACTTAACTGCCATAAAAGCTTAGCTTTCTTGACTTTTTTCCCTCGTATAGTGACACCCGCCACGCAAAACGCAACGGTTTATCCTGACTCGCTGTTCTTCTTGGTTCAGTTTCTATGAAGTGGAATAAGAAGAGACGTGAATTGGTATTACTGAAATAACTAAAAGCATGCGCACGGGTATGCAAACAAAGTAAAGAAAGGACTTATGAAAACAAAACTACTTCCAATCGCACTACTGTGCGGTGCCACAAGCATTATGACTGGTTGCTCAGATTCAGATAACAATGTTGATATAAACGTGCCGAAAGGACCTGATATTCCAAAAGAGGGCACTGCGGTGTCTTTGCGTTTACTAGAAACCACAGATTTGCATGCAAATGTATTGAACTACAACTACTTTTCAGATAAGCAAGATGACAAAGTGGGTCTAGTGAAAACTGCGGCGTTAATCCATCAAGCGAGAAGCCAAGTTAAAAACTCCATGCTGGTAGATAATGGCGATTTGATCCAAGGTAGTCCACTTGGCGACTATATGGCGAAAATCAAAAACCTCAAAGAGGGAGAAGTTCATCCTGTTTATAAGGCCATGAACACACTAGAGTACGATGTCGCGAATATTGGTAATCATGAGTTTAACTTTGGCTTAGCGTTTTTAGACGAAGCAATCGACGATGCGAATTTTCCCTATATTAGTGCAAACGTATTTAAGGTTGATGGTGACGAAGATGAAACAAATGATGTGCCGTTATTTAAGCCTTACCTAATTCAAGAAAAGCAATTCTTTGACGAGAATGACAAGCTTCAGGTGATTAAAGTCGGCTTTATAGGTTTTGTTCCACCGCAAATCATGCAATGGGATAAGGCCAATCTTGAAGGCAAAGTGATCGCCAAAGACATCGTAAAAATGGCAAAACACTACGTACCTAAGATGAAAGCTGAAGGCGCGGATATTGTCGTTGCTATTCCGCACTCAGGCCTAGACGTGTCTGCCGATAAGCCAATGGCTGAAAATGCATCTTATGCTTTGTCCAAGGTGGATGATATAGACGCCATTATGTTTGGTCACGCGCATGCAAACTTCCCAGGTTCGGGCTATGCAGACTTAGCGGCACATGGTGTTGATAATGATAAAGGCACAATCAATGGCGTTGCGGCTGTAATGCCTGGTTTTTGGGGCAATCATCTTGGTGTAATTGACCTAGATATCCAATTTAAATCAGGTAAATGGGTGGTGGTTGACTCACAGTCGACGCTGAAAGCTATCTATGAAACGGATGAAAATCGTAACACCGTATCTTTGGTAGAAAGCGATGCGGCAATTGAAGCAGCGGTACATCGTGAGCATGCTGAAACTCGCGCATGGGTGAATGAGCCTTTTGCTAAAATTACCAACACAGTGAACAGCTATTTTGCGTTAGTGAATGACGATCCCTCAATCCAAATCGTGACTGACGCACAAGCATGGTATACAGCAAAAATCGTGCAAGGTACTGAGCTTGATGGATTACCTATTCTGTCTGCGGGTGCGCCTTTCAGAGCAGGGCGTGGCGGGCCTGATGACTTTACCGCAATACCTGCAGGTGATATCGCCTATCGTAACGTTGCGGATATGTACATTTACCCGAACGTACTTAAGGTGTTGAAGCTCAAGGGCAGCGAAGTGCGCGAATGGCTTGAAATGTCTGCGGGACAGTTCAATCAAATCACACCAAATACTGAAGGCGTTCAAGCGCTGATCAATCCAGACTTTCCTTCATATAACTATGATGTACTAGATGGTGTGACGTATCAAATTGATGTCACTGAGCCTGCACGCTACGCGGCAAACGGTGAAAAGGTGTCAAACGGTAACCGCATTAAGGCATTGAAGTATCAAGGTGAGTTGGTGAAGGACGACCAAGTATTCTTGGTTGCAACGAATAACTATCGTGCATCTGGTGGCGGTAATTTCCCAAATATTAAGGGAGATAAAATCGTTGTCGACTCGCCAAATGAGAACCGTCAGGTCGTTGCTGACTATATTACTTTTGTTAGCGACCAAAATGGTGCTGCAGGACTTGATCCGTCCGCCGATATGAACTGGTCGTTTGCACCTGTAGTTGGCGCCAATATTGAATTCTTTAGCTCAACCAGTGCGGATGCTGAAACTTACAGTCAGCAATTTAATCATATTCTACCTACCGGCAAAACCGACGAAAGAGGTTTTGCACTTTATCAGCTGGATTTAACACAACCGCTGAACTAATACACTACGCCGCCATATTTTGGCGGCTTTTTTATTGCTTCTTTTTATAATTTTCAACGGGATTTGACGAATGAAACAAGTAAACTTCAAGCTTTGCAGCGTAGTTTTGGCTGTAGCTATATCCACCTCTGTATTTGCAGCGCAGCCGTATGACTGGAATAACCACATTCCAGTCAAAACACCAAGCACAAACAACAATGGTAAGACAGTATTATTTGATGTGTCACACGGTGGCGTTGAAGGAAACGCTGATTGGGTTATTGACGGTGCGTTTTCAGACTTTGCGGATGCATTAGTTAATGAAGGATATACCGTAAAAGAATATCGTGGTGTTGATTTAAACAATGACGGCAAGATTAGATTCTTTGACGACCGTACCTCTCAAAGCAATCAAAATGAAGCGGTTATCAGCTACGATGCGATTAAAGATGCAGATGTTTTTGTATTGGCAGAAACTAACCGTCCTTTCACTCAATCAGAGCAAGCGGCGTTATTGCAGTTTGTTGCGGATGGAAAAGGGATATTTTTTATTGCAGATCATTATGACGCGGATCGTAATCTAAATACGTGGGATGCCACTGAAGTCTTTAACGGCTATAACCGCTCAGATCTGGCCAAGTATAATCTAGGTGGTGAGTACGGTGACTGGCGTAATCCAAAATCAGCAGACATGGGATGGCTTGCAGAAAACTTTGGGATCCGCTTTCGCTTTAATGCCGCGGATTACAAACAAGGCGTAAGTGGTATTGAGTCTGCGAGCAAAACAGAAGGGATCACACTTGGAGTTACTCCTGTATTGATGGCCGCAGGCGCGACACTTGCGATTGTAGATGAACAAAAAGCGAAAGGCTTGGTTTATTTTTCACCTTTAGATACACCGGCTAAATGGCGTCATGCTAAAGATGATGGACTTTACTTTGGTGGTAGAAATGAAGGCCCGTATGTTGCTATCTCAAAAGCAGGGTTAGGCAAAGCCGCATTTATTGGTGATTCTTCCCCAATTGAAGACGCTACGCCTAAGTACAAGCGTCAGGATAATGGCAATAGTAAAAAGACGTACCCTGGCTGGACAGACAGTGGTAATGCGGCTGTACTTTCGGTCAACATCATCAATTGGCTAGCAACGCCTGAGTCGTATCAGTACTTTGATGGTACTAACGGTCATGCAAGCGGTGAAGTAACACCAGTGCCAATGGCGCCGCAAGAAATGTCTGATCCAAACAATGGTCAGCCATGGGGGACGCCTGCATCGGGTTTTGATGCATGGAATACAGATAGCTATAAAAATAGCTCTTTCAATGCGCCTTATGGTTCAGGGCAAACCAACCCAGATCCTAATCCCGATCCAGAGCCAACACCTGATGGCGCGATTTCTGTAGCACAGGCACTTGCTGCTTCAGCTGGGTCTAAATTTGCTGTGTTAGGTAAAGTGACAGCCGAAGTAAACGGTATCTATGGCCTATTACTCACAGATACTGCCAACGCATCGTTAAGTATCAACGTAAAGCTTGAATCTGCTCAGCGCAGTGACTTTAACCCGCAACTCAATCCTGAGATCCTTGGTCAATCAGTCATAGTGACTGGTACTCGAGACAGTTATATGGGTGAGGCTGGTATTCGTTATGTAAGCGATATTCAGATTGCACCAGTGGCATTGTCGGTTGAGCAGGCGCTTGCAACTGCCGAGGGCAATGAAATTGAGCTTGTTGGGCGCGTTAAATCTGCACTTAATGATATCTATGCTCTAGTACTTGAGGACAGCCAAAATCCAACTCATACGATAAATGTTAAACTTGAAAGTCACCAGCGTGCTGCATTTAGTCCGCAGCTTAATCCATCCATTCTTGATTCTACTTTAGTTATCAAAGGTGTTCGCTCATCGTATATGAGTGCACCGGGGATACGAGAAGTAAGTGAGATACAAACCGTTGGTACAACGACAGAGCCATCTAGTGATATGAGTGTTGCTGACGTATTAGCGCTAAATAATGGCTCGGCAGTGGTAGTCAGTGGCAAAATCACAGCTGCTGTAAACGATATCTACGCGCTTGAATTAAGCGACCCAACAGTTGCTGGCAACAAGCTATATATTAAGTTGGAATCAGCTCAGCGCGATGCATTTAGTCCCAAGCTTAACCCGAGCTTGATTGGTAAATCACTGAGAGTTGAAGGGATTAAAAATGACTATATGAGTCATCCCGGTGTTCGTAATGTTACTTCACTTGTATTGTTAAATTAAATCATTGTAATTGACCCTCCTTAAAGTAGGCATAGCGACGTTTATGTCTACTTTATTCTAAGCGTTATTCCTGTATATTCTTTGTTCATTCATTATTTCACAAACTACACTTTTGAGGTCATTTACCTAGTTTGGATGGTAATGATTTTTATTTGTGTTAGTGTGTCGGCGTTATAGTGACATAAACTCGCCAGCTGCAATGCTTAGTCGAGATCAGTAGGTGCTATTGCATAGTGTTTACTGAAAGGAATAGTGTTTTTAACTTTGGAACAAACTACATGAAATGCGTTTGCTTAATACTCTCTCTTTTATCCTTTAACCTTTATGCTGCAGCGGTCAATGTTGTGGTCACTGATGTAAAGCAACAACAGCTTGAACGAACATTGTCTTTAACGGGCTCAATTAGTGCAGCACAACACGCACAAGTGTCAAGTTTAACCGATGGTGTAATAACTAAGATCTCAGCTGAAGCTGGTGATATTGTTGAAGCAAATGCTGTACTGCTGGGTCTCGATGCCGCTTTAGTAAAAGCTGAGCTGAAAAGCGTAGAAGCAGCACTTGAGCGCGCCAAGGTCGATCGCAATAATGCGATAAGATTGGTAAAAGAAGCACAGTCTCTGTCGCAGCAAAAATTATTTGCGCAAACTGAGCTTGCTGACAGAGAGGCTAAGTTACAAGCATCAGAAGCCACGCTTTTAGAAGCACAAGCTAAGATAGCTTATCAGCGAGAGCTCGTTAACCGCCATCAATTAAAAGCGCCTTTTACGGGGGTGATAGCAAGGCGCACGGTTAATTTAGGTGAGTGGGTGACGCGTGGACAAACGGTGTTTGAATTAGTGAGTAGTGATGTTTTGTGGCTCGATTTGCAAGTGCCACAAGAATACTTTCAGCTTATTAACCTTGGCCGTGTCGTTAATTTTAGTGTCGCAAGCGCGCCAAGCGTGCTGCATCAAGCTCATGTATTGGCAAAACTTCCTATCGTTGACAAAACCAGTCGCTCGTTTCTATTAAGATTGGCAATCCCAACAGATGCGCAGTTGCGTGTCGGCGCATCGGCTACGGCAAAACTGCCGCTAATTCGAGTACAAGACCACAGCGTGATTATTCCTAGCGATGCGATTTTGCGTCATCCCGACGGTGGGTTCAGTGTCTTTGTGGCCGTTGACGGTCAAGCAAAGCGGTTAAACGTTCAAATTGGTGAGCGAATTAATGGTCATATTGAAGTTTTATCAGGCTTAGAGATAGGGCAACAAGTGGTGGTTGAAGGCAATGAGTTATTGCAAGAAGGCCAGGCATTAAACATTGTACCGGGTTTATAGGAGCGGGTGATGTTAAGAGCCAGTGTAAATCACGCCATTTTAGTTGCAGTCACGGTATTGATCTGTTCGATATTGGGTATTGTTGCCGCGTTTAAAATTCCGGTGCAAATGATCCCAGATCTTGAAGTAAGAACCATCACTGTGGTGACCAATTGGCCCGGTGCCACGCCACAAGATGTTGAAAAAGAAATACTGATAGAGCAAGAAAGGTATCTTCGCTCACTTGCGAATCTAACTCGCATGTCCAGTTATGCCAATACTGGTGAGGCAGAGGTAGAGCTTGAGTTTCCATTTGGTGTCGACGTCAACGAAGCGCTCATAAACGTGAGCAACGCGTTATCTCAAGTACCAAATTATCCTGAAAACGTTGACCAGCCGGTGTTATATAGCAGCGCGTTTTCGAGCAATGCCTTTATGTTTTTTAATCTAAAGCCGCAACCGGGAAATCCACTCAATCTTGATATTGATATGCTTCGCGATTATGCCGAAGACTTTATTCGTCCAGAAATGGAAAGAGTCAGTGGAGTATCTCAGGTGGGTGTGCGTGGTGGTGCACTCTATCAAGTACAAATTTTGGTAGATCAAGAACAATTGGCGAGCCGTGGAATTAGCTTAGTTGACGTTAGAAATGCAATACGCAGTCGTAACCAAGATGCCTCTGCTGGCGATATAGACAGTGGGAAACGGCGTTATTTACTGCGTATGGTCGGCCGCTTTGAGTCAGCTAAAGCGCTAGAAGAGCTGGTAGTCAGTCACCGTGAGGGCACCACAATTAAGCTTAAAGACATCGCTCAGGTAAAGCTTGATCATTATGAAGTGCGCGATATTGCCTATAACAATGGCGAGCGAGCCTTAATGCTCTCGGTGAGACGGGAAAGCGGTTCTAACGTGATGGCCATTAAAGAAGAAATGATGGAGGTAGTGGCTCGCATCAACCGTGACATGCTCGCAAATAATGGACTACAACTGACGCTATTGAGCGATGATGTTCGTTACGTTAAAGGATCAGTTGAAAATGTTTGGACGAATTTAGCGCTAGGTGCGGTGCTTGCGACTCTGGTGATGTTTTGGTTTTTAAAGAGCCCACGCTCTACCTTTATTGGTGTGATGGGCGTTCCAATTTGTACCATCGCGGCATTTTTGGGTCTGTTGCTATTTGACAGAACGATCAACGTGATTTCCCTCGCCGGCGTTGCATTCGCCATTGGCATGACGGTTGATAACACCATTGTTGTACTTGAGAACATAGAGCAAGCCAGACGCCGAGGTCTCGACAAACTTCAAGCTGCTATTACCGGTGTTCAAGAGGTATGGCCTGCGGTGCTTGCTTCAACCCTGACCACAGTGTTGGTATTCGCACCTATTTTGTTTATTCAGCAAGAAGCCGGGCAGCTTTATTCAGACGTCGCAATTGCGATTTCTGCTGCAATCATCGCTTCTATGTTGGTGGCCTTGTTTGTGGTGCCTGCGGCAAATGCAAATTTTGCCTGTAAGGAGATCTCCAGTGGCATGTTGTCTACGCCTAAACTGCCAACGTTTATTCCGGCGATGTTATCAAGTCCACGTGCTCGCATAGTGTGTATTGTATTCGGTAGTGTGTTGTTACTCGGTGGGGCGTGGTTATTTATGCCTAAAGCCGAATATTTGCCAGAGGGAGAGGAACCAAAAGCGTTCTCTATGATGATAGCGCCTCCGGGCTATAACCTCAGCCATATGCAAAAAATTGGTGATGAACTACTTCCTTATTTAAACAAGCATTTGGAAAACGATGACAGCGATTTTGTATCAGGTAAAACGTCGTTGCCACCTTTAAAGTATTATTCGATGTCTGTTGGTGTTGGCAGCATTTGGCTATTGAGTGAACCATACAACCGTGAATACATCGATGAAATGATGGAGGCAATCACGACCAAGTTTAGAAGCTACCCAGGAATGCGCGCATTTTCTTCTAGAGGCTCGATTATCTCAAGTAATGATGGCGGTTCAAGAGCAGTCGCTTTGGATATTAGCGGTACAGATCAAACGGCGCTCTACCGCGCGGCAGATGCAGTGTATCGGTTAGCGGGGGAAGTCTTTGATAATCCACAAGTGGATTCTGCGCCATCTTCTCTGACACTCGACCAACCGCTAATAGAAATCCAACCAAGATGGCAACGGTTGGCTGAAGTGGGTATGAGTGCTGACGAACTCGGCTATACGGTCGCAGCCTTGAGTGATGGCGCGTATGTTGACGAGTTGATCTTAGACGATGACAAAGTAGACGTCTTTTTATTTTCTGAGTCGGGTAATCAGCAAAGTCTCTCGCAATTAGCGCAATCTCCGGTTGTGACCAAAGCTGGACTGATCCCGCTGAGCGCTTTGGCCGATCTACGAGAAAAAGCAGACAGTGATAGTTTGCGTCGAGTTGATGGTCGTAGAACCGTAACTGTATATATTATCCCGCCAAGAAATGTTGCCCTAGAGGAAGCGCAGGAATTAGTAAGAACAGAATTATTACCGCAGCTTCAGAGGCAGGGCGATCTGCTGCCTGGTGTTAATGTGAGTATCGGTGGTGCTGCCGATCAACTAGACAAAACCAAAGAAGCGCTGGGCAGTAATTTTATCGTCGCATTAGCGCTGTGTTACTTATTACTTGTCGCAATCTTCAAGCATTGGGGCTATCCGCTATTTATTATGGCAACAGTGCCGCTTGGCATGGCAGGGGGCTTACTTGGACTAATTGCTATTAATGGCATTGGTAGCATAACAGGCACTTTCCACCAGCCTTTTGACATGATAACCATGCTTGGCTTTTTAATCTTGTTAGGGACTGTGGTTAATAATCCTATTTTGATTGTTGATCAAAGCCGCAGAAACCTTGAGAGTACCGCGATGAGTGTGTACGAGGCGGTGATCTCCGCGCTACAAACGCGATTAAAACCGATTGTGATGTCAACGATGACAACCCTATGCGGTCTTGCGCCATTGGTGTTTATTCCAGGAGAAGGATCTGAGCTCTATCGAGGCGTTGGCATGATAGTGCTTTGTGGTATTGCTATGGCAACTATCGTCACACTCACCATTTTACCCGCGCTATTAGTCAGCTTTTTAAAACGGCCGGTAGAGAGTTCTGTAAGCAAACTCTAACCATATATTAATCACGCTGTGGATATTACGTATGCCTTGCTTGAACTTTTCCGTTCAGCAGGGCATTTTTTTATTGCTAAGTGGTATGAAAGCTTGAATTTAACGGTTTTTGCCCACAGTAAAATAAGATGCGTACAGGTTTATATAATAAAAAGAGCACAACATGACAACTAACATAGGCTCTGCAATTATCGCCGAGGGCGGAGGTCAAAAAGGCATTTTTACAGCGGGCGTGCTTGATGCTTTTCTTGAGAAAAAGTTTACGCCTTTTGATTTAAAAGTGGGTGTCTCAGCGGGTGCACAAAACCTCGCAGCTTATTGCGCTCGCGCCAGTCAATATGCGCAAACCGCTATCGAATCACTGACGACGGAGCAGCAGTTTTTCCGTCCAGCACGATTTTTTACCGGTGGTAATGTCATTGACTTGGATTGGTATTTTCAGCAAGTAGAGCACAGCGGAAAAGTACGGTTTCCAACTGAGCCTAATCACCTCACGCCGGAAAGTAACTTTTATGCGGTTGCAAGTCACTTAGACTCGCTTGAGCCACATTATTTGCATACGTGGCACGATAACATGTTTACCCATTTAAAGGCTTCTAGTGCAATCCCTTTTTTATATCGACCAGGCGTTAAAGTTGCGGGTCACGGCATGATGGATGGCGGCGTGGCCGATCCTTTACCCGTGCGCTGGGCACACAGCCAAGGGGCAAAGACGATTTGGGTGATCAGAACCATTGAGGCACATGACGATGGCAAAATGCCAGTGCTTGAGCGTTTAAAGCCAATCATGCGGCGGGTTAATCAATCTCCTCGAATGTTTGAAATGTATCATCACTATCAAAGTCGTTATGCCGATGCGGTTAACTTTATGAATTCACCACCAGAAGATGTTGACGTCATTCAAATAGCGCCCAATAGACCACTGGGATCCATGGTTTTAGGCTCAAGTCCTGAGACCTTAAAGTCTGATTATAAATTGGGGTTTGAACTGGGATTAAAAGCGGTAGATAAATGGCGTGATATGCTTGAAGTAAGTGTAATGTAACTAGCAAGCCTCAGGTTGAGACTTGCTAAGTAACCTGAGCTGCGGATAATTAATGCCTTTCTAGCAGCCAGCTTTAGCGCTAACTGCGTTGAATTCACTTCCAATAGCCAGCTATTGGTGCGTAAATTCGCCTTGTTTTCCCTAAAACTCTCTGGCTAGAAAAGGAAAAAACTAAGTTGTTATTTAGAAACAATGAGTTGGAACATTCCTTATCCAAACCTCAGGTTAAGTATTATGTGCGTTTAAGACTTGCGAATTGAAATAGAAGTCGCTTCGATATCAATTCGGCCATCTTTAAATAAACCACCGATGGCTTTTTTAAAGTTAGCTTTAGAGGTAGAGAAAGTACGCTTGATGGCGTCAGGATCTGACTTATCGCCCAGCGGTAAATAACCGCCGCTTTCTTCGAGCTTGCTATAAATGATTTCCGCAAGGTCTTTAACCTTACCAATACCTGGCTTTTCTAACACGATATCAATCTTATCTTCGTCATGAATCGCTTTTACAAAGCCCTTCATGCGCTGACCAATATACATACGCTTAAATACATCATTGAAAAAGACCAATCCAAAGTGTTTTTCATTGACGATCACTTTATAGCCAAGATCGGTTTTTGCCGCGACGATTAGGTCTACTTCTTCGAATTTTTCGTACTCGGCTTTTGATTTACTCAAAAATTTACCCAGCGCACTAGACGCACAAATACGCTTACTGGCGTTGTCTAGGTAAAGCCTAACCAAATAGCTATAGCCGTCGCGCATTTTCGGCTTTTGTTCATTGAAAGGCGCTAACACGTCTTTTTCAATACCCAAATCCATAAAAGCACCAACCTTATTGATCTCTTTTACGCGAAGCAGGGCAAACTCACCGACTTGTGCAAGTGGCTTTTTGGTTGTTGCCGTTGCGTGTCCCAAGTTATCTAAATAGATAAATACTTCAACAGAGTCACCTTCTTCGGTGTGCTTTGGCACTTCTGCTCGAGGAAGAAACACATCGCCAAGCTCACCACCGTTTAAATAAGCACCTTCCGCGGTAAGCTCTTCAATGGTTAACATTTTGATTTGACCTAACATGATTATTCCTCGTCAGTTTGTGGTTTTGGTTTGCGACGCATCGGCATAGTACCGTCAATATCAATCGGTGGCGGGACCACTTTTCTCGGTTGTGATTTTTTCAACGGCTTTTTCTTAGGTTTACTTGTTTGTTTTGGCGCAGACTCTGCAGGGCGATTTTTACTCTGCTGTGGTTTTTGCTTAAGTCCTTTGAATTTACCAACAAGACCGGGGACTTCTTCAAAACGTAGTGGCTCATCAAGATAGTTTTTGATTGCCACATAGCTATCCCAATCTTTAGGACCAACAAATGAAACCGCAGTGCCTTTAAACCCAGCACGTCCTGTACGACCGATACGGTGGACATATTCTTCTGCCTGCTTAGGCAAGTCAAAATTCATAACATGGGTAACGGAGAGCAAATCGAGACCACGAGAGGCAACATCTGTGGTAACCAGCACTTTATAGATACCACGGCTGAAGCTTTCCATGATGTCTAACCGCTTACTTTGTGGCATATCGCCCGACAACGATACCGCTTTAATCGACATCTCATTTAACAGTTTGCTTAATCGGTCTGTGTCGCCACGGGTTGCGGTAAAGATAATGCACTGTCCTACGTCATCTTGTGTGATGAAGTGCTTAAGCAGCGCTTCTTTATGATCTAAATGATCGGCAAAGTAGAGTGCTTGCTTAATGTCTTCATGCTGCTGGTGGGCATTGCTTAACATAATGCGCTTTGGCGATTTAAGTAATTGACGTGATGATGCTTCAACTTGAGTATGGTCTAGTGTGGCTGAAAATAGCAGCGTTTGTCTTTGGCGGTGATCCGCAGAGTCATTAATGACGTCCAACTGTTTTTCAAAGCCAAGGTCAAACATACGATCTGCTTCATCAAAAATAAGCAGTTCAAGACCACCTAAAAATAATGAGCGATTTTCAACGTGATCGGCAATACGACCAGGAGTACCCACCACAAAATGCGGGTCTCGGCGTAGCGCTTTTACCTGATCATTGTAGTTTTCACCACCCAAAATCTTACAGACTTGAATATTAGTGCCAGCACACAGTGCACGACACTCAGAGAACACTTGAGTCGCGAGTTCACGAGTTGGGGCTACGATAACAACGCGAGGATCGCGTTTGCTCAGCGCTTTTTGTTTCATTACACGCTGTACGGCAGGCAGCAAGAAGGCTAGGGTTTTGCCAGAGCCTGTTTTAGACTGCGCAAAAACATCGTGGCCAGCTAGAGCCGTTGGGATGGCATGCGCTTGGATCTCGGTCGGTTCCGTGATCCCTTGGTGAGCCAGTTGTTGTTCTAGGCGCGTATCTATCCCAAGTTCAGTGAATCTCAAGTCAATTTCTCCAAGTCTTGAATTTTAAAAACACGAGATTATACCAAAGCATAGACGCTATCGGATATAGAATTTGTGTTTTTTGCATTTTAATCAAAAATCCGTAAAATACGCGCCTCAGCGCCGGGTTTGCGACTCGGTTTTCGTGCTTTACACATCGTCATGCTTAATGTGTAAGCTAATCAAAGCTTAAATCTAGGAAAATACAATGTCAGAACAATACGTTGTTTGTGCTATGTACAAGTTTGTCTCTTTACCTAACTATCAAGAGATAAGACAGCCACTTCACGATGTGATGGAAGCGAATGAAGTTCGCGGTACGCTATTACTTGCCGAAGAAGGCATTAACGGTACCGTTGCCGGTAAACGTGAAGGTATTGATGCGCTACTTACATGGTTAGACAAACAACCGGGCCTTGATAACATCGTTTATAAAGAGTCGTTCGATGAAACGTGCCCTTTCTACCGCACTAAAGTAAAGCTTAAGAAAGAAATCGTGACCATGGGTGTGCAAGGTATCAACCCTAAAGAAGTGGTTGGTACGTACGTAAAACCACAAGATTGGAACGCATTGATTTCAGATCCTGACGTTGTGCTCGTTGATACGCGTAACGACTATGAAATCGAGATCGGTACGTTTAAAAATGCCATCGATCCTAAAACCAAGACTTTCCGTGAATTCCCTGAGTGGGCACAAAATAACTTAAACCCAGAAAAACACAAAAAAGTGGCGATGTTCTGTACTGGCGGGATCCGCTGTGAAAAATCAACAGCGTATATGAAAGAGCAAGGCTTCGAAGAAGTTTATCACTTGGAAGGCGGCATTCTAAAATACTTAGAAGACGTGCCAAAAGAAGAAACCATGTGGGAAGGCGAGTGCTTTGTGTTTGATAACCGCGTTGCGGTCGATCATGATTTAAACAAAGGATCTTATGATCAATGTCATGCTTGTCGTATGCCAATCACAGAAGCAGAGAAGCAACTTGAAGAATATATGGAAGGGGTGTCTTGTCACCACTGCCATAAAGACCTAACAGAAGAGCAAATTGCACGATTTGCTGAGCGTCAAAAGCAAATTGAGCTGGCTAAACAACGCGGCGAAGGTCATATCGGCCATGAAGCACAGGATGCTATTCGTAAGCGCAAAGAAGAAAAGCTAGCGCAAAAAGAAGCGCAACGTCAAAAGCGCTAAAGATGCATTGTACTAAGAATACGTAACAAAGGGACCGGATGGTCCCTTTTCTCTGCTAAACCTTTCACTGCCAGCTATTTGTGCAAGCGCCATTCGCTTTGCAAACTTTTCATATTAGGTGTGTAGCCTTTTCTAATTCCTGCTTTCAAATTCTTCGAAATCAAATTCTGAAATTAAATTAATTTATAATAATCAAAGAGATACTCTTTATTTTCAGATTGGTGTCTTCCTTGCTTATTCAAAGGCTATCGCTGTAAATCTACAAATTGATTTACGCCGTTAAATTTTTGAAGGAGCTTTATGATGTCAAATACGGTAACCACAATTAATCCTGCGACAGAGCAACCCGTTAATGAATATACGTTAATGAGCTTGGACGAGGCGCAAAAGTCGGTGGACTTAGCCAATGACTGTTATTCATTTTGGAAGAAAACCACATTTACGCAAAGAGCACAAAAGCTAAACAGGCTTGCTGACTTAATTGAGCAAAATAAATCCAAGTTAGTTTCACTGATGACCGAGGAAATGGGCAAAGTGACGGAGCAGGGCGAACAGGAAGTCTCCTTGTGTGCTGAAATTTGCCGATATACCGCTGAGCATGGCGAAAAAGAATTACAGGATGAGCATCGGGTATTTGAGCAGGGACATGCCATTATCACTTATCAACCAATAGGCGTGATCTTAGGAATACAACCTTGGAACTTTCCGCTTTATCAGGTTATCAGATACAGTGTTTCGAACGTGATGGCGGGTAATACCACGGTAATGAAACATGCCTCAAATGTATTTGGTATGGCTAAATTAATTGAAGAGTTGTATTTAGAGGCCGGTTTTCCAAAAGGTTGCTATCAATCACTGTTAATTGATGGTGAGGCAGCAAGCGAGTTGATAAAGAATCCATATATTCGCGGGGTTACGTTTACCGGAAGCGATAAGGTAGGTAAACAAGTTGCAAAACAAGCGGCTGAGCTTTCTAAAAAAACCGTCCTAGAGCTTGGTAGTAACGATGCTTTTGTGGTGCTGGCAGATGCTGATATTAATAAGGCAGTGTCCGCGTGTATTCAAGGTCGTATTGTCAACAACGGTGAAACCTGCGTTGCCGCGAAGCGCTTTATTATCGTTGATGAGATTTATGATCAGTTTAGAGAGGCTTTTGTGGCTGGCTTTAAGCAGCTAAAGGTGGGAGATCCAACCGCAGCAGACACCGACTTAGGTCCTATGGCGCGTAAAGATTTACGTGATGAATTACACCAACAAGTTGAAGCGTCCGTTAAGGCGGGAGCGACTTGTCCACTTGGTGGAGAAATTCCAAAGCAACAGGGGTTTTATTATCCAGTCACCATTTTGGAAGACGTTAAACCCGGCATGCCGGCTTATGATGATGAACTATTTGGCCCTGTGGCGTCGCTAATTCGAGTGCAAGATGAGGCTGAGGCGATGATGGTAGCCAATGATTCACGCTATGGTTTAGGTGGCGGGATTTTTTCTGAAGACACTCAACGTGCAACAGAGCTTGCTATCAAGGAGTTTGATACTGGCATGGTGAACATCAATGGCTATTCGCTGGCGCAACCAAACTTGCCGTTTGGTGGTGTTAAAGACAGTGGCTATGGTAGAGAGCATGGTGGCTTTGGGATCAAAGAGTTTGTTAACGTGAAAACCGTAATGGTCGCAAGCGCTGAATAACGCAAACTGATCCTGACGTTTGCTTATATGCTGGAGCCAGTAATACTGGCTCTTTGCGTTTTAAATTGGTTATAATTCGCGTCCATTTTTTACAGCGAGAAAGACACGTGGGCGAAGCAAGCTTAACTACCTTACATTTATTGGCAACTGATCCAAGCGCAGTGGCGCAAGCGGCTGAACTTGCACGTGACGGTCAACTTGTTGCGGTTCCAACGGAAACCGTTTACGGCTTAGCAGCAGATGCAAGGCAACCCGATGCGGTAAAAAAAATCTTTGCAGCAAAAGGACGCCCAGCTGATCACCCGCTAATCGTACACCTCGCTGACAAGTCTTTGGTCACTGAGTGGGTGGAAACATTGCCAGACTATTTTGATGCCTTAGCTGATGCGTTTTGGCCGGGACCACTGACGATCGTTGCCAAAAAGCAAGCACATGTGAGCGATATAGTCACAGGCGGCCATCCAACCGTGGGTATTCGTGTGCCAAATCATCCTGCAATGTTAGCATTATTGCAGCACATTAACTCTGGACTTGCTGCGCCTTCTGCTAATCCTTATAAAAAAATTAGTCCAACCACCGCCGAGCAAGTGTTGTTTGGATTGTCCGGCAAAATAGCGGCTGTGTTAGACGGCGGTCCATGTGAAGTAGGACTTGAGTCTACGATTGTCGATATATCTTCAGCCACACCGAGGATCTTGCGAGCAGGCCCTATTACTAAAGCTACACTTGAAGCGGTGCTTAATATTGAAGTGGATGAGCCTGATGTACACACTGTAGCCGTCCCAGGTAACGTAAAAGCCCATTATCAACCAAGCAAGCCACTTACCCTGTTGTCGACAGAAGAGTTAGTTGCTCGCCTCAGCAGCCAGTGCGAAGCAAATACCGGTGTGTTGTATTATTCATCACAAATAGAGCGAATGATCTCTGAGAATTCAGCAAACAACGAGCTGGTGGATCTGAAACTTGGTGCCGACAAAGCCAAGTATGCGCAGGGCCTTTATCACGGGTTACATCAATTGGACCAATCAAGTGCAACCGAGATTTTGTTGGAAGCACCACCAACGGCGCCCGAGTGGCGCGATGTTAACGACAGACTGATGCGCGCGGCCGCGCAATAGACATAATTTGGCGCGGTAGCCTATCGCGCCTTACTCTGCCTCAATCTTTACATAACTTTACCTTACTTTACATGGGCTTATCTTGCCTTTAAAACGCTGCAAGGCATACTGCATCTTATCGCACTTATACTGTGTGTTATCGAATAGTTTATCTTGATGTGAGTGATTAACTGTTACACTCAAATATAGCTAAGAACAATGGAAATTATTAAGGTTAATATGTGTAAAGTAACGCGCTTGGTGGTTTTTACGGCCACTATGCTGATAACCAATGCCGCTTTGGCGAAACCTTCGCAAGTGATTGCAGAGCCTATTCAATTTGAAAGCAGTAGCCAGCAAATTCAGGCAGTAGGTAATGCTGAAGCTATTCAATCGGTTATTTTGTATCCCGCAATTGGCGATAGGGTGACTGCGGTACATTTTAAACCGGGCGATCAGGTTAAAGCGGGTACTTTGCTATTGGAGCTAGATTCACGCCGCCAAAAAGCAGCGCTTGAAGAAGCTAAAATTCGTCTTGCAGATGCGCAGCGCACCGTCGACCGCCTAACTGATAGCCAAAAGCGTGGTGCCGTCCCAATTAATGAATTAGATAAAGCGGTAACGGACAGAGATTTAGCAAAAGTCGCCTTGATCCAAGCTAAGAATGAATTAGAAGACCGCCAAGTGATCGCCCCTTTTTCTGGCGTAATGGGACTCACCGACGTTGAGGTTGGAGATCGCATTACCACCCAAACCGCGATTGCGAGTATCGATAACTTTGACAAGTTGTATGTTCAATTTGCGGCACCGGAATCGGCGTATGGCATGCTTAAATCGACCGATAGCGTGCTGCTGACACCTTGGAATGATAATTCAACACGGATAGACGCAAAGATAGCGCAAATGGACTCTAGAATTGACCCAACAGCCCGCACACTAAAAATCAAAGCCATCTTTGAAAACCGCAACGACCGTTTTTTGCCTGGAATGAGCTTTAGAGTATCGCTAACGGTATTAGGTGAAGAGTTTGCCGTTATTCCTGAAGCCGCACTGCTTTGGGGCGCAACAGGTCCTTATGTATGGAAAGAAGTAGATGGCAAAGCTAAGCGTATTGATGTGAAAATCCAACAGCGTTTGCCGGGTAAATTGCTGGTATCAGGCGATTTGGCTGCAAGAGAGTTATTAGTTGTAGAAGGGGTGCAACGTCTTCGTCCTGGGCAAGAAATTGCGGTGACGAATGCACTGGCGAAGGAATAAATTGTGACTAAACCGGAGTTACCACAGTTACAAGATTTACCGTCGATGGCCATTCGCCGTCCGGTATTAATCGTTGTATTAAATTTATTGATTATTATTGCAGGTATTGCTGCTCTTGCCGGCGTTGAAGTTCGTGAACTGCCCGATGTGGACAGGCCGCGTTTAACGGTGTCCGCATCGTTTCCTGGCGGCTCGCCTGAGACCGTCGACACCGAAGTAACGAGTAAGTTAGAAGGCGCAGTCGCGCGCGTCAGTGGTGTAAAAAGCATTCGTGCACAAAGTGAAGAGAATAATGCGCGTATTGTTGTTGAATTTCGTCCGGGCATTAATCTAGACGATGCAGCAAACGAAACACGCGAATCCGTTTCTCGAGTACAAAGAGAGCTACCTGAGGAAGTTGAACGGGTGTCCATTATTAAAGCGGATAATGACGCAGAAGCCGTGGTGTCTTTAACTGTAAGTAGTGCCTCTTTAACACTTGAAGGATTGACCGAGCGAGTAGAAAAAGACTTAGCGCCGCAGTTTTTGACTATTCCAGGCGTGGCCGATGTGCGCCTGAACGGCGATAGAGAGCGAGTGCTGCGCGTAAGACTTGATCCCTTAAAACTGACAAGCTTTAATCTAACCGTTCCGGATGTTGCTGCGGCGCTTAGACAAGCACCGTTTGATGTACCCGCAGGCAGTTTAAAGTCGGACGACCAACAGCTGATTGTCCGTGCCGATGCCACCTCTGTAACCGCTGAGCAGGTGAGTGATATCATCATTCGTGGTGAGACTCGGGTGGGGGATATTGCCTCTGTGTATTTTGGACCGGCTGATCCTCGCTCTATGGTGAGGCTTGATGGAGAGCCTGTAATTGGTCTTGAGATCATTCGCCAAGCACAGTCTAATACCATTGAAATCTCAGATGAAGTGCTGCAGCTCGTTGATAAGATAAAAGTACGCTTTCCAGATCTCGAGCTATTCGTCACCTCCGATGATGCACAGTTTATTCGCTCATCCGTAGACGAAGTCTTGAGCTCTTTAGTGATAACCATATTGCTGGTGGTATTCACGCTTTGGGTATTTATCGGCTCGTGGCGTGCGACGCTTATTCCAGCTTTTGCAATCCCGGTCGCGCTTATCGGCTCTTTGGCGCTGATCTGGGCGCTTGGCTTCTCGGTTAATATTTTAACCTTGCTAGCACTGGTGTTGGCCACTGGACTTATCGTCGATGATGCGATTGTGGTTAGTGAGAATATTCAGCGTCGTCGTGGCGAAGGGATTGGTCGTCGCGCCGCGGCGGTACTTGGGACAAGAGAAGTTTTCTTTGCTGTAGTCGCGACAACCGCAGTACTTGCTGCGGTATTCGTACCGATTGCCTTTTTACCCTCGACTGCGGGCCGACTGTTCAGGGAGTTTGGTGGCGTGTTAGCTGGTGCCGTGATTATTTCTTCATTTGTGGCCCTGTCATTGGTGCCAGCATTAACATCTAAGTTAAAAGTAAAGCAAGATAGCAAAAAGCATCTATTTTCGAGCATTGGTGTGAAACTCGCAGAAATGTATCGTGGTACGATCCACTGGGTGCTTGACCATGCATGGCTAACCTTTGGTGTATTTGTGGTTATTGCGAGCTTATCTGGTGCGCTCTATTCGCAATTGGATAATGAGCTTTTGCCATCTGAAGACAGAGGTAAGATCCGGATTTTCGCAAGAGGGCCTGACGGTGTTGGCCTTAACTTTATGGACCGACAAGCCAAACAAATGGAGGACATTTTATTACCTTTTGTGGAAAGTGGAGAAATAGAGTCTATCTATACGGTTGTTGGTCAGTGGGATCCCAATATCGTGTTCATTACTGTGCCGCTAAAACATTGGGATGAGCGTCATTTCTCGCAACAGGAAATTATCGATAAGATCAGAGGACCGCTTGGTAATATACCCGGTGCACCTGCTCGTGCCTTTGGTGCAAACAGTTTAAATCTTAGAGGCCAAGGTGGTGGTATCGAGCTTGCGCTACTTGGTAACGACTATTTAGAGATTTTTAAAGCAGCGCAACAATTTGCGGCTTTGGTTGAAAAAGAAATGCCAGACGTGGCTCCAGTGCAAATCTCTTATCAACCCTCGCAACCTCAGCTCCGCGTAAACATTGACCGTCGAAGAGCAGAAGAGCTTGGCGTTAGTTTGAGTGATATCTCAACGACACTTAGGGCGGCCATTAATGGCGATGATGTTGCTGATTTGAATGTTGGCGATCAATCCATACCAATTATGCTGCAAGCTCAAAACCATACCATCAGAGACCCAAGTGATTTGGCTAACCTTTATGTTGGCAGCCGCTCTGGTGCGTTAGTTCCGCTAAGTAGTCTTGCCGTTATTGTAGAAGAGGGCGTGGCTGCCGAGCTTGAACGCCACGCTCAGCGTCGTAGTATCGAGCTGGATATGAAACAGCCAGAAGACATGCCTATGGCAGAAGTGGTTGAAAAATTACGAACGCTGGCAGATCAGAGTTTACCTGACAGCGTGACGCTGGCGTTTAAAGGTGAAGCGTTAACCTTTGAAGAAACTGCCAACGAAGTGTTACTTACCTACGTGCTGGCGTTTTTGATTGTGTTGCTCGTACTTGCTGCACAATTTGAAAGTGTAAATAGTGCCGTTGTAGTTATGATCACAGTTCCGTTTGGGATCACCTCCGCCATACTGGCGCTGTATCTTACAGGTACTTCGCTAAACATATACTCGCAAATCGGTTTAGTGATGTTGATTGGTTTAATTGCTAAAAATGCCATCTTGTTAGTTGAGTTCGCAGATCAGTTACGTGATAAAGGACGTTCGGTAAGACAAGCCGTTGAAGAAGCAGCAGTGATCCGTTTACGTCCTATCATGATGACCTTAGTGTCCACATTGCTTGGTGCTTTACCGTTGATTTTATCGGTAGGTGCAGGTGCTGAGTCGAGAAATGCAATCGGTTGGGTCGTATTTGGCGGTTTAGGCTTGGCGGTTTTCTTTACGCTTTACCTCACACCTGTCGTTTATCTCGGTTTAGCGAGATTTACAAAACCGAGGGCGGATGAAACCAAATTATTAGTGGATGAACTTGATAAAGCTGAAAGTTAAATTCCACGGTTAAAAATAAAGTAAGGTGAGCGCAGCAATAGCTGCGCTTTTTTTATACAGTGATTAATGTTGTGGTAACACATTCTTTGATACTTTTTGTTGAACTTTTCATTATTTAAACTGTCACAACCGATGTGGTTGTTTTATAGCCAGTATGTTTGCTACTCTAAGACAGTAAATCCTGTTTTCTATAACAATAATAAAAATAACAAGCTAATTGAAAGAAGATGTGTCATGGGTAATTTATTTTTAAAAGAACGGGAAAATTGGACCGCCTGGATTATTTGGAGCTTGATAGGATGCACGGCAACCGTTGCATTATCGAGTTATACCAGTGAGATATGGATGGGGCTATTGGCGCCTATCTTGGTATTAGGATTACTAACAACATGGATGAGTTACACCAAGCGATTTGATTTTTCCAGAGCATTCAAAGTGCTTAGTACCGTTGTGTTGTTTTCATCTATTCCGGTTATCATTGAAAAAGTGCTGCCTGCAAAAAACGCAGTCATTGGTATGATTGACTCGGGGATCATCGTGATTGCAATGGTTATCGCCAGTTGTATTTTTGCTTACATTGCCAAAAGGCCAAAGCAATATTATTGATTATTCGGCTATTATTTGCGCTTTTGAATGCAAAAATCGAAATAGTGCTTTACAACCGATGGATAACTCCATAAAATGCGCGCCAACAACGGAGAGATGGCTGAGTGGTTGAAAGCACCGGTCTTGAAAACCGGCATACGTTAATAGCGTATCTAGGGTTCAAATCCCTATCTCTCCGCCACCTCATTCCCAAAACCGCCTCCAAATGGCGGTTTTTTTCGTTTGGAGGCGTGTATGTCTGCGGCTAGTAACATGGCAATAATAAAACATAGTTCTATTTGGATTGTATTTAGTTATTTTTATCTTAGTGGTCTAAACATGGCGCTTACGTTGTCGATTGATTCGCAACAAGACCCTGATATTACGATGACGCTGCTGCATGTTTTTTTATTCAATTGCCTTGTTGGTCATCTGATCACTAAATATGAAAAATCCTGGCCAGAAATTGCCAGTGTGGTTATTGCATTATTTGGTGTGGTTGGATTTGGACACTACTTTGTTGGTAGCTTGGGAGAGTACAGTGATGAGCTTAATATTGGTCTTGTATTATTGCTGCCATTTGCAACCTTTGTAATGAAAAAACTCAAACAATATGCCGAAGAGAAAGCCGCTAGTTAGCGGTTTTTTTGTGTCCGACGAATAGCTTGACTGCTTGATAATCAAGCAGCTCCGGTATCTTGCCTATTTTGGCTGTGATACAATCTAAGATTCTTGTTAATAAAAAATATGGAAAGACTATGTCTCAATTCAACACAGACGCAGATAAAGCGAGCTACGGTATTGGTTTACAAATGGGTGAGCAACTTAAAGCAAACCCTTTTGAAGGTCTAAACCTTAACTCTGTATTCGAAGGTATGAAAGATGCTTATGCTGGTGACAGCTTCCGCGTTGAGATCCCTGAAATTCAAGCGGCATTTGAGAAGATCAATGCTGAAATCCAACAGCGTCGTGAAGAAGAAGCTAAAGTGTTAGCTGCTGAAGGTGTTGCATTTCTAGAAGAAAATGCAAAGCGTGCTGAAGTAACAGTAACTGAGTCTGGTCTTCAGTATGAAGTAGTTGAAACTGGCGAAGGTGATAAGCCTGTTGAAGATTCAAAAGTACGTGTTCATTACCACGGTACTCTAATCAACGGTACGACTTTTGACAGCTCTTACGAGCGTGGTCAACCAGCTGAATTCCCAGTAAATGGTGTTATCAAAGGTTGGACTGAAGCACTTCAAATGATGCCAGCAGGTTCAAAATGGCGTCTATACGTACCGCATGAGCTTGCATACGGCGAGCGCGGTGCAGGTGCTGCAATCGCACCTTTCTCAACGTTGATCTTTGACGTTGAACTACTAGACGTACTTTAAGTCTATGCTTTGAGTGGATCTGTTCGATCCACTCTATTATTCCATTTAGCGTTAATACTCCCTCAAATTGAGCGACTAAACAACAAAAACTTTTACCTCGCCGACACAGACCTCGCTACCTTGCCCATAGCTGTGCTATCGACAAGATTTTCTCGTCTAAAAATGAATCGTTGAATTAGGCTAGTTGATATTACTTTTGCTGCATATTTTCTTTAACCCGCCTCATTACTTCCATTCAATACTAAATACACATTCTCCCAAAGCTTTGATAATGCAATTAGGTAGTCAGGCGTTTGAAAATGGGGACAGTCGCTGCCGCCATATATAACGGCTTTAAGTTGTTCAAGTACGGCTAAGTTGGCTTTATCGCGCAATGTCATTATTTCATTCACCGTAAACGCATGTTGCTCCAGCAGGTAGTGGCTTCGCCACTCTTTACTAGACATAGTGATAGGTGATGGTAACCAAGTTAATGGACCATAAGTATCGCTTAGCAGTAATGTGCCATGGTTAAATATGGCTGAGACTCTATGATTGATAAATGTTGCTGAACCATCATCAAACTCAGACGCAAAGTTTTGACAAAGCAGCGAAATGGACATCTCCCCGCGTTGTAGCAAAATACTAGCAAACGCACTCGGAGTAGCCTTCGGTTGAATGGCTACTGTCACATCAACTTCGTCGGTAAACAGACGACAAATTAAATCCAGTCCCGAATACAGTGTCCTGAGGTTAACGGCGAGGTCTAGATGCATACATTGGCCTTGTGCTGCGGCACTGAAGTAGCTGTCATAGAAAGAGCGAATAGGATACAAATCGGCGAAATGGGCGTTCACCCAGAACCTAACGCCATTCGCTTTTGCGACTGCTAATGCCTGTGCCATCGAGGTCGGCCCAATTGGATGTTCACAAATTACATGAATATGTTTTTCTAATAGTGCGATAGTAATCTCAATACCGGCATCGCCAGCGATAGCCACACAAGCAATATCTACTTGTTTGTCTGTTATCTGCTCTACATTGGTGTAATGTGGTACGGCAAAGGACTGAGCGTACTGTGTTGAGCGAAGACCACCAGTTGACAATATGCCACTGAGCATCAATCCCGTATTTTGAAACTGTAATGCCCGAATATAAGTAGCACCGTAATTTGTTCCGCATACTAAAACTTTCATAGCTGAGTCCTTATGCAATGGGGTGTGGATACAAGTTAACCGCGCGGCCTGCCAAGAGTTTATGCAATCTTGGGTTGTCAATGCGCTTGAATTGTTCGCCAAAGTGAATGGGCTGCATATTAACACCAACAGCTCGAGCAACTCTAAATGGACTTAATGCAACGTCTGAAGCAGTGACGTCAACAATGGCAATATCAACCCCCGCTTTGGTAATGCGCTGTCTTAGATCTGCGGCTCCCTCAAGTGTAGGATAAGACCAGCATGATAGCGGTTTAGATTCAGATTTAGGCTGTCTCATGAAGTTAAAGGCGGATAAGTGTGCACTAGAGAAATAAAATGCAGCATGATCCTCTAACGTTCTGACCTGCTCTACGGTTTGTGGAGCTTTATGCCCACTCTGCATTAGGCTGCAAAGATAGGGCATAACATGACCTTGCTCCAATAGTGCTTTGGTGACAGCCACATTGATGTTGTCATGGGTTGCTAGTGAAACTGATACCGCAGGCGTGGTGAAGCCATCGCCTAGACCAAGGCAAACTACCGTTGGGAGATGGATGCCGACGTCAAGAAGGTATAACTCTAGCGCTATGCCTTGCTGTGTTATCGATTCGACCATGAGCTTCAACTTGCCAGTTAGCAAAGAGTCGGCATCTAATCTAGTACAAGGGAGTTGGGCGTACCAGGTAAGCATCATCGCATCTCTTTCAATGAGTTCGAAGCAGGCTCTGACAGCGGCATCTTCGTTATCTTTACCTGCCGCTAAGCCATTAGAAGAAACTTGACTGAATTGTTCTTCATAAGGGCAAGTAAAATTAAAGTAGCTCACTAAAGCGGGCACCCAAGTAGCGCGACTTGTGCCAATCCAACTGCCTTCAACCCAATGAATTTTTTGTTTGCTTCGCCATTTACTAAAAGGAAACCCTGGTGTTGCATACTGCTCGGGAGAATAGAGGACTAGATCTGCTGGGTTTACGTAGTCTCCTTGAAGTTGATTTACCGTGGCATAACGACAGTTACGAATATCGTATCTTGCTGCTGAATAACGTTCAAGTGCTTCACCCACGGCACTAATATGAGCTGAAAGCGAGTCTAATCCTTTGCCTGAACCAACTTGGCCTTGTGTTCTCGGATCAAACTTACCACTTGTAAAACTACTTAGGCTTGCAGATGCGGTGACAGGGAGTTCAGGCAAGTGGGGGGCATGGCCCGTTAGTTGTTTTATCACGCCAAATTCAGGGTCAACCCAACCTCGCATCATTGTTTTAAATTGCTCAACTGTCTCTAATTCAGAAATGGCTGATAACGCCTTATTGCAGGAAGAGATATCTTGTTCGCTAGGGCCAGAGCATACTGCGCATTCAGGGACTGGAATAATAGGGTGGAGCGAGCTTTCTCCACTAACCAAATTGGTTGTTCTGGTAGTATTTTGCAGCACAGATTGCGTGTACTGTAACAAAATGGTTTGTATATCAGTTGCAGCCTGCATTGCGATTGATGCTGACATACTACTTAAAATTGAATGGGCTCGAGCGCCGGAATGTGCTTTATTCGTGATCTCATCAATCTTGTGTGCAGTTTGCGGATTTATTGCGGTGCCAAGTTTTCGCAGCCGTAAACAGTTCCAGCATCCACCGCCTTGATTGGTAACATATGGACCTACATGCCCGGTTAGTCCATCAATTGAGACGTAAAAAGTAGGTAGTGCAAGCTTAGCTAAATGCGTGGCGATGTTGGTATGCGCACTGAGCGAGTCCGATGGCAGAGAAATAACAACCAGATCCCAGTTTTGAAGAATAACTTCATCTAATGGGGAGTTCAGTTCGGCAGTTTGTGCACTAACTTCTGAGTGAACAAAGCGTTGCTTTAGGTAGTCTGTGAAGGCATCGACCGTTGTAGTATTACTTGGCAGGTGATTAACTGCATGATGATAATAGCCACTTTGGTTAGTACAATTAGCATCATCAAGAATATGAATATACCCCACGCCAGCATTTAACAGCTCTTCTAGCATAGGCATCGCCCAAGGCGTTAACCCTATACACAGAATACGGTTATTCTGGAGTGTTCGTGGATCACGCTTTGCCTCATTTTGCCACGCGTTAATAAAGCGGTATTGTTCAGGCCAAGGAGCTGAGGTTGAGTTGATAACAACGCGTTCAATGAGACCTTTTTGCTCCAATAAGCGCAATAATTGCTCAACACTAGCGCTAGAGTATTGCGTTATCTGTGATGCGATCTCATCGAGGCCAAAGTCACCATTTAATAAAGGAATAATGTCGTCAACAAAAGCACTTATGTCTTTTCCATGGAGTTGAAAATCTCCAAGATCAGAGCGTAGCAATACTCCCTCATCGTTAGGTAAGATACTTGCGGCAGGTGATAGCCTTATTTTATCTTTATTCATATGCATCCTCTGTAAGTTATGGAAGCCCCGATAGAGAGGCTTCACTAATGTCTTTATCCTTGAACTGCACTCAACATACAGCAATAAATTGGACCTGGTGTACAGGTATAACATTGGTATGTTGGGTTACTTCCGGCACACAATTGTGCACCTTGAAAGTGATTAACAGAGGGTTGACACAACACACACTGTGTTGGCTGACAAGTAACGCACTGCGGTTGACATAATACACACTGTGTTGGCTGACAAGTAACACACTGCGGTTGACATAAAACACACTGTGTTGGCTGACAAGTAACACACTGCGGTTGACATAATACACATTGTGTAGGCTGGCAAGGAACGCACTGCGGTTGACATAAAACACATTGTGTTGGCTGGCAAGGAACACACTGCGGTTGACATAATACACACTGTGTTGGCTGACAAGTAACGCACTGTGGTTGACATAAAACACATTGTGTAGGCTGGCAAGTAACGCATTGCGCAGGCTGGCAGGTTACACAGAACGAAATGATACAAGGAACACACTGTATGCTTTGTGCGCATTGAACACTAGCGCCCCCTGAAGGTTGACACTGTAGACATTGCAATGATGCAGATTCTGGCGTAGCAGTAGGCTGACAGTGAAGGCAGCAGTTACAGAAATTGACAACACAAGGTAGGCAGTTTGTACAAGGCGAACATGGAGTACATGGTGTGCAAGGAGTACATAAATAGCAAGGACTGCACGTAAGGGCGCAAGCGTCGCATTTACGTACTCCCTCTGCTTGCTGCTCAGAATATTGCTTTTCTAATTCTTTAACTTTTGAACTTAGCTCAGTGAGCTGAACCTGAAGATCTTTAACGTCATTACTCATTTTCAAATCCTTTATGACCAAAGTCATGGCTTTAGATTGATATTTGGTGCCGAGCGATAGACACCGCTAAATTCGCCATGGCAAATAACAACAAGGTTGAGACCTGACTAACTACATGTAGATATCAACTTATATTTTGAACCTAAGCGAAATCCTAGTATCGCTATCCCACCTTAAACAGGGTGTTTGCAGTAATGTGGGGAAACAGTAGTTTGCTGTTTTTGGTGTTGTTAAACTGTAGCGAGATATTCTGTGTGTATTGCAGTTGCAACGCGCCATTGGATAACCTTTCTATCCAGTAAGTGGTAGAAAAGTTTGGAACGTCTACATGGTTTTTACAAAATGGGATACTTGAAACTAATCCATCATTGTCACTGTTAACGGTCAAAATATCCGTTTTAGTGATAGGGTTATATGCTTGGTTAACTAGCAATTGTTGTTCTAACACGATATTCGGATTGATATTTGGATTACTCGGTGAGTTTTCGCCATACAAACCCGCAATGGCAGTACCTGCCTTAGTTTCTGGTTGCGGCAGCGTGTTGGCAATGGGAATTTCTGGACGACCATCGACAAAGTGATGATTTCCAAGTGCTAAAATTGAGTTACCGTGTGGAATTGAAACCTGTTTGACTATCGCATGCTCTGGATTTTGTATTGGCACGTTTGCTCCACCTGAAGGAGCGGGGATATAAGGAGGGCGGTTGTACTTACCTGAACCTTGATTGGTGGTGGCTAAATTGAGCCAAGTGCCATTTTCAGCATGCACAAGTTGGTCTTTCTTGTCACCGTCGGCAAAAAATACACGTTGCTCATAAAAGATCGTATAACTATTTTGTTGATAATCGCCACCTCGATTTACTACTTTTCCTTGTGTAGCGCTAAAGGTGATCACCTCGTAGTAAGGGAAATTAAATAATATAACCCCTTCTGGAGCAGTTTCTTGCGGCAGCGGCATGACGTTAAATCCCGCAAAACGAGCACTTGCCCAAGTGCCGATGAGATCTGCCAATGGCCCAAGTGCGCTGAGGGTTTCTGGCTGGTTATTTCCTCCTCCTGTTGCGAGTAAAGGTATATTGTAATCTGGGACAAAACCTTGCTTGTTAGGTTGCAGCGCAGCTTGTAGGTGATCTGCTGTGGCTTTTGCTTGCTGATTGGTGACAGTATTAAACATAAAAAACTCCCTTTAAAAGGTTTGTTAATAAAGTGTTTTCAGTGTTTAATTTAAGTATGGTTATGCAAATTGATCGATTACATCACATTACATTGAGGGCTGTGTTGTGCATATGAATACTTAGGTGTTTGAATTGGCAGGGTTCTATGACCTCGGGTGAGCGCTATGTTGGTACAACTATAGTAAAGCGCTGATGTTATCATGAGAGATCTCAAAACGCACAATGCAAAACGCTCCCATGAAAGGGAGCGTTTTTAGCAAAGCTGAGTTTGTGACGTTTTAGTAAGTCGCACTGCCTTTAGTACGAGGGAAGGCAATAACGTCACGTACGTTGCCCATGCCAGTAACATAAGCAACCAAGCGCTCAAAGCCAAGACCAAAGCCTGAGTGAGGCACTGTTCCATACTTACGTAGGTCGCGGTACCAGCTGTAATCTTCTTTGTTTAAGCCCATCTCTTCAAGACGCGCATCTAGCACATCTAAACGTTCTTCACGTTGTGAGCCACCAATGATTTCACCAATACCAGGTGCAACGACATCCATAGCGGCAACGGTTTTACCGTCTTCGTTTTGGCGCATGTAGAATGCTTTGATATCACGAGGGTAGTTTTTGATAACTACTGGTGCGTTAAAGTGTACTTCAGCAAGGTAACGTTCGTGTTCTGACTGTAAGTCGACGCCCCACTCAACAGGGAATTCAAACTCTTTATCACATGCTTTTAGAATTTCGATAGCATCTGTGTAATCTACCTGAGCAAAGTCTTTATCGATGAATGATTCTAGGCGAGTAATGGCATCTTTTTCGATGCGCTGTGCGAAAAATTCCATATCATCACGACGTTCATCAAGTACTGCTTTAAACACATACTTCAACATGTCTTCTGCAAGCGCTGCGATGTCGTTAAGGTCGGCGAATGCCACTTCAGGCTCAACCATCCAAAATTCTGCTAAGTGACGAGAAGTGTTTGAGTTTTCAGCACGGAATGTTGGACCAAAAGTATAGATTTTTGAAAGGGCACTCGCGTATGTTTCACCGTTAAGCTGACCAGATACGGTCAAGAATGCTTCTTTACCAAAAAAGTCTTCAGAATAGTCTACATCGCCTTTGTCTGTGCGTGGTAGGTTGTTCATATCAAGTGTAGATACACGGAACATCTCGCCTGCGCCTTCACAGTCACTTGCGGTAATGATAGGCGTGCTGATCCACTGGTAGCCACGCTCATGATAAAAACGGTGAATAGCTTGTGCAAGACAGTTACGTACACGCGTAACCGCGCCCATAACATTAGTGCGAGGGCGAAGGTGCGCATGTTCGCGTAAGTATTCAATACTGTGGCGTTTTGCAGCCATTGGGTATGAATCTGGATTCTCAACCCAGCCTAATACCTCAACGCTGTTCGCTTGGATCTCAAAAGATTGACCTTGACCTTGTGATTGTACAAGCACACCAGTCACCGCTACTGAACACCCAGCAGTAAGACGAGTCACTTCGTCATAATTATTCAGCGAATTAGGGACTACGGCTTGAATAGGGTCAAAACAAGAACCGTCATGAACGGCTAGAAATGAAATACCTGCTTTTGAATCACGTCGTGTACGGATCCAGCCTTTTACTGTTATTTGGCTGTCAACCGCAACGGTGCCTGCTAGTAGCTCCGTTATCGCTGTGTGGCTCATCTTTACTCCAAATGATTTATTTTTTATTTGTAAATTAAAAGACAGAGTGTCTTATCGTCATGTAAGCCGTATCTTACCTGCGATGGACAAATAAAAAAACACTGAAATGCAAAAAACTGGGCTGAAAAGAATGAGTAAAAGCCATGAAAAAACAGTCGGACTGTGGCATTATGAATGTTCGATGATAAAAATAGCTTTATTAATACTAACAGTGACGTTCAAAACTCGATGAAACAAGTTTTTATTTTGAGGGGTCTACCTGGCTCTGGAAAATCGCATTACGCGCAAACGCTAGCCGACGATTTCGTCTCCGGCGATGAAACACAGTATTTTATCTGTTCAACCGATGATTATTTTCTTAATGAAAACGGCGAGTATCATTTTGAAAAGCAACGCCTTTCAGAATATCACAATTTAAACTTAGCCCGGTTTATTAATGCCTTAGCTGAAGGTATCCCTTTGGTCGTTGTTGATAACACCAATATCAAGAAATGGGAGTTTGTTGCTTATGCGTCAGCTGCTGTGGCAATGGGTTATCAAGTGAAAGAAGTCATTGTTGGCGAAATTAAAGATAAATCCCTACAGCACTTATATGCCAAACGTAATAGCCATGGCATTGGTTTGAAAACAATTTCAAAAATGGCCCACCTTTTCGAATGGTGATCAAGCTTAGGGAAGTGTAACCCTAACAACGCTCGCGTATGTAAAACAGGATAGTATCGTATCCGATCTTACAGTTAAAAAGAGCGGGTTTAGAATTCGCCTTCGAGCAAACAAAAGACGGTCGTCAATGTTAGCTTCATTCTACATATCGGCCGTTTAGTCAACTCATTCCTGCTCCATTTCGATTCAGCAGTGGAATGTGCAACCAACTTTTTTAGCTTCAGTTGACCCAATTTTCGTAATGCTACTGAGTTTCGAAAGGGCTCTGACATTTATATTGTGTCTAACGTCATTGTGGCCCAGTAATTCTTGAACACTTCTTATATCACGACCAGCTTGAAGCAAATGGGTTGCAAAGCTATGCCTAAACGTATGGCAGGTGACGCGTTTATTTATTTGAATATTACGCACGGCATTCCCGAGCGCTTTACGAATAACACTTTGATGTAAATGGTGCCTGCAAAGTGTTCCTGTATAAGGATTGATACAAGTAGTGCTGGAAGGGAAAATAAACATCCACCCATGCTGCCTAAACGCGTTGGGATACTTGCGTTCTACGGCATTTGGCAAAGATGGACCTATCCCGTGAAGGTTGTCATCCTGTTGAATCTTAATAGCCATTTCAATATATGTAGTGAGCTTTTTTGAGCATCTATTGCTGAGGATGGTTTGCCTATCTTTATGCCCTTTTCCGTCTCTAACGGTCAGCGAAGCTCTATCAATATCAATATCTTGGATACGTAACCTGAGGCATTCTGAAACTCTTAGTCCGCTACCATAGAGTATTTCTATTATTAGTCTATCACGGCCATCAAGTTCATTTAGTATTAGTGAGATTTCTGATGGGGATAACACTGTAGGTAAATGTCTTTGTTTAGTGGCATAGCAAAAACCTAAATCCCCAAGCTCATGGTGCAAATGCTTCTGATACAAATAGGCCAACGCGTTAAGTGCAATTTTTTGTGTGTTGATAGCCACATTTCGTTGGTTGGCAAGGAAGGTTAAAAATTGTGTAACCTCTTCCGTTCCCATTGTCTCAGGGTGACGCTTGTGGTGAAAGTTAATGAATGCCTTAATCCAATATAGGTAGGTTTTTTCTGTTCTAATGCTGTAACCACGCATACGCATTTCTTCCTGAAGACCTTTCAGAAATGGGCTTTTTAGACTCATGATAACTCCTTATTCCACATTGCTGTATATATACAGTGCTATCTAAAGTTCTCGGATATCAAGGGAAATAATGAAAAAATTTTTGCGCGTTTACGCATGAATAAATTAAAAATATGATTTTTATCAAGAGGTTATTTATTTTCGATTTGAGATAATAGGTTTGGGAAACGCGCATGCGCATTTTTCTAGATGGTATATTTAGAAGAATGCTGATAAGTTCTTTACATACTGATAGTTAACTGCGCGCGTTTTCACTGGTCCAACGAGGTAAACGCGCATGCGCACGAATAAAATGTTAGGCCTTCGATACGAATCACAAAAATTTTATGACTTATAGGAGTAAGTAATGTTTGAACCAACTTCAATAGATGATGTGCGTCAAGCACTAAAAGAGGTAGAAGATATTGAACGCCCTGATGCCGACAACGAAGGAGATCCTTTGAACTCGCCTTCAGTCTACGATTACTTGTCACCTGAAAATCAAGAAAAGGTAGATCATGCTGTTGAAGTCGTTTGTGATTACGTCAGAAATTCAGCAGGTGAGCCTAATAAGAGATCTATCACAACACTAAACAACAATGGATTCTCTGCCCATTTCAACCAAGATCAATATGATCCATACCGGTACGTCGGTAGCGTAACAGTCGGAGAGTGGGAAATAGATGTCAGTGACCCATCTTCTGGCGAAGAATGTTAACAGGCTCAACGATAAGAATAATGGCCTAACAAAGGCCATTAAATTCGCTCCCTACGGTCGCCGGACGCTCGCAAGCTCGCGCAGTTTATGGCAGCGTTAGCATTCAGGGAAGTTTGTGAGAATAGTTCTAGTTTTGGTGTCACTAACTCTCATTGGTTGCTCCCCAGTTTGGGAAGACCCGCCGTATGAAGTCTATTACATTGATGGTGCAAAAACGTTAGGCTATAGCATTGGTGAAGGTTCATATATTGGGCGTATTGATGAGCCTGTAAATATAAATGCTAATAAAAAGTACATATCAGTTTATGCTTGCCCATATAAAATGTGTTCTTTTTATTACATCGATAAAACCAAAGACCATGAGTTTGCTGAGCACGACGAATTTGTGTTTGGGCCATATACAAACGAGCAGTTTGCAACGTTAATTAAAATGTTAGGCTTACCGAGTGTTAGCTCGGAGTAAGCTGAATGCTAACAAACGCTTTAACCAATGGACGCAAAACAGCAGGCTTGCGCTCCTTCGTCGCTATTTTGCGCCGGTTAAGCGGGGCGTTATGTGCTAGTTACGGACTCCTACATAGAGGTAAACTTTGAATAAGATATATTATTTACTCGGATTTGCATTTCTTGCTGCAGCGGCAAGCATATACACATTCGTGGATCATTTTGGCTGGGGATATTGGCAAAAAATCGAACAGTGGGGAGCAACCGGAGACTTTTTTGGTGGTATTTTAAACCCGATATTTGCATTTTTAAGCCTTATCTTACTCGCTTATACTCTGTGGCAAAATCAGAAAGCACTGCAGAATAACAGCGAAGAGTTAAGGCTCAGTAGGGAAGAGCTCTCTAATTCTGTTAGTGCACAAAAATTACAGGTACATCAAGCTCAAATGCAACGATTTGAAGATACATTTTTTTCACTACTAAACCAATTAAAAAGCTTTGATGAACCTAAATTGACAGACTTTGTTTATGATAACGTGATGGTACGAGAATATGATCCACAGTGGATTTCAACAAGTATCTTAAGAGAGGCAAAGAGCTATATTTACCCTAAAGGTGGAAACTTAAATAGGTACTTTAGAACTCTATACCAATTGTTAAAATTTATTGCTCACAAATGCCCAGAATCAACATTAGATGGTGAATTTTCTCGAAGTAAGCTTGAGTCTACGACTACCTCAGAAACAGAAAAGACTTATTCAAACATTGTAAGATCCACTTTGGACTCAAAGCTAGTTATATTGCTTGCAGTGAATTGTTATTGCTCTGATGAAGATGATTCTTTCTATAAATACCTACTTTTAATAAAAAGGTATTCATTTCTTGAGCATATGCCGCTATCTGTAACTAATACAGAAAAACAACATGTAATCCCTGCATTAGTTGAATACCATGATCCTGAGACGTTTGGGAACAATATAAATATTAATCGCACCTAACAAGGCGTTTAAACGGAACAAAAACAGTGGGTTATGTTTCGCTTCGCTACACATTATAACCCACAATTTTTGTCCGCTTAACGCGGCGTTATATTTATATGCACCTCTGCGTACTAAACCCCAGAGTGTGAGGTCAGCTATACGAACGTTAGACTAGATTTGTGTACTATGTGTTTCAACTGAGTTCTGATCTTTATGGTGTCGACTTTTGATTGAGGGTCATTATGAATATCTTTGAAAACTTCAAGCTACTTAAGGCTGATATGGAAGAAAAAGGTTGGGTAATTGAGGCCTTTTCTTTCAGTTATAAAAAAGTAGATTATGTAGTCCTAGTGAAACTGTATCAACATAATGAAGTTAAGGAAAACAGATACGCTCTCTTGAAATTAGAATTTCTTAAAGCACATGACATCAATGACAATTTAGTTGTTCCCGCGAACGCTCGTGAGCTCCTTACAGATGCTCGAACTTTGAGAGAGTATTTTGGGATTGAATGGTCTGATAATCTAGGTAATATTCTACGCCAGTTTAGCGAACACTTTGCTCAATTTATACCTGACAAAGTCAACTTGTCAAAAAGTGATTTATTTAAGGTTGCTATGACAAAGTCTCTTTCCGTGAGTGATAGTGAAGATCCGAGGAAGATTTATTGCTATGGCGTAAGAAGAAACCGTAACAATGGATTAAGATCTATATTTAACGACAATAAATCTAGGCTATTGCGCCCAAAGCTATATGAGAAATTTATGGACGAACAGACAGTTAGCTTTTATTACTCCTTAGATAGCGAAAGGGAAAAAACTGATGCTGAAATCATTAGAAACTTTACTAAAAATTATACTAGTTAGTCGTTTCGTAAATATAACAAGCCAATAAAGTGGCGGGACTGCTAAAGTTTGGCTCGGTTTCGCTTCGCTACACAAGTTTAGCCAAACATTATCAGCCCGTTATGCGGGCGTTGGTATGACTCCCACTGTCAAGTTAAACACACTGATCCTTGCCTAACTTTAAGCCATAATTTCTTAACTCGAATTAGAGAGAGTTAATGCATAGGATGAAGCAAGTAATTTCGTCGGTTTTCTTGCTGGTATTCGTTGGTTACTCATTTTTATGAGCAGAGCAGACCTTACTTAACTCGACGTGGCACCTGTTTTCAGTCTATGTTCGTGGTTCAATGCTGCGTTAGCTGCATTGCCATCCTAACGCCGTCGGTGGTTGTGCCACACCCGATGCTTGACCCAATACATTAACTCTAATTCGTTCATTTTAAGCTGGTACTCTGGATAATCTTAATTTGGGATTTACCGGTGAGAGCACAACCTGTTTTGCTATTGCCCAGATATAAGCAATCATTTCACGGGCAATGGCGGTGACAACGAGGTTGTAATGCTTGCCTTTATTTATAAGCTTTTTATAACGTTTACAGAGCCTTAATTGTGCTTTCCATAAAATATCAATAAGTTGCTTTGGTAAGCCTTCTTGTCGTTTTTGTAACTCAGTCGATATGTTGGCTGCATGACGGTAACTGTGAGCACCTTCGACTAATAAGCGCCTTGCACGACCATTGCCACATTTAGTAATTGCGCCAATATGCCTTTTACCACCACTCGAGTGTTCACTCGGAACGAGCCCAAGATAACCCATGAGTTTTCGCGGATGGTCGAAGCGGGTTAAATCACCAAGCTCAGCGACAATACCAGCGGCCACGAGTAAGCGAACGCCGCGCATAGCTTGGATTGCTTTAACTACAGGGTAGTAACGCCATTGATAAACATGATGAGAGAGCTCATTGTCGAGTCGCTCCAATCGTGCAGTTCGCTCGTTTATGGTTTGAATAAACTCTTGTAAAACGATTTGTTGTGCAGGATGTGGCAATACCAGTTCTGTGAGCCAACGTAAGTGTTTGAGAGACCAGTTTGCTGTGCCAGCATAGTTAATGTTGTTGCGAAGAAGCATTGCTTTTAGCTGGTACTTTGCATCTTTTAAATCTTTCATCGCAACTTCTCGAGCACGAGATAAATCACGAATAGCTTCATCTTCCGGCTCAGGTACATAAATAGGGGTTAAGTCTTCAGACTTAAGTAATTTAGCTAGTTTAAGTGCATCACGTTTGTCAGTTTTTACACGCTCGCCAGGTTTTTTAGGAATGAGAGAAGGGGCAACCACATAGCAGCAATGACCAAGACTAGTGATTAACCGATAAATCCAGTAACCGCAGGGGCCAGCCTCATAAACGAAATGGAGCGTAGTGTTAGGGTATTTAGATTCAAATTGTCTGATAAGCTTTTTAATAGTGACTTTAGCTGAAGAAATACGACCGAAATGAATGGGTTGTGCGCCTCGGTTGTCTTCAATATAGGCAACTTCAATGAACTCTTTATGAGTATCTAAGCCAATGAAAAGTATGTTATGTTTAGTCATGCTAGCCTCTGCTATTTAGTTATTTGACAAACTAATTATGGCTCTGGCTTTAAGCTAACCCACGAAAATGCGGAGGCTAGCACCGTGTGGGAGTCATTATGTCTAAGTGCCTGTTAGAAATTTTAACTATGAGGTATCAATGGAAGAGCAAAATAATAGAATTAATCAAGAATGGGTTACATTAAATGCTGTTAGAGGAATGGTTAAAATTGCTTCTAAAGGAAGCATGACGAAATCTACCTATGATAATACGTTAGATCTTGCCGGAGAACTTTATCCTGAGCTATTGGGACCAGAGAATAGTTTGTTAAAAAGAGAGCGTGAAAGCGATACAACAAAAGAGTATCGCCAAAAAGCAGCTCTTAAATCTATTAAAACTGAAAGTGAGGTTACTGCCCTAAGTTTGGTTTTAGAAGATATTGATGAATATAATTCATACTTGGATATAGCAAGAGAGAATAAAGGTGATAGAAAGAGAACTGATCAATTAAAACGTAAACTAGGTCAGTTGGAAAAAGCAAAAAAAGAGCTAGAACCTAAACCTCATAGTGAAAACCAACTAATATTTCGGGATGCATATAACGTAGAACGAGATTTGCCCGAACTTTCTAGGGGACATGCACATAAAGATTTTCAACTACCTGATGGAAAAACTTTACGTATCAGGGTATTACATCCAGATAGACCAGAACATATTACAGGTGCTGATATAATCTATGAACGTCATAATGAACATACTGAAGGAATAAGTATTGTTGCCGTTCAATATAAGATTTGGGAGGATCGTCAGTTATACCTTTCCGATCAAAGAATGTTAGGTCAGTTAGATAAAATGCGTAAATTTCTTTGTTATAAAGGGATCTGTCAAAACGATAATCATCAAAATTCGTATCGTTTTCCTTACTGTACGGGTTTTTTGAGACCTACAGACAAATTACAAACTGTTGATCAGAAGTTTATTTCAACTGGTGAACATCTCCCTATCTGTCAAATTGACGCTTGTGCTACAGAAGGAAAGCGGGGAGGAACTTTATTGAAATATGACGATATTAAATCGGCTTCTCTGTCTGGTGAGTTATTCGAAGAGCTATTTAATCGTGGAAAGATTGGTTCAAGAGAATTATCCCGAGATGAGCTTGAACATTTATATCAAGAAGCATCTGTGATTGATTATTCTGATACGGTGGTAATTTATGCGCAAGAGTTTGGCACTTAACAAACAATTCAACAGTGATTCGCAACGCTTGGCGCTCTCACTTCAGGTTGAATTTAGTGTTTAGGGCGCAGTGTTCAAGTTCAGTGCCTGCGCTGCTCACACGTTAATTGGGCGTTAGCCCATAGAAGTCTTTATGCGAAACTCACCTAATACAGACGTTCTCCCAACTCGTTTTGTCCAAATACGAGTCAGTCGAGTGTCTGGTATCGCAATTAAGTTTAAGATATGAAGTTGCTGTTGAACCGCCGAATTTGGCCCTTGTGCAACAGTCAGATTTGATTAAGCCCCAGTAATCAAACCTGATAGATATAATTAAGACTTATTCAAATTAGAGCTTTTAGCAGCCTGTTATCCGCAAACGCTCTAGCTAGATAAGGAAGTAATTATACTTAATATTAAAAGCAATGAGTTAGCCCACCTCTAATCTAAACCTCAGGTTATTTAAATGCGCCAAATAAAATAAAAGCCAGCAATTTGCTGGCTTTTTTGATATTTTTACATTTACATGACGTCGTACTCGTCCTGCCAGAAGAATTTTTCTTCCCCAAATGCAGGTTTTAAGTCATCCAGCCAGTGGGCATTTTCGTCGAACTTGGCAAAGAACGGACGCTGCACCCAGTCTGGGTTTCGTGCTTGAATAAAGCGCAGCACAAACACCTTTTCGCCTGCGACTTCTGTTACGCCAGACACTTCAACTTTTCCAGGACCTGCACTCATTGAAGGGCCTCGAACTGTGCGGCTCACACCAGAGACTTGCTTATAAGCTTCACGGAATGTTTCCCACGTTTTGTGTAACGGGATTTCAAAGTAACGCTTAGCGCCGGTATCTCGCTCGATAAACATGTAGTAGGGGATCATGCCAAGCTGAGTTTGCTCTTTCCACATGTCAGCCCACATATCAGCGTCTACGTTTATATTATTTAAAAGTGGTGCTTGTGTTCTGATCTGTGCACCAGTTTTGCGGATGAGTTTAATCGCTTCACGTGTGACTTCAGTACGCAGTTCTTGTTTGTGGTTAACGTGCGCCATGATTGATACATGCTTTCCGGCATCAACCAACTCTTTTAGCAAGGTTAACAACTCTTGTGCGTCCGGATCGGTGACGTATCTAAACGGCCAAAAAGTGAGAGATTTAGTGCCGATCCTGATGGTACGAATATGGTCAAACCTTGGCTCTTTTAGCGCCTCTAGGTATTTACGCAATTTAACGGTGCGCATTACCATAGGATCGCCACCAGTCATCAATAGATCGGTCACTTCAGTGTGTTCGGCCAAGTAGTTGTGGAGCAGCTCGGCGTCGTTATTGTTAAATCGGGTAGCTTTGCCAACAAACTGCGCCCAGCGGAAGCAGAATGTGCAGTAAGAGTGGCAGTATTGTCCTTGAGACGGGAAAAACAACACTGTTTCTTTATATTTGTGTTGGATCCCGTCTACGCGTTCACCTTCATACTCAGGAACATTTTTTTCCATTTGACCAGCTGGGTGCGGGTTTAACTTTTGACGAATTTTGGTTGCGAGGTTAAACACTTCTTCTGGTGTATGTTCGCGACTTAACAAATCGGCCATTTGCTCGTATGACTCGTCATCCAGCATGCCACGCTGTGGGAAAGTTAATTGAAAAACGGGGTCGTTAGGCACTTTATCCCAATCGATGAGCTCTTCAATCACAAAGTTATTAACGCGAAAAGGGAATACATTGGCAACGACTTTCATTTGAAAGCGAAGATGTTCAGGCAGTTTATCCAGTTGCTCTATCTTATCGATTTGGCGGTGTTGGTAAACAGTAAAACGAGGGGGCTGATAAGCTTCAGCTGGCTGCAATTTGACGGTTTGCTGCATAGATAATATGTCTCTTTTCTCACTTGCTAATAATAAAAACGACCATGGTAACATGCCATTGATGTTATTTCAGGTACAAAGCGAGGAAAGTTCGAAATAACGCAATTTTGTTGAATATGCGCCATTGTTTTAGATTACATTGTCGAAATTAGGTCATGAAATAGACCTAATTCCAAATTTAATGTGTTTTAGAAGTGTTCGCCTTCAATGGCAGCGTAAATCGCGTCAATGAGTGTTTCAATATCTTCATTTGAGGTGATATACGGCGGCATAATATAAATTAACTTGCCAAAAGGTCTTATCCATACACCTTGTTGAATGAAGAATTTTTGGATTTTTGCAACATTAACAACCCGTTCTACTTCCACCACGCCAATCGCACCAAGGACTCTAACATCTACGACTGCACTTAGATTAAGACAGCGCTTGAGTGCGTTTAGCGCGCTCGTGACTCGTTCAATATTGGCCATTGTTTCTTGGCGTTTTAAGATTGTGAGACTAGCTACAGCAGCGGCACACGCCAGCGGATTTCCCATAAAAGTTGGTCCGTGCATTAGCACTTTCGCTTCGCCTTGGCTAATACCCAAAGCCACCTCTTCTGTTGTTAAAGTGGCTGCGAGCGTCATGTTTCCGCCAGTAAGCGCTTTGCCAACACACATAATGTCCGGTGAGATATCTGCGTGTTCACAGGCGAACATTTTACCTGTACGGCCAAACCCAGTCGCAATTTCATCTACAATCAGTAGCACCTCATACTTATCGCATAGTGCTCGAAGCGCCTTGAGATATTCTGGGTGGTAGAAGTTCATGCCGCCTGCATTTTGCACTATCGGTTCGATGATAAATGCCGCGACCTTTTCATGATTAGCGGCAAATGCGGTTTCTAATGCGCTAAGTTCATCTTGACTTTGGCTGCCGTAAAACTCACTTTTAGGGGCATCGACAAACACTTGCTCAGGTAAAAAGCCTTGGTACATGGCATGCATCGAATTCACAGGATCGCAAACGCTCATCGCCGCGAATGTATCACCGTGATAGCCTTTTTTGGCTGTCATTATTTGGGTTTTATTCTTTTTGCCTTTACTCAACCAATATTGGATCGCCATTTTGATTGCAACTTCAACACTAACTGAGCCGCCGTCGGCTAGGAATACTCGATTAAGTGGGGCTGGGGTTAGCTCCACAAGTAGTTTGCATAACTCCACGGCAGGCTGATGAGTTAGCCCACCGAACATGACATGGCTCATCGTGTCCGCTTGATTTTTTATCGCAGCGATTATTTCTGGATGACCATAACCATGCACAGCACTCCACCAGGATGCCATACCGTCAATGAGAGTTTCGCCAGTTTCAAGCTCAATTTTGTTCTCGAATGTTCTTGCGGCTGGATAGACGGGCAGAGGGTCAATCATTGATGTATAGGGGTGCCATATATGCTTGCGATCAAATTCAATATCGATTGTTTGTTTATTGTTCATTTGTAAACCTTGTGGGCGCATGTAACGTTGACAATACTAAGCTAAGAAGTAGACTAAGCCAATCACCGTCAGTTTGACTGCGCTAAATTTAATCACTAGAAAATACTCGTGTTGTAAATTTAGGCAAGAATAAAAAGAGAATGAAAATATGGAATTAGGCGCGCTAAGACACGATTGGACACATGAAGAAGTAAAAACACTGTTCACCATGCCTTTTAACGACTTACTTTTTTATGCAGCAAGTATTCACCGCAAAAACTTCAATCCCAATGAAGTTCAAATCTCCACTTTGCTGTCTATCAAAACGGGTGCCTGTCCTGAAGATTGCAAATACTGCCCACAGTCAGGTCATTACAAAACGGATCTTGAACGTGAGCGTTTGATGGAAGTGGAAAAGGTTGTAACTCAAGCTAAGTTGGCGAAAGAAAAGGGCGCGACACGTTTTTGTATGGGCGCCGCTTGGTCTGATCCAAAAGATAGAGATATGCCTTATATCGCCAAAATGGTGAAAGAAGTTAAAGAGCTAGGCCTAGAAACCTGTATGACTTTGGGTAAACTGGATAATCAAAAAGCGCACACGCTAAGAGAAGCTGGCCTTGATTATTACAACCATAATTTGGACACCTCACCTGAATACTACGAGCAAATTATCACGACAAGAACTTATCAAGACAGACTTGATACCCTTGATCACGTCAGAGATGCAGGAATGAAAGTGTGCTCTGGTGGTATTGTAGGAATGGGAGAGCAGGCATCTGATCGTTATGGCTTGCTGATCCAATTAGCAAACCTGCCAAAACAACCAGAAAGTGTACCGATTAACATGCTTGTTAAAGTTAAAGGTACGCCACTTGAAAATGTTGATGATCTCGATCACTTTGAATTTATCCGTACTATCGCGGTTGCGCGTATCATGATGCCACACAGTTACGTGCGTTTATCTGCAGGTAGAACGGCGATGAATGAACAGATGCAGTCTATGTGTTTCTTCGCTGGCGCTAACTCAATTTTCTATGGTGATAAGCTATTGACCACGGAAAACCCAGAAGCAGACGCCGATATGAATCTCATCAGAAAACTTGGGATGAACCCTGAAAAACGTGAAGATTATTCGGATGAGGCCTATGAGGCATCGTTAAGCTCTGCAATTGCAGACAAAGCGACATCAGAGCTATTTTACGAAGCCAACTAATCAATGTCATTTGAGTATATTCAATCTGCCTTAGCAGCCCGTCACGCTGAAGGGTTGCTAAGAAAGCGCATAGTGGTTGAAAAGGCCTCTGCAAGTAGAATAAAAATTGCTGATCAGCAATATATTAACTTTGCCAGCAATGACTACCTGGGACTTGCAGACACGTTGGAGTTTAACACGCTTGCATGCACTGAAGCCGGAAGCCGAAGTTCGGCGCTTGTTACGGGTTATCTTGATATTCACCGTCAGCTCGAAGATAGGCTTTGTAGTGTTTTGGGTTATGATGCAGCACTGTTATTTCCAAGCGGTTTTGCTGCTAATACCAGTGTGTTAAAGGCATTGTTCACGCCCCAAGAAAAGCAATTAAGCGCTGCGGTGTTCCAAGATAAGCTCAACCACGCCAGCCTGTTAGACGGTGGTTTAGCGGGCAGCGCTAAGTTTGTTCGCTTTAATCATAATGATTTGACGCACTTAAGGTCTCGATTAGAAAAAACCAAAGCCGACAGTAAACTCATCGTCACTGAAGGGGTGTTTTCTATGGATGGAGACCAAGCGCCAGTACCTGAAATCAGTGTGCTGGCTAAGTCTCATTCTGCGTGGCTGATGGTAGACGATGCTCATGCGTTTGGCGTTGTGGGAGCGCAAGGACTTGGCACGATTGAAAGCGGCATTAAACCTGAAATTTTGGTGATCACCTTTGGCAAAGCGATGGGCTGTCAAGGAGCTGCGGTATTAGCAAGTCATGATGTGATAAATTACATGACGCAATTTAATCGTGAGTTTATCTATACAACGGCGCTGTCACCTATTATGGCAAGCGTTGCATTATGCCAACTAAATAAATTGCTTGTTGCATCTGAAGCGAGACACAAATTACAAGTAAATATCGACTATTTTAGGTCGTTAGTTGCTCAAACCAACTTATCTCCCATTCCAAGTGGTACGGCTATACAGCCTCTTGTGTATGGAAGCAGTGAAAATGTATTAGCGGCGCAACATAAGCTAAAGGAAAAGGGGCTTTGGGTTGGCGCTATTAGGCCACCAACTGTGCCGCAAAATACCGCACGATTGCGAATAACAATAACGGCACAGCACAGTCACGAAGATATAGACAAATTGGTTTCGGCCTTAGTGGAGGGAGCATGAGCAAAGCACAAAAGACGCAAACAGCAAAGTGCTTTTCAAAAGCCGCGCAATCATACTCTCAACACGCTAACGTGCAAAAACAGGCCGCAGATGTACTCTTTTCACGTTTAACACAGCAAAATAGCGAGCTTGGTGCGGTGCGTATGTTTCCTCGGTTGCTCGATTTAGGATGCGGGCCACATGAAAACTTTCATAGATTAAACGCTTTCACGAATCATTATGTTGGAGCGGATCTTAGCTTGGCTATGTTAGCAAGCGCTGAAAATACGACAAATAGTGTTTGCTGTGATATGGATAAACTCGCTATTCAATCAAATTGTATCGACTTAGTCTTTAGTAATTTTGCAATTCAGTGGTCTAATTCCCCGCAAGCGTTGTTTGCGCAATTGTATGAAGTGCTAAAAAAAGAAGGGCGAGTGTTGCTAAGCTCCGTGCTAGATGGGTCGTTAAACGAAATTGATAGCGCATGGCGAGCCATCGATCAGTGTGGCCATATTAATTCATTTTATTCGCTGTCTGCACTTAAATCTTTTGCGCTACAGGCCGGGTTTGCTGTGACTTGGGCGGATGAAGCGTTATTGATTGATACTTATGACACGCCGTTAAAGGCGTTACGCTCGGTAAAAAATATCGGTGCCAACGATGTAAAAACCGCTTCTCGCCGACAAGGTTTGTTAGGCAAATCAGCCTACGCTCAGCTGCTGAGCAGCTACCCTGAGAGTAAAAATGGTTTTGATGTCAGTTATCAAGTCGGATTTTTGGAGTTAAGGAAATGAATCAAGCATATTTTGTAACTGGGACCGACACTGAAGTAGGTAAAACCTATATTTCTACTTTATTACTAAAACTGTTAGCCAAGCACGGTAAAAAGACTTTTGGCTATAAGCCGATTGCGGCAGATGCTGAAGAGGCATTTGGTGAACTAGTGAACGTTGATGCTATCAGTTTAATGGAAGCTGCGACGGTGCACGGTACTTACGAGCAAGTTAACCCATTTTGTTTTGCACCACCAATTGCCCCGCATATTGCAGCCAAACAGGTAAATGTTGACATCACAGTTGATAAGCTACATGAGCGCTTTAGTGAAATTCAGCAACTGGGCGCTGAGTATATATTATGTGAAGGTGCCGGTGGCTGGGCATTGCCCATTAACGACAATGAATATCTGTATGATTGGGTCTCCAGAGCACAACTTCCCGTTATTTTAGTGGTTGGCATGAAGCTAGGCTGTTTGAATCATGCGTTTTTAACGGCAGAATCTATCAAGCAAAAAGGACTGAATTTGGTTGGGTGGATAGCAAATCAGATTGACCCTGAAATGTCTGTATTTGAAGAAAACCTTGAAAGTTTAAAGCTTCGCCTAGACTGCCCGCTGCTTGCAACAGCGCCTTACAGTGAGGGCACACCAAAGCTACAGCTTCGCTCAGCGTTACTCGAGTTGTTTGAGCTTAAATCAGGTACCAGTTAATATTAAATAACCTAAACTCGGGATAACAATTTGTTCTCTAGCAGCTGTTATTCCTTACTACTGCGTTAAATTTGCTTGCAATAGGCCAGCTATTGACGCACAAATTTGCCTTGTATTAAGAAATAACTTCTGGCTAGAGTGATATTACGCTTTTTAACTTAGTGATTTTAGTGGATTAACTAACTTCTTATCCCGAGTTCAGGCTAAATAAAGCGGCTTCTAATAGTAGTAAGCCGCTTTGAGTCTGTTAATTACAACCTTTTTGAATGGTTTGTGTTGTCACACTGACCTCAAAGTCATTGTAATCGTTATCGTTTTGATCTTCCCAACGTTGGTTGGTACCTGAGACTTGGTACTTGGTTGATAGTGTATTGCTGTTACCATCGATAGCGAGCACATAGGTAAATGATTGTCCTTGAAGGATGTCATAGCTGCCGGCACTGCCGTATTCATCAAGCAATTTAATATATTGGCCGTTTACTTTGATACCCCAGTCATTATTGAATAATGAGTCTTCTCTGACGAACGCGTAATTGATCCGCGTATAGTTGTCAGGCACACATGCGGTTTCATTGTCGAGTATGTTTCCCGATAGGGTTTCATTGCCTGAGGTATTGCTCACGCCTGTTACGCTCAAAGAGAGTTCCCGATCGCCAGTGTACTCAGTATCGTCTATTGTTGCTATTTGAATGGTAGCAGTTGTGCTGCCCGCTGGTATTACCAATGAGGTAGGTGGTGCTACGTAGTCATCTGATTGTGTTGTCACATCATTGACCGCCACCGAAAAGCTGACGTCCTGCTCGAAGGCTTTACCTAAGGTAATTTGATAGCTAAGGTTACTTCCCTCATAAACCGCGTTTTCAATACTCGTTAACGTAAAAGACGGTGGCGAAGGAGGAGTTGGTGTACCGCCGCAACCAGAAACGGTATAGCATGTACTGCTGCCATTTGGGCTATATGCAAGGTCATTTACTCGTATTGGTAATGTATTGATATAACAGGTGCTTCCTGTATCAGGGTTTAATTTATAAATCGCGCTTTTGTTGGTGTGTCCGGCGTCATTAATGATAACGCGACTGATAATAAGCTCTCCGTTACTATTAAGGCTTGCCCCTGTAACGGCAGTTAAGTCGTGATCAGATAATTTAGTCACAGAAAAGTCGTTGGTATTAACTTGGTAAACGGCTGCACTCGTGACTAGGATTAAGCGACCATTATAAAACTCAAGATCGCCGCGGTATTTTCCCGCCAATGAGGGGAGATCCGAGAGCTTAGTTGCGTCGCCTGTGTTTTTATCTATGCTGTAAATAGAATCGTAGCTCGTTCCAATGAGTCTATCGTTTGTGCTGTCATATGCCAATCCCACCAAATAAGCCGTTCTACCAACAATGGTATGAGAGGTTCCATCAAAATATGCTAGTTGAATATAGCGATGTTTTTTACCTTCAATGGGAATATCTGCGTCAGCTGGTAAGTTTAGATGACTGGTATCAACTTTATAGTCGATTGGCCTTGGTGCGGATGCATAGTACCAACGTGCACTGCTAGTATCATAGGCGAGTGCTGCCGAACTAAAGGCAGCTAAACTATTGGCGCTGGCTTGTCCTGCACCTTCATCTAGGCCAAACAAAATACCAATATCGCCGCGGCCAGCGTTAATACCAAAAACCTGACCTGGGCAACTATCTGCATAGGTGTATGTGGAAAGTAATGTTGAGATTAAACCAAGTGTTGTGAGTGATGCTTTTAACATAGCAGGAACCCTAAAAAGTTTACGTCCTGTAACTTAAAACAACACAAAGCAATGTCTTCGCAATTAAGTCCAACTCAATGCGATGACTTAATCCTTTAAGGCGGGCGCTTCCATTATTGACTTTGCAATCTAGCGCTATAATTGATCGTAATTTACACTTTTACAACAGTGAAATAATTAAAAAGTATTAATTATTTGATTCTTGCCTATTTTTAAAGTTTGGTAATAATGACTCAACGATTTCTTTTGCTGAGATGGTATAGCGTACGCCAGAGAACATCACTGATGCGTTTTCATCTATCCCTGTAATGCCCGTTAACGTCCAGCCTTCACCTCTCTCTGGGCAGTAAACCTTTGTCGTTGGGGGGATAACGGTGAACTCTTGACTCATATTCATTCTCCAAAAATGCTAAATTATAAAGTAATACAAGCGATCATAATATTGAAGGTGTATTTGCTGCAATCAGTGCTACCATTGCACCAGATACTTAGACCTGAGCATTTTATGGAATTTGAAACACCAAGGCTAGTCATCAGACCTATAAGGCACAAAGATAATCCGCAGTTATTAGCGTTACTTAATTTACCGCAGGTAAAAGCGTATAACGATTACGGCGACAACCTCACTGAAGTAGACCTTAAATGCATGATCCAAATGGATATTGAGCGTCAATATGAAGGCAGGGGTGGACGCTTTTGCCTCGTGTGTAAAAGCACTAAAGCGGTGATTGGATGTATTGGTTTCTATCACGAAGACGCTGATATTGAGGGCCTACATATTGGCTATGAATTACTACCTGATTATTGGGGTAAAGGCGTGATGTTTGAAGCTTTACGTTGTCTATTTGCAAACGAAAGCCAGATTGAGTTTGAGCTCAATGTGGTTTTGGCGCATGTATCGGCTGATAATCACCGTTCATTAAATCTACTCAAGCGTTTAGGGTTTAGCGCTGTTGGAAATAATCTGTATAAAATTGAGCTATAAAAAAGGGCAACTTAATCGTTGCCCTAGTATGAATGTGAAAAGAGTTACGAAAGTGCTCGAATTCTCTCATCAAGTGGCGGGTGAGAAGCAAAGAAGTCTGCAATAGACTTACCTGACGCAATACCAAAAGCCATCATTGAGCCTTCTAATTGCGATTCATGGTTGTGCTTCAAACGCTCTAGTGCTGAACGCATTTTTTGCGCACCGACTAAATCTGCTGCACCTTTATCTGCTGCGAATTCTCGTTTACGACTAAAGTAAGCGACAACAACAGACGCCAAAATACCAAAGAGGATCTGGAATATCATATCAAAGATAAAATATGTCCAGCTTCCACCTGATTCTTCTTCATCGCCATTCAAGAAGTTATCAACAATCCCCGCCAATACTTTAGCGAAGAATATAACAAAGGTATTTACAACACCTTGGATCAAGGTAAGCGTAACCATGTCGCCATTTGCAACGTGCGACACTTCGTGCGCAAGCACTGCCTCTGCTTGATCCTGATTCATATTTTGGAGTAGGCCAGTACTTACAGCAACTAAGCTGTTATTTTTACTCGGCCCGGTTGCAAACGCATTCATTTCAGGGCTGTCGTAAATCGCAACTTCTGGCATTGCAATTCCTGCTTTTTTAGCTTGCTCTGCGACAGTAGAAACTAACCAATGTTCAGTTTCGTTTCGTGGTTGCTCTATAACATGGGCCCCTGTAGATTTCTTTGCAATCCACTTAGACATGTAAAGAGAGATAAAAGAACCACCGAATCCAAATACGGCAGCAATAACCATAATGCCTGTATAGCTTCGGCTAGAAATACCAAACACAGACATTAAGACAGATAACACAATTCCTAACACAAGCATCACTGCTAAGTTAGTGATAAGGAATAAGATGACGCGTTTCATTTTGACCTCGTTAGACAAAAATAAGGAACTAAGTAACTTTTCCCAAGCACTTGCTTATTACACTAGTCCTAGATGCTTTATATGGTCAGAAGTTCAAAAGCACAAGTAAATTCGTATTAATATTAAATAAAGAACACATCATACAGCTTATTGACTAACAAGTTTCAGCTTCTGAGATAGGGAATGCAACATCTGGTCAACAGAGCTATGCTCATTGCTTAACCCTTCTAATAAGGTCATAAAGTAGCAATCCATCATAACGGTTGCTTTTAACTCATTGTATTCCTGCTCACTGAATAACAAGTGTTTGAACAAATTGAGTTGTCCCGTAAAGAATTCGCTATGCCAAATAATCCCACAAAGCAGCTCTTTACTGAAATCTCTATTGCTAAGATAAAAAGCAAATAAATACTTTGCATAGTGGCGTAACTTTAAGCTGGCACTATGCTGCTCATCTGTTGCTTTCGCTTCATTAATTAGTTCATCTATTTGGTTATGCATTGCGACTTTGAGCATGTCGAGCTTAGTAGGGAAGTGAGAGAAAACCGTTCCCGTTGCCACGTTTGCTGCTTGGGCAATTTGCCGAGTAGTGGTGTTTTCAAAACCATTGTCTTGAAAAAGTTGCCAACTAGCACTGAGAATTTTATTGTACGTAATTTCTCTTTTTTTCATATGGTTACCTTTTTATTTGCGAAGAGAGTGTAGCACAATTCCAGATTATTTAAGAGATAAAGTTTGCAAATAATGAGCGCGCTCATTATTATAATTGAGCATGCTCATTAAATTTCAATAGGAGTTGTTATGCAATATTTGAGCTTATTCATCGGATACATTCTGTTCATCCCTTTTATCTTTTTTTACAGCTATATTCTTGGTCCAGCTTTAAAAATGGTGCTGATCCCAGGTGGTCTGGCGGTGTTATGCTTAATTATGGGTCCTAAAGCGTTTTTCTCTCACTTTAAGCGTGCGAAAGCATTAAGTATTGAAGAATTGGTGGTGTCTAAATAACTCAGGGTGCCATCGCGTGATAATTGCAATAAGTTGATTCTTCGCATTAAAGACGAACTCAGGTATAATGCCCGCAGCTAAGGTGTGAAGGACCTTAGCCCTGTATCGTTCAAAATTAGTCGAGGAATTATTATGACCGTTGGCATCATTATGGGCTCAAAATCAGACTGGCCTACAATGCAACATGCAGCTGAAATGTTAGATAAATTTGGTATTGATTATGAAACTAAAGTAGTTTCAGCTCACCGTACTCCACAGCTTTTAGCGGATTATGCTTCGACAGCAGCAGAACGTGGGATCAAAGTTATCATTGCCGGTGCTGGCGGTGCTGCACACCTACCGGGGATGGCGGCAGCATTCACAAGTCTGCCTGTACTTGGCGTTCCAGTAAAATCAAAAACGCTAAATGGCGTGGACTCATTGCTATCAATTTGCCAAATGCCTAAAGGTGTTGCGGTAGGTACGTTAGCGATTGGCGACGCTGGTGCTGCAAACGCAGGTTTGCTCGCTGCTCAAATTTTAGGTTGTCAGCAGCCAGAAATTTTTGCAAAAGTAGAAGCGTTCAGAAAAGAACAAACAGAAACTGTACTAGCTAATCCAGATCCTGCGAAATAACATGAATATTCTTGTTTTAGGGGCGGGACAGTTAGCCCGTATGATGAGCCTATCGTCAACTCATCTTGATATAAAAGTGTTGGCCTATGATGTTGGCAGCCAAACGGTAATAAACCCCGTTACCTTTGCAACAACACCAGAGTCATTACAGCAAGCCATTGACAATGCTGATGCCATCACTGCCGAATTTGAACATATTCCACATGATGTTTTAGCGCTTTGCGAACAAAGTGGTAAGTTCTACCCTGGCGCAGAAGCAATAGCCACAGGTGGTGATCGCGCGAAAGAAAAAGCACTACTAGATAAAACATCTGTGCCTTGTGCTCCTTTCAAAATCATTACTGATAAAGCGCATTTCCTCACAGCGATTGATGAGTTAGGCATGCCTTTGGTCGTTAAAACCTGTCAGGCAGGCTATGATGGGAAAGGGCAATGGCGAGTAAAATCAGAATCTGAAATAGACAATACTTGGGCCGAAATGTCCGAGTTTTTGCAAGCAAGCACTGAAGCACAACCTCACTCTATCGTTGCTGAAAAAATGATACCGTTTGACCGTGAGGTGTCGATTATTGGTGTGCGTGCTAAAAATGGCGAATGTAAAATTTATCCTTTGACTGAAAACCAGCATACCAATGGTGTACTGACCCTATCAATCGCTGGTAAAGAGAAAGCAAATATTCAAGCGCAAGCGGAAGACGCATTTGCGAAACTTGCGAATGCACTCGATTATGTTGGTGTACTTGCTATTGAGTTTTTCGATGTTGAAGGTCAATTATTGGTTAATGAAATAGCGCCAAGGGTACATAACTCAGGACATTGGTCTCAACAAGGGGCCCATGTAAGCCAGTTTGAAAACCATATTCGTGCCGTTGCCGGTTTGCCGATTGGTGATACAAGCCTGCTTCGCCCAACCGCGATGATTAATGTGTTAGGGCAAAGTCACATTCCATCGCAAGTTCTTGCTGTCTCAGGGACAACCAGTCACTGGTATGGCAAAGATGCGAAACCGGGCAGAAAAATGGGGCATATCAACGTGTCAGCTGACTCACTGCATAAGTTAGGTGAAGCACTGGCAGAGCTTGCTGACATCTTGCCTGAAGCAGACTACCCTGGGGTTATGGAAACCGCTCAGCAATTAATTTTGAATTAGTACTACTGTTTTTAGCAAAAAAGGTCCATTGTTAACTAAAAACCTAAGCTTATGATAACTATTGAGTTAACTCATTCTTTATAACAGAGCTCAGGGTAGATATAAAAAATTTATTTTTTTTACTGTTATTTTTGGAACTCTTTTCTGATAGTGCGGTCTACTATTGTGAGGCGCGGATAGGCCTCATTTCATACTCGTTGTCCATCAACGACTATGTGAGCGCAGAGAGTATTTGGCCAGCATCCCTATGCTGGCCTTTTTTTGTCCCACCCATCGTGCTTTTAATCTTAAATCTGTCGATATTCCGCTGGCTTTCTGCTTAAATTAGGCAAATTTAACTATTATAAGAAAGTCACATGTTGAAACTCTCTCTTATCTCGATGGCCGTCGCTTCAGGTTTATTCCTTTCTGGTTGTCAAACCACTGAAGTCAGCCCAAAACCACAACAAGTTGAAACCAATTCACCAGTCCCACAAATCGTTGCGACTCCTGTTGATTTCGGTGGTGAGCAGATCACCTTAAAACAAGCAATGGCGCATCCTGATTGGTTGGGAAGACAACCAGAAAGCGCATACTGGGGAGCTGATAGCAAAACCGTTTTCTATAAGCGTAAGCAAGCTGGTTCAGAGTTAAGAGATCTATTTAAAGTCAGTAGCGCACAAACAAGCGAAGCGGTTTCGCTGTCAGATTTGCATGCCGTTGGTGCTGCAAACGCGATTTATAATAAAGGTCGAACGCTACAATCTTATGAATTTAAAGGCAACATATTCGTTAAAAACCTGAAGTCTGGCGCTTTGACACAAGTTACTCATTCTTCGGACTATGAGTATGCACCGCAATTCTTAAGTGATAACCGATTAGCTTACCGTTCAGGCAATGCGCTATTTGCGTTCGATTTAGCCACTGGCTTAACCAAAGAGCTGGTAAAGTTACATTTAGCGGATAAGCCTGAAGGGGTGAAAGAGCCAAATGGATATATCGCTGAGCAGCAACACAAACTGATTCAATTCGTTGCGCTAACGCACAAAAACAGCAAAGATCGAGAAGCAAGAAATCAAGAGATAGAAGCAAATAACGCAAGTATCCAAGATAATCAGTTTTATCTTGGTAAAGGAAAAACGCTTATCTCAGTTAGCTTAGCACCGACAGGTGACAAGTTAATGGCCGTGATCACAGATGATAAACCAAGTCGTTCCGATTCTGACATCATGCCTAACTACGTGAGTCAAAGCGGTGACATTGATCCGGTAAAAGCTCGCCGCCGCGTTGCAGACACTAAACCAATGAATTCTGATGTTATTTTCATTGATTTAGCAAAATCAGAGCAAGTCACGCTGAGCTATGATACTTTGCCGGGCTTTGATGAAGATGTACTAGCCGAGGTGAAACGCGAAAATGCTAAGGCAAAAGGTGAATCATATAAGAGTGAAAAAGCACCTCGTGATATCAACTTGATCGACACATGGGGCTGGAGTCAATCCGCTATCCAATGGAATAGTGACGGTTCTCAAGTCGCAGTGATGCTTGGTGCTTGGGATAATAAAGACAGATGGTTAGCGACGGTTGATTTTGATAAACAACAATTCGTTTCTCAGCATCGCCTACACGATGATGCATGGATCAATTATACCTACAATGATTTTGGTTGGTTAAGCAACCAAGACGCGTTGTACTATCTTTCTGAGCAAACTGGATATAGCCAGCTTTATGTTAAGCCGCTTAACGGCAAAGCAAAAGCAATGACTTCAGGGAAGTTTGTGGTTTCTGAACCAACCTTAACCCACGATAGTCAATTTGTTTATTACAAAGCAAATAAAGATCACCCAGGTTTATACGAAATTTATCGCGTCAATTTAGCAAGCGGTGAAGATGAGCAGTTAACCGATTTAGATGGCCTGACTGATTACCAGCTAAGCCCAGATGAGCAAAAGCTGTTGTTAACTCACTCAAAAATCATGATGCCTCCTGAGCTTTATGTGGCGGATGCAGCGCCAAAAGCAGCGGTGTCACGACTCACTAATACGGTCTCAGATGCGTTTTTAAATAAGAAGCTAATTGCACCTAAGATTGTCGCGGTTCCTTCAAGCCATCAAGGTGAGCCTGTCTACGCAAAAGTATATTACCCGGCAGATTATCAAGAAGGCGAAACAGGTAAAAATCGTAAGGCTGTGATCTTTAACCATGGTGCGGGTTATTTGCAGAACTCTCATATGGGTTGGTCTAACTACTTTAGAGAGTTTATGTTCCATTCACTTCTCGCGAGCGAAGGCTATGTCGTCATGGATATGGACTATCGTGGCTCTAAAGGTTACGGTCGAGACTGGAGAACGGCAATCTATCGTCATATGGGTAAACCAGAAATCGAAGATTTGGCAGACGGTGTTGAGTGGATGGTGAACAACGCTAATGTTGACCGTGGTGCTGTAGGTACTTATGGTGGTTCATACGGCGGCTTTATGACATTTATGGCGCTATTTACTCAGCCGGATCTATTCCAGGCAGGCGCAGCTTTACGTCCAGTCACCGATTGGGCCTATTACAACGACCCGTACACCTCAAATATCCTTAATCGCCCAGATGTAGACCCAATTGCATACAAACGCAGTTCGCCTATCTATCATGCTGAAGGTTTGAAAAACAAGCTTCTGATCAATGCACCTATGGTTGATGATAACGTGTTTTTCCAAGATGTTGTGCGCTTGGTGCAACGCCTGATTGAGCTAGAAAAGGAAGACTTTGAAACGGCGATTTATCCAGTTGAGCCCCATGGCTTTAGACAGCCATCAAGTTGGTTGGATGAATACCGTCGTATATACAAGTTGTTCAAAGAAAACTTGTAATCAAATGGGTGGATAAAAAGCCAGCTTAAGCTGGCTTTTTTGTTTTATAAAATAAATAGATAACAGCTAAAACCACACCACCAACTGCACCAAATAGATGTGCTTCAATGGCGACTCTCGAGTCTATCAGTTTGGCTACATCTGTGCTTGCACCCGCATATTGCTCCCAACATACCTTTGCCCACACACCAATAAACAACAGATATCCAGTTGTTAGCTTGCGCTTAATATCTTCAAGTGCTCCCCATACTATAAGCCCATGTAATAAGCCACTCAAACCTGTATATACAACGATGTTTAGCGAAAATAGCAAAATCATGAGCCCGGTAAAGAGGCCAAGGAAAAGCACATTCAGCCAATATTTTCTTAGAGTTGTATATTCGGCATGTAATAGCCAAATAAATAAGATCCCAAGCAGGTTTAGCATCAAGTGATACCAATTGCTATGGGTAAACTGACCGCTCAAAATACGCCATATTTCACCATCAGCAATTGCGTTTCTGTCGAAATCTAAGTGCGGGCCAAGCCCGAACAACATCAGTATTGTTGACAATATCGCCAAAGACGCAGGGCCAATGAGATATTCTTTGTTCGTTGGAAGTTCAAACATACGATTTCACGTTATTATTTTTGCATATTGTGCCTAATTGCTTTTATGATGCCAAATATAAGACGTAAGCAAAGTGGGTATTATGAAACATACACTTGCATCACTAACCGTGATTGCCGCATTCAGCTTTTCAACCAACACCTTAGCTGAGCAACAAAAAATCGAAATTAGAGAGCCGGAAGCCGCAACAGGTTTCCAATCTAAAGAAGCACGCACCGCAGAAAAGTACATGGTCGTTGCTGCCAACCCCTATGCGAGTAAAGCAGGTCAATTGATGCTCTCTAAAGGGGGAAGTGCGGTTGATGCCATGATAGCGACTCAACTTGTGCTTACATTAGTTGAGCCGCAATCTTCAGGCGTAGGTGGGGGGGCTTTTATCCTGCACTACGACAAGAAAAGCAATGAATTAATTAGTTTTGATGGAAGAGAAACTGCACCAAAACTTGCCGGCCCTGATCTGTTTTTAGATGATACGGGTAATGCGGTTAGATGGATTGAGGCTGTGGTGGGCGGTCGCTCTGTAGGTGTGCCAGGCATTCTACACGCGTTTAAATCAGCACATGACAAATACGGTAAACTGCCATGGCAGGAATTATTCAAACCAGCGATTGAATTAGCTCGAGACGGATTTATCGTCTCTCCACGTTTAAATATGCTGCTTGAGAAAAAACTCAACCCAGGTTTGACAAAGCTCAGTCCCGCAAAAGAGTATTTCTATCCGGATGGTAAAGCACTACAACCAGGGACCCTTAAAAAGAATCTGCCTTTGGCAAACCTATATTACAAAGTAGCAACGCAAGGGATCCAAGCCTTTTATGAAGGGCAAAATGCCACCCAATTAGTGGAAGCTGTGCAAAAGTCTGAAATCGCACCTGGCAAATTGGCGCTGAGCGACTTAGAACATTATAAGAGCAAAACCCGAGACGCTATCTGTACGGAATATCGTGTATATAAAGTTTGCTCTATGGCACCGCCTAGCAGTGGTGGTATTGCCGTTTTGCAAATGATGAAACTGCTTGAACCGTACGACCTAGGTAAGTTTAAGGCAAATGATCCAGAAGCCTTGCACCTCTTTACTCAAGCATCTCGCCTAGCGTTTGCCGATAGAGATTTTTACGTTGCTGATCCTGATTTTGTTGAAGTGCCAGCAAAAGCATTGCTTAACGAACAATATCTATTAGGCCGTAGCAAACTTATCGGTGAAATGGATAATCACGACTTTCCAGTAGGCGACCCAACTTCGGGCACACTCGCTTATGCTATGGATGATAGTTATGAATTACCTTCGACCAGCCATGTGTCGATTGTAGATGCAGAGGGTAATGCCATTTCTATGACAAGCTCGATTGAAATGGCATTTGGCTCGACGGTGATGGTCAACGGATATTTACTCAATAACCAATTAACCGACTTTGCGCTTTCTCCAAAAGTAGGGGATAAATGGGTCGCTAACCGGGTAGAAGCAAACAAACGCCCAAGAAGTTCTATGGCACCTGTAATGGTATTTAACAAAGACGGGTCGCTTAAATTGATAGTCGGCTCACCGGGTGGCAGCCGTATTATCAACTATGTTGCTCAAACCTTAGTTGGTGTACTGGACTGGGGGTTATCTGTTCAGGCTGCGATTGATTTACCAAAAATCACCAATCGCAATAAGTACACAACGCTGGAAAAAGGCACTGAGCTGACAAAACAAGCACCTTACTTTGAGAAAAAAGGCCATGAAGTACAGATCCGCGACTTAAACTCAGGACTACATGCCATTGAGGTTCGTGGAACACATTTAATCGGTGGCGCAGATCCAAGAAGAGAAGGTGTTGCACTCGGTGAAAGCAGCGAATAAGCCGTGGTTTCTTAAGTGCTTTTAGGCTATAATTTTGCGTTCCAGAAAAATGCGTTTAACGTGCTCTGGAGCGCGTTAATAATGGTCTGATGAGCACTAAATTCATTGTAATTTAATCCTTTTCGACAATAATGAACCCTTAGACTAAAAAATTAGTGTCAAGCTTGTAAATATGACTAAACAAACCGATCCAAATTATCTCTACATTCCCTATTCAGGTCCTACGCTATTAGAAACACCATTGCTTAACAAAGGGAGTGCATTCTCTCAACGTGAGCGTGAAAATTTCAACTTAGCAGGACTACTTCCTCCTCGTTATGAAACAATTGAAGAGCAAGTTGAGCGTTGTTATCAGCAATATTCAAGCTTTAGCGACAACCTAAACAAGCACATTTACCTGCGCGCTATTCAGGACAACAATGAAACGCTGTATTACCGCTTAGTACGTGATCATTTGGAAGAAATGATGCCAATCATCTACACCCCAACAGTAGGTGATGCATGTGAGAAGTTTTCTGATATCTATCGCAGCTCTCGTGGTTTGTTTATTTCTTATGAAGACCGCTATCAAATCGATGATATTTTGCGAAATGCCACTAAAGGCAAAGTAAAAGTTATCGTGGTGACAGATGGTGAACGTATTTTAGGCCTTGGTGACCAAGGTATTGGTGGTATGGGTATTCCTATCGGTAAGCTGGCACTTTACACCGTATGTGGTGGGATCAGCCCAGCTTACACGCTGCCTGTTATGCTTGACGTAGGGACAAACAACGAGAAGCTACTCAATGACCCAATGTACATGGGCGCTAGACACCCGCGTATCGGCCAAGCTGAATATGACGAATTCCTAGATCTATTCATTAAAGCGGTTAAACGTCGTTGGCCAAATGTGCTGTTACAGTTTGAAGATTTCGCACAACCTAACGCAATGCCACTATTGAAACGTTACCGCGATGAAATTTGTAGCTTTAACGATGATATCCAAGGCACAGCTGCGGTTACTGCGGGTTCGCTGTTAGCCGCTTGCCGTGTGAAAGGGGCCAAGCTCTCGGAACAAAAAGTAGTGTTTGTTGGCGCAGGTTCCGCTGGTTGTGGTATTGCTGAGCAAATTATTAGCCAAATGATTTCAGAAGGAATAACCGACGAGCAAGCGAGAAGCCAGGTGTTTATGGTGGACCGTTTTGGCCTTCTGACAGAAGGCATGGAAGGGCTAAGAGATTTCCAAGAAGCGCTAGTTCAACAACAAGCAAACCTTGCGGATTGGACATACAGTGGTGAATTTGCATCTTTATTAGATGTAATGCACTGTGCAAAACCAGACATCTTAATTGGTGTATCAGGTCAAGCAGGCCTATTCACTGAGCAAGTGATCCGTGCGATGCATGCAGGATGCGAACAGCCAATTATTTTCCCATTAAGTAATCCATCACGCCAGGTTGAAGCGCATCCAAAAGATGTGATTGAGTGGACTGATGGTCAAGCAATTGTTGCTACGGGAAGCCCATTTGAACCGGTAGTACATGGTGAGCAAACAATCATCATACCGCAATGTAATAACAGTTATATCTTCCCAGGGATCGGCCTTGGTGTACTTGCAGCTAAAGCGAACCGTATTACAGATAGCATGTTGATGGTATCTAGCGAAATGCTTGCTGAATCATCACCACGTGCTAATACCGGCAAAGGTAGCCTACTACCAGCACTAACTGAAATTGAACCGTTGAGTAAGCGCATTGCTTTTGCAGTTGCTAAAAAGGCAATGGAAGAGGGCGTTGCACTTGAAATGGAAGACGACGCAATTTGGGCAGCTATAGAGAAAAACTATTGGCTCCCTAAGTATAGAAATTACAAACGCTGTAGCGTCTAATTACTTTTACTGAGCTAAAACAGAAATCGCCGCCAACTCACATTGGCGGCGATTTTGTTTATCAATCACGCACAAAATTTGAGTGCACTACGTATTACTTCGCAAAGTGACAACTGCTCATTTTGTTAAAGTTTGTTACCCTGAAATCCAATTCAGTAGTTGTTAATTGAAATATGCTTGAATATGCAGGTATCACATTTTAGGAGCAAAAGATGCGAATTTTAACTGGCTTACTGGCATTATGTTTATCTGGATTTAGCTTTGCAGGCGCATTGCCTGACTCGCCGCATTTATATGTTAAAGGCACTTCATTTATTCAAGTACAACCCGATATCGCAACTATTCGTGTTGCCATTACCGAAAAGCAAAAGTCGCTGCCCACAGCTAAAGAAAACGTCGATAAGATTATGGCTAAGGCCATCGAAATCGCTAAACGCTTCGATATTAAAGAAGACGATATTCACGCAGATCAGCTGAATGTCTACAGACAGACACGCTACAATCGAGAATCAAACGAAGAAGAGTTTGATGGTTTTCGCGTAAGTCGCAGCCTGACTGTAAAACTTAAGGACATTAAAAAATATCCAGAGTTACTTCAAGAGTTTGTAGACAGCGGCATCAATCAGTTCAATAACACGGAATTTGGTGTTGAAAATGAAGGCAAGTATCTGCAAAGCCTCAAAAAAGCCGCCATCAAAGATGCAAAGAAAGCAGCTAAAGAGCTAGCAGGCGAGTTTGATGTTGAATTGGCAAAACTGTACTCAGTTTCATTCCAACCAATGCAAACGCCAGTTCAGCCTTACGTGCGCTCTGCAGCAATGGCGATGGAAGCAGATCAAGGCGCATACAAAAATGCGTATAACACAGGTGCAATTACATTAAACGCGGAAGTGTATGCTGTTTACTTAATTGAGTAATACTGGCTGTGAACTAATTAAACTTATACACTAAGCCCTCCATTGGAGGGCTTTTTTATGATCACCGGTTTATATGCGGCATTGCTGGCACTAATCTATATTAAACTCAGTTTTAACATAATATCACTCAGACATAGACACAAAGTATCGCTAGGAGATGGCGGTATCGATGAACTGCAAAGTGCAATACGGATCCACGGTAATTTTATCGAGTACACACCTTTCGTGCTGTTAATGATGTTGTTACTCGAAACTCAACAAATCAACCCATATCTACTTCATGCTTTTGGCATTGCTTTTTTGTTTTCTCGAATCGCACACTATGTTGCACTCGGTAAAACTAACTTTTCAATCAGAAAAGTAGCGATGGCGACAACATATGGAGTAATACTTATTTTAGCGTCATTTAACATCGTGTATTACTTTATCTAACTATGACAAAACATAAATTTCTGGTAACGGGTTTACCACGAACGGGCACAACAAGTCTGTGTATTGCTGCATTAGGTGCTGGATACAAAACAGCACACACGGCATACACAAGGCAAGCATTAGACTGTGCTGAATTTATTGCTGACACGCCCGTTTTCTCTGATTATGAAAAATTATATGCTCTATATCCTGAAGCCAAAATAATCCAGTTAACACGAGATTTTGAGCAATGGCTTCCCTCAATTAAGCGTTTGATGACGGCAATGAAAGAAAACTTACTGTCACAAAGAGGAGGCTTTAACGACACGATTAAGCGTTGTTATTTGGAAACTTTTTCTGATTTTGACAAACATTTTGAAGACGATGGTTATTGGCGGGATTGTTATAGCAAGCATCATGATAGGGTGCTTAGATTTGCAAAAATGAATCATATTCCTTTTATTACGGTCAACCTAACAGCTGCTGATGCCGAGCAAACGCTTGCCGAATTTATAGGCGTGACTCAAGAAAAAGTGACCATCCCGCATGTCAATATTGGTGGTAAAGTAACTGCATGGAAGTGGTTTTCACACTCCAATAAAGTGGAATCGACACGTAATGGCAAAGCAGATAAAGACACAGCGCTCTTTAGTATGTAAGTTCGCTCGAGCGCCTGAGTTTGTTATACTCACCACAAGCTGTATATACAAGATAGAATTATGTTTGAATTAAAATATCACACACCTTTTAGCTGGACTGAAAAAGTCCTAGCCGACTTTGATACCTTTCTTCAAGATCATGCCGCTGCAGAAAAAAAAGCAGCCGGAATGGCGATGGCAATGCTTGGTCATTACCCAGACAGGATCAAGCTAGTAAAAGCGATGGCAGATCTCGCAATAGAAGAAATGATCCACTTTAAACAGGTACTTAAAATCTTAACCGAGCGTGGAACGCTATTAGGAAACGACCAAAAAGACCCCTATATAAAGCAAATGCGCGCATTGTTCCGCCAAGGCACTGACGAATATTTAATTGATAGATTACTAATCGGCGCAGTAATTGAGGCTAGGGGCCATGAGCGTTTTTCTTTAGTTGCAGAAGCGCTTCCTGAAGGCAAAGAGAAAGACTTTTATGTAGCAATCGCCAAGTCAGAAGAAAAACACAAAAACCTCTTTGTGGAGCTCGGCTACGAGTACTTCGACAAATTAACGATAGATAACCGCCTAGAAGAAATTCTCATTGCAGAAGCGGATATTTGCAAAGGTATTCCATTTAGCGCAGCGCTTCATTAAAAGCAGCCACATGACTCGAGCCAATAAAGCCTCAACAAGTTACAGTGTGGCTTTATTGTCTCCCATATTTCTAAATACTTATTCAGTGAAGAGAACGGTTTCACTAGACACATCAATTAAGATTTCTAGTTTCGCCCAGTGCATTGTGTTCCATTGAATACTTTTGGTTTCAAAACGACTCATATTCGAAGCAACTAATATCGCAATAGTTATAAATCAACCAGACGAGTAACACTGAACCTTTGATTTTATAAGGGATTAGACTTTCCTCATCTAAAATTTATTTCATTTAACATAACGTAAATTATAGGATGTAATGAATTATGTGAGAAACCATATAAAGCACCCTGCTAATGTCCAATACTAGACGGTATCGGACATTAATAAAAAGTTTACTGTATTTTCTATTGAGCTATGGTTTCGCTTTTTATAGTATGTGGTTGAATTTGTAATTTGAAGTATCGACATATGGAATTTGTAAGACCGCTAGAACCAATCTTGATAATTGATGACGCTGTTGAGATCAGAGATTTTCTGACACAGATTTTGGAGAACTTAGGGTTTGAAGAAGTTTATGGTTGTGAAGACTTTGATTCCGCAAAGCCGCTACTAAAGCATAAACAACCCAGTGTTGTCTTTTTAGATATTGAGCTTCCCGATACAGATGGCACCGAAATTCTTTCCTACATCAACGAAAACTTTCCTGTGGCCCATGTCATCATGTGCTCTGGCCATAATAGTATGGAGAATGTTCAAAATACTTGGGAACTTGGTGCTAAGGGCTTTATCGCTAAACCTTTCAATGCACATAAAGTGGATTCGGTAATGAAGCGTTTAGAGCTGGTTACATGAATGAAGAAATAAAGAAACTTACCGATGCGCTCTCTACCGTTATTTTAGGAAAGCCTGAACAAATAAAACTCGCGATCTGCAGTCTTTTGTGTCGCGGCCATCTTCTAATTGAAGATTTACCAGGTATGGGTAAGACAACGCTATCTCATTCGCTTGCTGATGTGTTAGGTCTGACATATCGTCGCGTGCAATTTACGAGCGATCTGCTCCCAGCTGATATTACCGGCACTTCTATTTTTAACCGTGAACATCAGTCTTTTGAATTCCATCCTGGTCCAATTTTCAGCCAAGTTTTACTGGCCGATGAAATCAACCGCGCAAGTCCAAAAACTCAAAGCGCGTTGTTGGAGTCCATGGAAGAACATCAAGTAACCATCGATGGCGTAAGCCATGAGCTCCCTAGCCCATTTTTTGTGATTGCAACGCAAAATCCTCAGCATCAATCTGGCACGCATCCACTGCCTGAGTCACAACTAGACCGCTTTTTTATGCGTATAAGCTTGGGATACCCCTCGGAAATGGCAGAAGCGCAGCTAATTAAATTAGCTGGAAAAGCGAGAAAATTGACTCAAGCACCACAAGTAATCGATGGCAAAACACTGTTGGCGTATCAACAAGTTGTGCCTAACATTGTGCTAAGTGACGCTATTATTGATTACATCCTTCGCTTAGTTAATTACACACGCAGCTCAGGTCAATTTAGCGATCCTTTGTCGCCAAGAGCTAGCATTGCACTTGCAGCCGCTAGTCGTGCATATGCGTTTATTAGTGGTCGAGATTTCGTGATTCCCGATGACGTTCAAGCGGTTTTCACTTCAGTCTGTGCCCATCGACTTGGCGTCACCACGACGAATGAAGCTGAAGTTAAGACACAGGTTTTTCAAAACGTACCGGTACATTAAGCATGATTAACCGCTTGAAACGGAAAGTTAAGCAGCATATTTATAAACGACATCAACGCTCAGAAATACGGCTATCTCATAATAATATCTACATACTGCCATCCAAGGATGGCGGTTTTTTTATCGCTGTGGCTTTGCTTAATTTTGTATTGGGGATCAACTATCAGAATAATCTAATCCTTGCAGTGTCCTACATTATGGCTGTGATGATGATAGCCGCCCTATTTTTAGGTTTTTTTAACTTGAACAATACAAATGTCCGATATTTGGGAAGTAATGCTAATTTTAGCCCATATAGTTCATCTATTAGACTCAGTATTTCATCTAGCGCAGAGATCCAATCTCTCAGACTATCAAGTGAATACAACCAAACGGCTAACCATATTTCCAAAGTGAGTGATGAAAAAGTTCTCGAGCTAAGTGCCCCTAAATTACCTCGTGGCGTATATGATACGGGGGTAATTAAAATCCTCAGCTACTTCCCATTTGGCCTTATTCGTACCTGGTCGTATATAAAACCAAACGATGCTTTCTACGTGTACCCTACTCCATTGCCCGTTATAGACACAGAGTTTAGCTTCGGCAGTGCCTCGAATACTAGCCAAAGCATACAACAGAAAGAGCGTTCAGTTGAGTTCGACCATCTTTCTCAATATCAAAAAGGGATGAGTTTAAGCCGCGTTTCTTGGAAGCATTACGCCAAGACTGACCAAATGTTAATTAAACAGAATGCACCGGAGTCGGCCGATTTACACCGCATTATTTTCGATTATTCTAAGCTTTCAGGCAGCAAAGAAGAACGTCTGAGTAAACTCTGTACTATGGTGCTTGACGCCGACAAGCAACAAACAAGTTATGCCCTGTTATTGCAACAAAACAGGATCCCGTTCGGTCAAGGTGAAACCCATAAACTAAGTTGCTTGGAGGCATTAAGTGAATTCTAGCTTCCCAAAATGGTACTACAGCACATCACTATTTTTATGGCTGCTGAGCATTATTCTTGTTGATGATTTTGGTATCGGCTTTGTCGGGTTATGTACCGTTTTGACACTGTGGCAAGCATCCAGATTGGTGACTAAACCAAGCGTGTTAAGCATTCGTTTTATTAACTTGGTCACTTTACTCGGCGCCATTGCGACGGCCTCATTAATAGGTCTAAAAAACAGCGTGAATGTTTTTGTGGCTTTGATGTTGGTTGCATCGCTACTGAAACAAGTGCATGCCACGCAAGCCCGCCAATTTACACAAATATGTATTTTGAATTTCTTTACTTACCCGTGCTTATTTCTTTTTACACCAAGTATATTTGCAGCATTTTTGGTATTAATTTTGTTGGCTGTTAATTTAGCTATCATGCTTAACCTTGAGCAAAACCTAAGGTTCAAATCTGCGCTTAAGGTAAGTGCAAAGGGATTGGTATTGTTGCTGCCTGTGGCTACTTTATTAGTCGTTTTTTTACCAAAACTCCCGGCATTTTGGCAGTTACCTGCACCACAGAATCAAGCAAAAACAGGGTTATCTGAGAATGTAGATCCTTTCAATATCGCAAATTTATCACAGTCCAGCGACTTGGTGTTTCGGGCATCATTTGAGGACACTCAACAAACGGGACCTTTCTATTGGCGAGCAATTATTCATGATGAATTTGACGGGCGGCAATGGAAAGTCTCTGAGTATCAAGGTACCAATGTCAGAGCGTTGCCCAAAGAGCCGATTGGCGCAGCAACCATTATTGCGCAGCCAAGCCAATTACCCTGGTTGTACGCCCTGTCATACTCTTATTCGAAAAACGCTAAGTTGAATAGTAACGTGTTTGGCACGGTCTATTTGAAAGACCTATCAGCAAAACCTGTCGAGTATCAAATCGATTTCACTGACTTTGAACCCCAAGATTCGTTAAGGCCTTGGTATTATAGACGTAATACCGCATTACCTGACGGCATTAACAAAAAGGCAAGGCAACTGGCGCGCGATTGGGACAGTCAATCGACAACAACGAGCCAATTCATTGAATTAATGAAGCGCTATTTTTTGCAAAATGGTTTCGTCTATACCTTAACACCAACTACAGCCCAATCGAGCGATAGGATTGATGACTTTTTATTTAGCTCGTTTAATGGTTTTTGTGGTCATTACGCCTCTGCTGCGGCGTTTCTACTGCGAAGCGCGGGTATCCCCGCTCGCTTGGTATCTGGCTATCTGGGCGGTGAAAAAAATGATAATCAAGGCTATTACAGCGTTTATCAATATGACGCACATGCTTGGGTTGAATATTTTACACCGGGAATTGGCTGGCAACGCTTAGACCCAACTGCCTGGATTGCCCCAGAACGCATGACAGGGAGTCTTTCTCAGTTAGAACAATTATCGAGCGAGTTTAAAAGTGGTTTGGGCTACAGCTTTATTGGGTTGTCTAATTGGCAATCTATTAATTGGTTGCGATTACAGCTCGAGGAGCTTGACTATCAGTGGACTCGCGTCGTCATTAATTTTGACAAAGAAAAGCAAGGCGCACTGTTTAAAGAGTGGTTTGGGAGCAATGGGCAGCTTTGGGCGGGAGTATTTTCCCTGTTTATGCTGCTTTTGCTCTCAATTGCGCTATTTTACCTTAGCAAGCAGCTTACTCGGCATAAACGCCCTATCGAACTGGTCTATTACAATGCTATAGTGTCCGATTTCAAAGGGCAGCTAAGCGGCACTACGGCGAAACAACATATTGTTGAGTTATGTAAGTTGTTTCCTGAGTTAGATGCGTCGCTTTGGCAGTTTTATCAATTAATTGAAAAATCACAGTATCAACAAAAACCACTTAATAAACTTGAGCTTGGTGAGTTGAAGAGGTTGTATAAATCAATAAAAAGAAAGGCAAGAAAATAGTATGAATGCTGTTATTTTGGGCGTCTTGCTCATGCTGGGGTTAACCCTTTTTAGAATAAATGTAATTGTCGCCATGACCGTCAGTGCAATAGCGGCGGGCTTAGTTGCCGGTTTAGATTTGAAGACAACCTTAAACGCCTTTAATGATGGGCTATCTGGCGGCGCAGAAATAGCCTTAAGCTATGCCATGTTAGGCGGGTTTGCAGTTGCTATTTCAAAGTCTGGCTTAACTCAAATCCTCGCGCAAAAGCTGCTCAAATTGGTTAATGCTAATGATAGCGAAGGCTCAACGTTTTTAAGCATGTTTATAATGGTTATCATCTTGGCTTGCTCGATTGCGTCGCAAAACCTTGTGCCAGTCCATATTGCGTTTATTCCTATCCTCATTCCACCGCTATTAGTCGTACTGAACAAGCTGACGATAGACCGCCGTGCGATTGCGTGTATTTTAACGTTTGGCTTAGCGACCAGCTATATGGTGTTGCCATATGGATTCGGTGGCATTTACCTTTACTCTATTTTGCATAAAAACCTTGTAGACAATGGTTTAGAATTGGTTAAGTTCGACGTGCCATACGCTATGGTGATCCCTGCGCTTGGTATGCTGATTGGCCTGTTGATTGCCGTTTTCATTACTTACCGTAAAAAACGAGTTTATGAGGTGAGTCAACAGCAAAGTACTCAGTCAAACACAGTACCTGAAGGCCATGAAGCAACTAAAGTCATGATCGTCGGCGGCGCTGCGGTGCTGGCTTCTCTCATCGCACAAAATAACAGTGGCTCAATGATATTAGGAGGGCTCGTTGGCGTGATGATTTTTAGCCTCTTTGGTATTGTGAAATGGGAACAAAACTCCGATGTTTTCAGTAAAGGTGTGGCGATGATGGCAATGATAGGTTTTATCATGATCTCTGCTCAAGGCTTTGCCTCCGTCATGAAAGCGACGGGTGATGTGGCAAGTTTAGTAGCAAGCTGTGCCGATTTTGTTGGCGATAATAAACCACTTGCCGCTGCGATGATTTTACTTGTTGGCTTACTTATTACCATGGGAATTGGCAGCTCATTTTCAACCGTGCCAATCATTGCCACGCTATTTGTACCTTTGTCTCTAGAGGTTGGCTTTTCTGCTATGGCTACCGCCGCCTTGGTGGGAACCGCAGGTGCACTAGGCGACGCGGGCTCTCCTGCATCAGACTCCACACTTGGACCCACTTCTGGCTTAAATGCCGACGGCCAGCACGATCACATATGGGATTCCGTGGTGCCTACATTTATTCACTTCAACATCCCACTACTCTGCTTTGGCTGGATAGCCGCGATGGTGTTATAGGTTTATACATTCATGATGGTATCAAGGCTCCCCGCCTTGATACCTTTAGCTCATAAACATACTGTATTTTATTTGTCTCTAATGTCGCTTTTGTCTTATTAGTTTTCTTGTGCTATACCAATAGGTAAGAGAATTAAAGCAAAAAGACTATGCAAACACTTAAACCAAGCGAAATAGCCAGTTACTGTAACGTACACCAACGCAGTGTGAGTCGTTGGATTGCCAATGGCGAATTAAAAGGTCATAAGCTTCCTGGACGCGGTAACTACCGTGTCTTACTTGAAGACTTTTTATCCTTTTTAAACAAGCACAAAATCCCCCTTTCGCAAGACTTTATTAGCGACTATCAAATCGCAGAAAGTGGTCTACACTCTGATAAAGAACGGGATTTAGCTAAGGTGCTTATCATTGATGACGAGCCCCAGTATAGAAAAGCGATACGACGAGTGATAGGCAACGATTATTTGATACAAGAAGCTGGGGATGGCTTTATGGCAGGCATTGCCATCTCGGAGTTTAAACCAAGTTTAATCACGCTCGATCTTTCCATGCCGGGAATGGATGGCTTTCAAGTGATCTCATTTATCCGCGAAAAAGAAGAATTTAAAGCGATTAAGATTTTGGTGGTCTCTGCGTTAAATGATGTAGAACTTGAAAAGGCCAAAGCGATGGGCGCCAATGACGCCCTTTCTAAACCGTTTGATAACTCTATTCTGTTAGAAAAAATTAATGCGCTAATACAGGGGTAGCTATGAATGCACCTATCATGTTGGTTGATGATGAAATTGATATTCTAAAGTCGCTTAAACGCACTCTGCGTTTACAGCATTATGAAGTGGTATATACCGATGACCCAAGACAAGCGCTTGGTTTGATACAAGAGCACAAACCGCATGTGCTTATTACTGATTTCAGAATGCCCAACATGAATGGCCAAGAGCTTATCCAAGAAGTGAAAAAGCATGATCCTAGTATTGAATGCATCGTGCTCAGTGGGCAAGCTGACTATGACGATATGAAGTCGCTGATCAACGCGAATAATACCTTTAAGTTTTTATCCAAGCCTTGGAATAACGAAGAGCTGTACACAACGATAGAAGCGGCACTCACAAACCATCACAAAAACGAATTAAAAACCCAAATCCTGCGTAATAATAATGCACCTTTAGTCGAAGTAAATACCATAGGTAATGTCATCGATTGCAATTACGCTTACACGGAACTAGTGTTGAACGAGGTCAATAAAGGTAACTTTTTTCAACTGTTTAATTTTGAAAGTGATAAATGCCTTGATGATTTTACTGAGCGCAGAATTGCAACACTAAAAAGCTCAGGGGTGTTATGTCAAGTTGAGCTCAAGCTAAAAACAGAATCCAGCTACCTACTTATCATTAAACCCCTCTCCAGCGAGCAGGATAAATATCCAAACTTCTATCAGAGCAAACTGGGCTTTCTTGAACATATCAATCGCACCGATAACTCTGTCATGATCTGCCTGAAAATTCGAGATTTGTTGGTTAAGAATATCATTTCTAATACCCCAATATATTCAGATACGTTTAAAAAAATCATAGATCATGCTCTACTGAGCGAAGCGACTCATTTTTCGATGCTTGAAATCAGCTTTGATCAAGCCATTTTCTGGTTAGATTCAGTACAAAGTGAAATTGAGGTACACAAATTTTTAGATGAGTTAATCAACTCAATTAAACAATTTTTCATTCGCAAAAATATCCAAATCAAGTTCTCTGTCTCGTACACCATGATTGAGCCTGAGCAACCACTCTCGGAAGCAATAGACAGCTTAGTTATCTATACCCAATTTGTTTGCGAGTCTCGTACTGACTTCTATATGCGCTATTCGCAATCACTGCTTTCAGAAAAACTAAACGAGCATAAAGTTTCTGAGGCATTATTTAACGCCGTTGATAATGATGAGTTTTATCTAAGGTTCCAGCCTAAACTTAATTTAAATGAACATTCAATCAATAGTTGTGAAGTGTTAATTCGCTGGAAGAACACCCAGTTTGGCGCTAACTCACCAGATTATTTTATTCCGTTGGCAGAAAAAGACGGACAAATAGTCAAAATAGGAACTTGGGTGCTTGAGCAGGCGTGTATCGCACTGTGCGAATGGCAAAAGGAAGAACTAGAGATCCAAAAAGTCGCAGTGAATGTTTCACCTTATCAACTTTCCGACCCCTGCTTTGTACAAACCATGTATTCGATTATTGAAAGGTATTCGCTCAAACCCGAGCAATTCGAGTTAGAAATCACCGAGAACTTTGTTTTAGAAAATCTCGAGCAAGCTAAAACTAAATTACTACAATTAAAAGAAATCGGATTCTCCATTGCCATCGATGACTTCGGTACGGGATATTCCTCATTGGGCTATATTTCAAAGTTGCCAGTGGATGTTATCAAAATTGACAAAAGCCTGATTGAAAACATCGACAGTTCAAAATCAGCTCGAGATCTTGTCCAAAATGTTATTCGATTAGTTCACGACCTTGAATTAAAAGTTGTCGCTGAAGGTATAGAAACCGTGGAACAGCTTGAAATTCTAGAACAGTTAAAATGCGATGAAGTACAAGGATATCTCATCGGAAAACCTGTTTTACTTGAGGAGTTTACTCACTATGTCTATTAAAAGCCAAGTGCCACGGATTGTGCTCGTTGATGACGATGAGTTAATGTTGAAGTCGCTCCACCGCCACTTCAAAATCAGCATGGAAGGCGCTGAAATATTGACCTTTTCATCACCTAAACAATTCATAGAATCCCTAGATACGTTAGCGAGCATCGATATCTTAGTGAGCGACTACCTTATGCCATCGATTAACGGTGTTGAATTAATCAATATCGTGAGGCGCCGTTATCCACAAGTCCTCACCGTGTTATTAACCGGCGATACCACAGGCAAGGTACTGTGTAAGTCTTCAATTTCTGCTACCTTTATCGTCGCTAAGCCATTTAGAAGAGAAGAATTCGATGAGGTTATCACCGCTTTTTATCGACTCAATGAGCTGCCATTAAGTGAAGCAATAAAGCGTGCCCTAAATGAAACTTTCATTGAAAACGAATTGCCTATCTTGCTAAGTAAAATTGAAGACATTGATTTAGATTTTCACAAGCTTGAAGCAATGCTGGAACAAGAGGTGCTCATTCAAGCTAAATTATTCCACCTGTGTAACAGTGCTTATGTGGGATTATCGACAAAGCAATACTCTCTCTCAACCGCAATTAAGACGCTCGGTGTGGATTTAGTGTCTGCAATTATTGTCTCTGTGTGTTATCACAATATGGTTGCAGCCAGATATGATATCGCGAACTGTGAGCAGTTAAGCGATATTAACTTTAAAAAGGTCAAGTTACTTAAGGAATTGGTACACAAACTACATGACGGATCAATTGACTCTGAGCGCATTGTTTTTCTTCAATCCTTATTATTTCTTGGCGAGCTCGGCTCAGAAATAGCTCAGCTTATTACCGAAAGTCAATGTCATTCCCCACAGAGTTGCTATATCGAGAAATTACACATCGCCCTTTATACAGCCACATTAATTGGCTACGAGTCAGCCATCACGGATCAATTGTATGCGCTCATTAATGCCCTAGAAATGGGTAGCTCAGATTGCAATGCCACTAAGCTATTGTTGCTTATAGACACTATCACCAATAAAGAAGTCAATCAGACGGTGATCAACACCTTTTTTGATCAAAAGAGCCAAGATTGGTTGGAGCTTTTCTATGAACTCAGAAGCAAATACTTTAGTTAGTTACAAAGTACTGATATTAGACGATGAAACGTCAATACTTAAGGCGTTAAAACGAGTCATACGGCTGCCTTCGGTAGAGGTTGTCAGTTTTGATAATCCTTTTGAAGCTCTTGAGTACATAGACACGCACCCCGTTCAGGTTATTATCTCTGATTTTAGAATGCCGCTAATGAATGGTGGAGATTTTCTAAAACGAGCCAAAAAAATAACCCCTGGTGCAATTGGCCTAATTCTTAGCGGTTATACCGACTCCGATATGCTTATTGATATGATTAACAGCAAGGTTGCGCATAAGTTTTTGTGTAAACCATGGGAGAACGACAAATTACTCGAAGAAGTTAATGCAGCAATAGACGTATACAATAATAATTATTTTAAAACGGTTTTACAGGAACAACTAAAAAAGCGTGATTGCCCACGGGTATTAATCAATAATGAAGGCCAAGTTGTCGAGCATAATCTCAGCAAAGACATAGAATCTCAGATACTTGCAGAGTTCTCGGCATGCTTTAGTGGTAATGGCATCTACCACACTCCTCTTGGTGTTTTAAGATGTGAGATCCGCAGCAATCCAAAAGACGAAGAGTTCTATCTGATCACCATAGAAAAAGTCGAAGTAACAGACGAAATTAACGTCTATGAAGTTATCACCGAACTGCTATTATGTTACTCGATAAACCCCGTTCTCACTTACTATGCGTTGCCAACTTGCGAACTCACTACACCGAAATTGGCAGCTGCGGCTCAAGAAGTTTTCAGAAACTATAAAATATTACCATCACCGACCCATAACTATCTGTTCGTACTGGATAACATTGAGCAATCCTTACTGCCAAGAAAGCAGATAGAGCTAGAAATTCAGTTGGAAAAGTTACTCGATACCGCGCTACCTCACGAGATACAAAGTAATACCACTCAACTTGCTGCATTTTTAAATAATGGAGAGTAGGCATGGATACTTTTGCAAAAGTTGAATTAACACAAGATTTAGTCGAATCAAGCTTTCCGCTCGCCGACCTCAATACGCTACTCACCTCCCTATCTGATTATTTTGAGGTACCAATAACTTTAGTCACTGTAATTGAAGGGCAATGGCAACATCTGATCGCCAGACATGGGATCCTAGCCGACAGGACACCGGAGCAAGATGCTTTTTGTAAGAGCTTAATCAAACATAACAAGTCTTTACTTGTTCCTGATACTGCCTTGGATGAAAACTATGCGAATAACCCGCTCGTGACTGGCGAGCCCTACATTCGCTCATACTTGGGTGTACCTTTTAGACTCGACGGCAAGCCAATCGGTGGCGTATGTTTAATCGATACCAAACCGAAAAACTATGCCGAGCGAGATGTTCATTTACTCGAGACGATCAGCGGTCTTATCACCAATATTTTAGAGCTACAAAAAAACTATTCGTTATACCTCGAAGATCAAGAGTTAATCCGCTTTTCACCAATCGTGTTAATTAAGTGGAAGTACAATAATGGGCTGCGCATTCGTACGGTTTCTCCGAATATTGAGCGCGTGATTGGTATTGACGCTTTTCACTTATGCTCCGGGGAATTGCATTTCGAAGACTTACTCACCGAGCCAAGTGTTGAGAAATTTCATTTTAACTTACAAAACCACTTGGATGGGTTAGAAGCGTCTGAAATTTTGCTAGAGATGGCATTAGACTCAAAACAGATCTGGATCCGTATGATCACCGTGGCGCATTTTAACCACGACGGCAGAATGACAAGCATTCAGGCTTTTATTACCGAAAATACTGCGCAAAAGTACACCGAAGACAAACTCAATGAGACGAACAGACAGATGCGCCTGTTGCTAGAAGCCTCAGAGCTAGGTACATGGGATTGGAATATTCCAGCAGATATCAATAAAGTTAATAAAAAGTGGTGTGATATGCTTGGAATTGAATTTGAATACGTTGAGACCAGTGTTAATTACTTCCGCCAACTTATTCATCCAGCCGATCGTAGTCACGTAGAAAGAGACCTAGCCAAACACCTACAAGGGTTAACCGATGCCTACACCACGTCCTATAGAATGAAACATGCCGATGGCCACTGGGTGTGGATAGAAACCTATGGCAAAGTGGTTGAACGCGATAATAGCGGCAGAGCACTGCGCCTTGCTGGTACTCACCGGGATATTACCTACCGGATGGAAGCACAGTTGCAAGAGCGAAAGCAAAAACAATTACTGTCTTTTATCAGTAAAGCACAGTCAGCCTATTTAAAGACTGGTGATCTGTCTAAATCATGCCGTGAGATTCTAGAAGAGCTCATCGACATTGCGGATAGCCAATTTGCGCTGATCGGCGAGCTTGAGTATACCGCCGGTGTACCAAGGCTCTTTATTCATGCCATTTCAGAAATGCAGTGGAATGATTTAAGCTCTCAATTGGTACAGAGATATTATGATAACGATCTCTATTTTACTGATTTTAATAATCTGTTCGGATCAGTGATCCTGACGGGAAAAACCGTCATTAGTAATGAACGAGGTAAGCACCCTGCATCGAAAGGCACGCCAAAAGGACATCCAAGGATCTCTAAGTTTTTGGGGCTGCCGATAAAGCTCAATGGCGAATTGGTCGGTATGATAGGACTTGCGAATAAGTTTTTTGACTATACCGAAGAAGATGCAAAATTCTTACAACCACTGGTCGATTCTCTAGCGGGTTTATACTATGCGGTTAAACTCGATAAAGAGCGCCAAGAAGCAGAAAACAAACTGCTTGAACTTGCAATGACCGACACCTTATCAGGCCTGCCCAACCGACGTGCCTTTATGGAAAAAGCCGCCGAAGTTGGTGAGATATCCTTCCCCTATTTAATTGGTATGGTAGATATCGATAACTTTAAGTCAATTAATGATACCTACGGTCATGATGCTGGTGACAAAGCCATTAAGCTGATTGCTTACACCATAAAAGATGCGCTACGCAGTGATGATTTTACTGCGCGAATGGGAGGTGAGGAGTTTGCATTTGTGTTACTCGATGCCACACATGGATCATCTAGCGCATTGATTGAGACCATCAGAGAATCCATATCTAACTTGGAGATTACACTGTCAGAAGAAGAGAAAATACATCTCACGGTCAGCATTGGTGTAAAAGCGGTACTTCCCGAGATGGAAAAAATGTCTATTACAGCACATTTAAATGATGCTGATAAAGCTTTGTATGAGGCTAAACATACTGGCAAGAATAAAGTAGTTTGGTTTGAATAACAAAATATTTCATATTGCTTGATATACTTTAATTTCGCGTCAGAAATAAAAATGGAAAAATGATGAAACAGCTCTCACTTAACCTAGCTGCACTTGGATTTTTAGTCACCTCATCTGTAGCTTATGCCGATTATACTGCTGAGTTAGAAATTGACCGAATGCAGGACACACCGTTTAAAGAGTGTAGCGACTACACTTTTCGCCAAGTTATGAATAATTTTTTTACCGAACTCACTTGGGATTATCTCACAAGCGATTGGGGCAGAAACTACATAAATATTGATGGTTATGTAGAAGAAGAAGGCGAAAAGTTTGATTTTCTTCTTCAATACGAAGTCAAATCTGATGGGACGTTTGAATTTAACGCTATGGAGTTCTTAGGAAAAGCAAAAGACGACTCGTTTATTATCATGATGCTCGACAAGATTTGCTATCATTCAACCGGTGATTAGCGCTTCAACTCGAAGCGCTAATCTGCTTCTAAATTTAGTCTGCTGTAACCCTGCACTGGATGGGCTGTTGGTAATAACCCCAAGTTAATATTGCTACATTACTTTGTACTTTAAGGTGATAATCGCCACCGCGGTAATGAGTATCACTGGCGGAGTTATCGATGAACATCAGCTTTTCACTGTCATTAAATTCTGCGACCATGCTTAGTGGCTGAGTATCATAGTAAAAAACGGATAATAACTTATCGTTACAGAGATACGTCGTATGCCCGGAGCTAGTCACTAATGCAAAACGAGCCTCAAGCTCGGCAATACGGTGCATATACGACTGCTTCAAACAATGCGTGCTATCGCTAGATTTCCAACACGCATTGCGCCCTTTTATCCACCCTCTTTGCTCGGCTTGAAGCTGCTTCGAATGCGGCTCTTTTACAATTTTTTCATACACAGAATTGAGCCTGCGATCCAGTCGAGACAACGCCGCACTATCACAAATAACGGCTTCCATGCTTCCAGCTCTTACCTCGTTACAAGCGAATGAAGGCGTATGTAGGGTATGTTGTTTTAAGTGCTCGTCAATATAGCGACACCAATCCTGCGTGCCAATGTCGGGCTTATCCGAGTAACTTCTTACACCAAGTTTAAACTCAATGACCGATTGCCATTCTTGGCTGCCAAGATCAGGACCATGCCCGCTACCATCGCCACTCTTTAAAAGATTATCGACCTCTATCATCCACTGCTCGCCACAGTGAAACGCTTCAACGTTCGATTGCTCGGTGGGTGTTAACACTGTCCTATTTTGTGGCGCACATCCAAATAGAGTGATGGCTATAACCGCAGCCAATCCATGATAAAAAGTTCGGGTTAATATGGTCGCTTTCAAGCTAATTTCCTTTTAATCGTGTAGACAAGAGTTGCGCTTACCCCAACAGTAACACTATGAAAAACATTGAGTTATTGTCGTCGGTACGTCCGCTAGTGTCACTTCTTTACTGTGGGCATTTAGCTTAATGGCCTCTTTGGGCATTCCAAATACAATACTTGAGCTTTCATCTTGTGCATAAGTCTTCGCCCCCGATTTCTTCATTTCTAACAAACCAAATGCACCATCAGCGCCCATTCCGGTTAATATAAATCCGATAGCATTGCTTCTAACTTGCTTCGCAACAGATTGAAATAATACATTGACCGAAGGTTTATGGCGCTGCACTGGCGGCCCATCTTTGAGCTGAGTGTAATAGAATGCACCACGACGAACAAGCTGAAGGTGATGGCTTCCTGGCGCGATGTACACATGGTTAGCCAGTACGCGTTCGTTATGCTCAGCCTCTTTAATCTTTAATTTTGAAATATCATTTAGCCTTTGAGCAAAGGCTTTAGTGAAGTTGGCTGGCATATGTTGTACCACCACAATACCAGGCAATTCGGGTTCTAATTGACTAAATATGTACTCAAGCGCTTGCGTCCCCCCTGTCGAAGTGCCGATGGCTACCACTTTATCAGTGGTATTAATGGCAAGGTTGGTAGTGCTCATTGCGACATTGATAGCAGGCGCACGGTTTATGTCTTCCGTAGAAGACTTTGGTCTGTAGAATCTCGCTTGCTTAACCACTTTAATAAATTGCTCGCGTTGAGACTCAAGAAATGATTTTAAGCCACACTCTGGTTTAGTTAAGATTTCAAATGCGCCAAGAGAGAGTGCCTCTACCGACAATTGAGCACCTGTGGTTGTTAGCGATGAACAAATGATCACGGGGATGGGTTTATTGGCCATAAGCCAGCGTAAAAAGGTAATACCATCCATCTGTGGCATTTCTATATCAAGAATAATAACATCTGGCGGCTCTTCCAACACGCTAGGCTGCGCCAAGACAGGGTTGCTAAACACCTTAGTTACGCAGATTTCAGGCGAATACTCCAACATCGCAGTGACCGTTTGTCTTACCACAGCAGAGTCATCGATAATATAGACGGAAATTTTATTCGACATCAGGTTGCTCTCCTGCTCGATAACGCAACATGAAAACGGTCTACCCTGCAAGCGCCATCCTTGAGATCCACTTGAATTCTCCGATAATAAGGGCCACCAACATCACGCGCGACAAGCCTAAATCCATAATCGTCAATCAGCTTATGACTCATTTCGATGTTTCGCATACCGACAGTCTCTGGACAAGACGTTTTGAACATCTCTCCACCACCAAAAAGCTTAATCTCCACACAATTCTCAGGGATACTAGACCGCTTTAAATATTGGCGAACCAACGAAAAAGTCTTATCGACATATTTAGCGGGCTCATCATCATTCGGCTTTTCTGTGGTTGGCAATAGCATATGACTCACAACAACTAGTTGGTGCTGCTTAGACACTAAAACAAATGAAACACAGGACCCCAGCAAGGTATTGAGCGTTGCTGGACGAAATGACTCAATCGCCAAACTACCCGGCTGCAAAAATATTGATTCAACGTCTCTGCTTGGCATCAACATTTTGCATACACCGCAGGGGCGATTGATTCAAATTTGTCATACACGCCATTTAAGCTCTCGGAGTGTCCTAAAAACAAAAAACCTTGCTTCGGCATCGCCCTGTAAACATTTTCTAGGATTTTTACCTTTTCATCTTTTTCAAAATAGATCAGTGCATTACGGAGGAATATTATGTCAGCTTTACCACCGATATAAGGCACAAGTAGATTATTTTTGAAAAAATTAACTTTATGATAGAGCTCATCATTCACCATGATATAGCCGGTCTTCTCTCCGACGCCATTTAGACAGTATTTCCTTAGGTATTCGTCAGGAATGTTTTTAGCACGATGTAAGGGGTAAATTGCCTTTTTCGCTAAATCCAGCATCCGCTCAGAAATATCGCTGGCACGCACCACCCAATTCCCGTGACCATAATGCTCCTGCGTGCACATGGCCAAGGTGTATGCTTCCTCGCCAGAAGAGCAAGCCGCACACCAAATATCTGGTGCAGACTTTTGGTAGTACGTGGTAAACAGCTCTGCTAGCTTTTCAAAGTGTTTACGCTCTCTGAAGAAATAGGTTTCATTGGTAGTCAGCAAGTCGATGCACATATTTCGCTCACCTTTGTTATTGGGTATCTTTAGATACTCAATGTACTCACCATAGCTACTTAATCCTAAAATCCTCAGTCTTTGATTTAGTCGTCCACAGACTAAGTTCTTTTTATGATCCCTAAGATGTATTCCTGATTCGGCTTTGAAGAAGTCAGCAATACAGGTAAATTCTTGATCGCTAATAAAGTCCCCAATCATGTGGCACCTCCTTAGAACTGTTCAAAGTGCTCTTTTGAGCGAGCTTGCCCAGCACTAACTTCTTTTCGCTCAGCGACGGGTTGTGCTTCTGTTTGCGGTTTTCCGCCTTCTAACACTCGCATTTTGCTTTGGCTTTCAATATCTCCGATTTTAAAATAGGCGACGAGCTGGGTAAGCGTCTCTGCTTGACTGGACATTTCTTCCGCGGTGGCTGCTAGCTCTTCTGACGATGACGCATTTTGCTGCGTTAGCTGGGTGATTTGATTCATCGAGTCGTTGATTTGGCCGACACCCGCAGCTTGTTCGTCTGACGCTGCGGAGATCTCTTGTACTAAATCAGAGGTTTTACCAATCGCAGGTACGATTTCAGCAAGTAGACTGCCTGCCCGCTCGGCTTTGCTCACTGAGCCAGATGCCAACTGAGATATTTCCTGCGCTGCAAATTGAGATCGCTCAGCAAGCTTTCTGACTTCTGCAGCCACCACAGCAAACCCTTTACCATGCTCTCCTGCTCGAGCCGCTTCTATGGCAGCGTTGAGTGCCAACAGATTCGTTTGATAAGCAATGTCATCAACAATACCTATCTTAGAGGCAATTTGTTTCATGGCCGATACGGTCTCTTCCACGGCGCTACCGCCTTCTTGTGCTTCACCCGCAGCTTTCGATGCCATACCGTCGGTGATTTTGGAGTTTTCTGCATTTTGTGCAATGGATGCCGTCATTTGTTCAACCGAGGCTGATGTCTCTTCAACTGACGAGGCTTGTTCGCTTGCACTCTGTGCCAATGACTGTGCTGTAGAGGAGACTTCAGTTGATGCCTGCGCTAGCGATTCAGAGTTAGAACGAACATCACAAATAATGCGACTTAAACTGGAGATTGTACTATTGACGCTTTGCTTCAACTCGTCATAGACACCTGAATAGCTTCCTGCAATCTCAACATCAAGGCGACCTTCTTTTAACCCCTCCATGACGTTAGCAATTTCTTGAATCGGTTTTTCAGTCGCTTCCAATACCTCGTTAAGACCATCAGTCATGGTTTTAAATGCGCCGGCATAGTTTGAGGTGTCTGCGCGATTTTGGATGTTTCCTTTGACCGCTTGCGAAACCAACTCGACGATATCGGTCGCTAAAGTATCTAACACATCGGTGAGATTGGCTGTACGTTGCGCCAGCTCACCTAAAAGCCCTTGTGCTTGTACTTTGGGCTTTAATGATAAGTTACCTTCACTCACTGCGTTGAGCACGGCAAAATTGTCCTCAAGTACCGATTCCAGCACTTCCATCGACTTATTATATGCCTCTGCAATTCTGCCTATCGATCCCTCTAACTCACTGGCTTCAATGCGTCTGTCAAACTCCCCACAAGCTACCGCTTGGAAGGCAACACCAAACTCTTCTTCTAACAAGCGCTCTTTGCGCTTTTCATCAGTTATGTCTTTCCACTCAACCGTAGTAGAAATACGCTTATTGTTTTCATCAAATACAGGGGTGATCATGAGCTCCAAGCTGTGCTCACCAAACCCGAGTCTTGCAACGTGCGTAGAGTTTAAACTCGCTAACATAGTGCGCTGGTGGCTTGGATTACGGTGGAATTGGTCGATACTTCCTCCCACCAGTTTGTCAACGCAAAAGGTAGGTAACGTGCTTTGGATCGCAGTTTCTAACCTGAGTAACATGTCTCGCATGGCGCGATTTATATAAACAATATCGTAATTTTCATCAGCCAGCATAATACAAGCGGTACTGTAATCCATGGCTTGTTTATAAAAATCGCTATTACTTCCAGCGCTCAAACTCGATTGGCTGATTAATTTAGCCACGAAACTACAGTTGGCAATGGGCTGTGCTAATTTCATGATTTCTAATTGATAAGATCCGCTTGGCATATTAACTTTGGTGGTCTTATCAATCAGCTCGGAAAAGTTATTGTGCAACGACAGCATATCAGTAATATATCCACCATCACTTTGTGCGTTATTTGCAATAAGCTGGGTAAATTGATTGCTTTGATGAACAATCCGACCAGCACCATCTAGGAGAGCAGCAAATGTGCCTGTAGTCTCGATAGCCTCTAATTCTGCATTGCCTTTAAGCAAACTTAATACATTGGTCGCAAGTGTTTTGGCTTCCCCTTCATATAAAGCGGGGTTTACTTGGGTAAGATCTGAGTGTTCAATCGCGTTTACGACTGCCTTCGACAGTTGATTAACTTGTTTGTCAAAGATTGCTGGTAAAATTCCCATTATGTATCCCCTTATTAAGAGTTAGCTAATTTTCTAGATTCAGGTTCATGAGCAAAATCATGAATAAGCTTTGGTACATCAAGAATGAGCGCAATGTCTCCTGACCCTAAAATACTTGAGCCACTGATCCCCGACATCTTTTCAAATAACGCACCGAGTGGTTTGATGACCGTTTGAAACTCACCTAACAGCTGATCGACGACGATGCCTGCTCGCAACTGACCGTACTTCACAACGACAATACTTGGTCTGATCTTAGGGTTCGTGGGTAAGTCGAAAATACGACTCAAATGAATAAATGGCAGCACTGTACCGCGCAGATTAATGTAATCGGTTTGACGAGTTGCACCATTGCCAAGCGGAAGTTCAATACACTCTGTAACCATATCGAGTGGAATGACGAACTTAGCATCAGCAACACTCACCATAAAACCATCGATAATGGCCATGGTTAACGGCAACCTGAGTTGGAAACACGTACCTTGGTGCTCGACAGATTCAACACTCACCGTTCCACGTACCGCTTCAATGTTTTTTCTCACCACATCCATGCCAACACCGCGTCCCGAGATATTTGATACTTTTTCGGCTGTGGAAAAGCCTGGTTCGAAGATTAAGTTAGCAATTTCTTTGTCGGTAAGCTCAGTATCAGGTGAGATCAGATTACGCTGAATTGCTTTTTCTTTAATTTTCTCTTTGTCTAGCCCGCGTCCATCGTCACTGATCTCTATTACAATACTGCCCGAATCATGAAAGGCTTTGAGTGATAAAGTACCGTATTCAGGCTTTCCACTGTCCGCTCGTTGTGCTGGTGACTCCATACCATGATCAATGGCATTACGAACTAAATGTGTAAGAGGGTCAACTATCTTTTCAACCATTGATTTATCAAGTTCGGTTTCAGCCCCCATAATTTCTAAAGAAACTTGTTTTTCTAACTCCTTTGAGGTGTCGCGCACCACACGGCTAAAACGATTAAACGTTTCGCCTATCTGTACCATTCTGAGTTGCAGTGTACTGCTTTGCACATCACTAACGAGTTGTTGAATATGCTCAACAATTTCAGTAAGGGCCGAGTCACGTATTGTTTTAGTGTGATCTTCAAGTGCCGCAGACACGATAACCAGCTCGCCAAGTTCATTGACTAATTCATCTAGCTTCTGCGCCGGTATTTTCATCATTCGCTCGGGATTCTTTGGTTTGACTTTATTATTTTTGGTGGGCTGTTTATCAGTTTTGACAAGTGTTGGCGTTGGCTTATCATCTTCAATTGGGGCTATCTCAATATTTGATTCTGCAGCAATAAACTCAAATGCTTCATTAATATCTTCTCGCGTAGAGTGATGTATCTCTAGCTGCATTCTAAAATGGCATAATTCTAGTTCATCTGGTGTGACCGCGTTAAGCGCAGGTACCTCATCAATTAGCCAATCAACTTCTACGGTACTACCTTTACTTTCGATGTAGCGAATAATCGAGAGCGGATCAAAACCATCCACCATGCAGGCCTTATAAAACTGCGCTGAGACTCGAAAGCTCTGCGTTGCTTCTTGATTTTCGACAACGGTTTGCTCACTTGAGGCTTGGTCTTGCAAACCACTATATGACTTTAAACTTTCTAGCAGCCCAGCTTCAGCATCGGTCAACGCCTGAGGAAAATCTTCGTTTGACTCTAAGCACTTAATTAACGCATTTATATGGTCATTACATTCGAGCAAAGTCGAAATCAGTTTTTCGCAGGGATTTAGCGCGTGATCACGAAGAAGCTCCATTGTTGCTTCAACAAAATGCGTAAAATCGACAATATGGTCATAGCCAACAACACCGGCTGAGCCTTTTATGGTATGTGCAGCACGAAACGCCTCGTTTATGATCTCGTCGTCACTATTTGGCAGTATAGACTCCATTGCCAAGAGACTTTCTTCAAATTGAAGTACCAACTCCTTGGCTTCTTCAATAAAGACCGCTTGAATTTCGGATAAATCAACCATCTTACCTCCTTTGCGCGCAGTTTGATGCAACTAAGGTATTGAGTAGCCATAAGGCACAAGGTGAGTGATGCTCATCGACACCTATCACAGATAACGGCTTTTCCGTACAACACTGTGCGAGTGCAACAACTAATTGAAAGCCTGCAGCGTCCACCTCCAGCAGCTCGCTAAGGTCAATCGCAACCGCCGTCGTGTCATCGCTTAACATGAGCTGCCATTTTGCTGCCACTTTGCTCACTTCATAAATGGTCAATACTTCTGGCAGCACAATGGTTAAGTTGCTCATATTTATGCTCCTACGCCAAAATACGTGAAACGGTATTAATCAGCTTTTCGGGTTTAAACGGCTTTATCATCCAAGCCTTTGCTCCCGCTTGCTTGCCTTGACTCACGAAATCCGAGCCCGATTCTGTGGTTAGCATCAAAAAAGGCGTAAAGCGATATTGGCCCATTTCTTTCACCTTCTTCAACAAGCTCAGCCCGTCCATGTTTGGCATATTCAAATCACTAATGATCAGGTTGATTTTGCCGTCATCTAGTTTGTTGATTGCGTCGAGACCATCACAGGCATCAATGACTTCATAACCTTCAGCGAGTAGTGTCATTTTTGCCACCTGACGAATTGAAGCTGAATCATCTACTATCATAATTTTCTTAGTCATAAGACCTCCTAGAAAAATGTTACTTCGTCTTCAACATGGTCGTGTTGAGACGTATTTTCAGTGGTTGAAACATGACATTCCCTTTCTTCTTTCATGGTGTAAGAGTTGAACATTTCTTGCTGTAATGCAGCCAACCCGTCCTCGCCTAGCTCACCTTCGGTCCTGTATAGTGAGACTAATGAAGTAAGCCCTTTGCAAATGTGCTCTAGCTTTTGGCTCACTCTATCTTGAAATTGAAAATCGGTTATCGCGTCGTCGACGTTCGCTTTTATCTTGCTTGCGGTATCATCTAATCCATGTACCGATTGCGTCAGCTCATTAGCGACCGTCGCCATCTCATTGAGCACTTTTCGGATATGTAATTCAGCGTCATCCATAAGCGTAACGTCTTGTGCCTGTGATTCGGTGAGCTTTTCAGTATTGTCAGCAACGGCATTGGTTAAGCCGTTCATCTTTTCAATAATAAGCTCTGCAGCTTCTGAGGTAATATCCGAAAGCTCACGCACCCTTTCCGCTACCACGGCAAACCCCCGGCCGGCTTCCCCCGCTCTTGCAGCTTCAATTGATGCGTTGAGTGACAATAACGTGATCTCTTTTGATATTTTTTGAATAGATTTGGTTTGCTCAGTTAATTCCTTGGCGGCATGGCTTACAGCTTGATTGGAATTGACGACCTCGAGTTTTGAACCAAGAGCCACACGCAAACTGTGCAGGACTTCATTGAGTTCTTCTTGACTGTGTTTGGCAAAACAGTGTTCATCATCACCGAAGTTTTCTACAGAACCTCGTGCCGATTCGATCGTGTTATTTAGTGCCTGTCTTAGCTCTGAAAACTGCAAGGTGAGCCCTGAAACCGAGTCATTACCCAAGGTTTTAATACTGTAGACCTGATTAATAACGGTTTCTAAAATCGCGGCAACAGATTCTGTATTGTGCTGCTCTACCTCGCAATGCTCTTGCATCTCACTCGAATAACTAGCAAATGCCTCGCAATCAAGAATGACTTTTGCGGTTAAGTGACGCTGCCTTAACGTTACCGCTAAGAGTGCACTGGTGATGAGCACTGAAGATAACGATAAGATATCAACGCGAACACTGAGTAATAGCGTGAGAGACAATACTAGGCTTAGCAACACCGCAGCGCTAATGTAGTACTTGTAGATTGTCTTTAGCTCATTAATTGGAAGTATCTGCATTATGCTGACTCCCCAAGGTGACTGCCACGCTCGCTTAACTCTATCAGCTCAGCCATCTCTTCAACTGAGAGAACTTTTTCAAGGTCTAGCGCGATGAGTAGCTCATCTCCGCGTCTTACCATGGAAGCGATGAAGTCGGCTCTGATTTGCGCGCCAAACTGAGGTGAGTTGGTTAGATCTTTTGCGTCAACTTCTATGACTTCATTAACGCCATCAACAATGACACCCATCTCAATGAGGTTGTCAGAAATACAGAATTCACAAATGATAATGCAGGTTCGTCTGCCAACTTCTATTACTTCTCCACAAAGCCGAGCTGACAGATCGATAACGGGTACAACTGAACCTCTTAAATTAATCACTCCTTTAATAAACTCAGGCATCAAGGGGACTTTTGTCACGGAGCCCAGTTCAATGATCTCCTTTATTGACAGGATCTCAATTGCGTAGCAATCCTGTCTTGACTGAAAAGTGAGATATTGCAATGACTGTGTGTTTTCTGTGATCGCTTGCATTTTTCGCCCCGTCTCATTTGTCTTATATGTTACTTTAGTCTCATATTTCTTATCTGTCAAAATTTGAGCAATAATTTATGTTAACTATTTTTGAGTGGTAAAAATAATCTTAAAAACAGGTGGTTATAAACAATTTCGTAGTATTGAGTATTACCGCAGTGACGGATTTATAGTGGATTTTTTGACAACGAAACCTGTGGCAGAAAACTAAAGCCAACTGATTGAAAACTGGATAATCAGAACAAAAACAATAAGGAAGTACATGAATTGCAAAGAAACGCTAACCTAATGAAGGCTAATTTTATTATGAACTGGGTTTGATTGATTACTTATCCGTAAATTCGTCGGAGAAATCTGCTTCGCTGAGCTTAGGAAAGGATACCGTAAACGTTGTGCCTACACCAACTTGTGAGTCAACTTGAATGCGACCCTTGTGCTTGGCGACGATGCTATATGATAGAGACAGACCAAGGCCAGTACCTTGACCAACAGGTTTGGTGGTAAAAAATGGATTAAAAATTTTATTGATGTCCTCAGCTGGGATCCCTTTGCCAGTGTCTTGGATGGCAATAATCACCTCGTTTTGTTTATCTTCGATAGAGATAGTTACCGCACCGCTTGACTCTATCGACTGTGCAGCATTGATGATTAAATTTAAAAATACCTGATTAATCTGCATCGGCTGACAATATAGCAACACTTCATCATCAAGCGAGTAAGTTTTGTTGATAACCGCATGGTACTTAATTGAGTTATTGGCTATTTTCAGCGTACTTTCAATCCCTTTAATGAGATCTGCCTCTTGCCACTCCTGGTTATCAACATGAGAAAAGGATTTCAAACTCTCAACTATCTTAGAGACTCGGTCCAGCCCTTCTAAGCATTCTTGCAGTAATTCAGGCACGTCCTCCTTTAAAAAGTCGATACTATGCTGATTTTGGAGCTGCTGCTCCTGCTGTGCTAAACCACTGTCGGCAAGTGTACTAAAATTCGATTCATAAAAATCTAGCATCGCAAACAGTCCGCTAGCCTGACCTTCTAGACTTTGAATATTGGAATTCACAAAACCAATTGGATTGTTGATTTCATGCGCCACGCCAGCAGCAAGTTGGCCAATTGCAGCCATTTTCTCAGACTGTAGTAATTGGTTTTGTGCAGCTTCCAACTTAAGGTTGAGTGTTTTTAACTCCTGCTTTTCTATCTCTAATGCTTCGGTTAGACGTTTTTGCTCTTGATAATAGCTCGCCAGCTCCGTCACATCTTGTATGATCACGCATACTTTTTTCACTTCTTCAGAATGCTCAAAAATCGGCACATATTGAATGTTCTGATACATTGAAGTTTCATCGCCAGTAACAGGACGGCTGCTGCTAAGCTCAAACACATGAGGACGATGCTCCCAGTAGCTAAAACTTGCTGCTTTTAAAGCAAAAACACTCTTCAATTTCCGCTTAATGATTTTTGCAGCTTCAGGAAATACCTCGTCGATGGACATGCCCTCAATATTTTTGGGAGTGTTATCCGGTAGCCGGTTTTTCAGAAATTCATTCGCAAAAACCACCGTATGTGCTTGGTCTAGGACACAAATTCCAACCGGAATGTAACGCTGCAATTCGCTAAACACAGTCAGTCCTCTATTCCAAGCATGGCATTAAGTTTTTGGATCACTGTTTTAATGGAGTTTTCATCTAAACAAATAATCACTCTCGAATCAAAAGCAATAGACTCGATTATAAATGCAATTTTCATTACTAATGTGGTTTTCCACTCAGCAATGTCGTCGGATAGTTGATGTTTATAAATAGTCGGCATAGTCAATGAGGTTTTAAGCTCTAACTGACTAGAAAAGCCGTTTAAACATGCACCAGCCAAAATGTTAGACAAATCTAATAAGACTTCATTGAGATCAGAGTCATCGAGTGGACTATCGTAGTCCATAAGCTCGGCTATTTCTTGTAAGCCTTGCGGTGACAATAGATTAATGACTTCACCTTTAATTTCCCCTAAAAATGACTGCCTCGTTCTGTAAACATGTGCAGTATTACAGATCTCATTGAGTTGATTTGGGCTTACCGAAGTAATTTCAGGGATAGATAAGCTAATTTTCGTTTCAATTAATCGAGCTAAAGAGTTCGCTGCCTGGCCCATGGATATATTCATTAGCTCTTGCAAGCCATCCCTTTGCTCTTCACTGAGTGGCATGTTCATAATAAACCTAGCTCTTGTAGCGTGTTATGTAACTCTTCTTTTTGTAGTGGCTTTTGCAAAAAGCGAAATGCGCCGAGTTTATCCACCAACTTCTTCGCTTCGGGCTGAATATCAGCGGAAATAACGATTACCACGGTTTTTGCATGGTGCTCGTGTAGATGCGTAAGAACTTCAAAACCATCCATTTCTGGCATAGTGAGATCCAAAAATAACACCTCAGCTTTGCCCTGCTCAACCATCACCAATGCTTCTTTGCCATTTTTTGCCTCACTGACCTCGACATCCCAGTCTTCAGGTATTGCCCTAAGCACAGCCTTTCTCGACATCATAGAATCGTCTGCAACGGTTACTGGAATTGCCATGAGCACCACTCCTATTTCACTATATTGGTAAAAAGTATGGTCTTTGGCTTTTTGACTGTCAAAAAATTATGAGTAAAAAATGACTCATTTGTCCTCTGAACGAAAGAGATTCAACTTAGAAATAACAAATAATGGCTCGATTAATTATCATAAATGGGTTTTAGCCGTTCTTGACGAGTAGCAATTTTAAAAATATTTGTACGATGTGTTCCTTTTATTCTATTAAATATAGGGCTAAGCCCTATATTTGCTTTAGAGATTTTAAAAATAAAATCTTAGCGAAAAACTAGCTATCAAAGCCGTTTAGCATTTTGTCACAAACCACAGGAGTTGGCCTATGATTGTCATCGACGGCAACAAAGGTAAAACTACCTGTAATTGCTAAGTGTTTATCATCTTTGTGCATTCTTTCAAGATAGATTTCAACATCAACCTTTAAGCTGGTATTACCAACATGCACTACTTTCGATACTAATTCAGCAAAAGTACCAGCAGGAATTGCCTCTTTGAAATCGACTCGGTCTGACGAAATCGTTACCAAAGGTTTGCGACAAAAACGCGTTGCAGCAATAAAGGCAACTTCGTCCATCCAAGCCAGTGCGTCACCACCAAATAAGGTGTTGTGATGGTTTGTACGGCCTGGGAATACGGTTTTTGTTACGTGTGTGATTGAGCTTTTAATGCGTTGCTCAACAATGGCTTGTCTTTGTTCGTCTGTCATTTTTGTACTGCTTTATCCGCTATTGTATCTTTCATAAGTAGAGCTGGATCGAGTCGCTCCCCGAACCAATTAAAGCGCCAATCTAAATGCGGGCCAGTTACCCTGCCCGTCGCGCCAATTTCAGCGATTTTATCGCCTGTTTCTACCGTATCGCCAACCTTAACATCCAGTTTACTAAGATGGATATACGTAGAGGTAATGCCGTGACCGTGATCGATAATCAAAGTGCCGCCACTGTAATAAAGATCTGGATTTGCAAACACCACTTTACCCGATACCGGCGCTAAGACCGGCTCACCCGTTTTGTTTGCGATATCTAATCCAAAATGTGGTCGTTTTGGCTCACCATTAAAATATCTTTGGCTACCATAAACACCTGAAATACGGCCCTTCGCAGGTCTGAAAACGGGGTCTTTAAAGAATAATAAATCCGAATTGCCTTGTCTTGCTTTTGACACGGCTTGTGCTTCTTCACGTATGCGCTTTAGCACCGACTCTGGTGGCGAAACATACTTTTTCGCCACTCCCGTGATCTTGTCTATATCGTAATCTCTTTTCGTGATCACTATCGCTTGGCGATGCTTTTGACCATCATCAGACTGCCAACTCAAGATGTGGTTAAGTTCAGCATCACGGCCAAAACCAAACACGAAATAGCCATCTTTAGAGCGCTTTAATTCTGTTTCGTTTAGCTTTATCTCAGTTGCATTTTCAAGCTTACCGACGACCAAGCCACCTTGTGTCAGGTTACCTTTTAATTCAAGCGCCTCAGCAAATAATGTGGTGCTCGCAAGCAATATGACAATTGCACGTTTAAGCATACGCAATTGCTCCTTTTCCAACCCCTTCGTATGCTCTTACTTCAACCTTATCATGTGGATTTTCAAGCTTTATTTGGCCTGCAAGATAGTCCGCAATACATTCAACTGTTGTATCGCAAGGTAATATATCGCAACGCGATTTGCTGATCGCCAACTCAAAATATCCCTGCGACGAGGTATACGCGAACGCATAATCTTTATCTTGAGCGGTTACATACTGAAGCAAACTAGGATCAATCAAGTCTTCTTCACTGCCAAGATAAATATCTTGCCATTTATCCGCCCATTGTTTTTGTAATCTAGGCATGCTGATATCGTTGAGCTTCACACCAATCAATGAACGATGACCATGAATAATACGCTGACAGTTGCCATCGTGTTTCTTTAAGCCATGGCTGTAGTGATAATAGAAGCCTGTTGCGGCCTCTGGACGCAGTGTTATATCTAAATCTTTCACGTTTTCAGGCATATGCGGCATAATAACAGACTTAAGGTAAGCAATGGCATTGACTTCATTGATTTCATCCCCTTCCACTACACACACCGCCTCTTCCGGTGCATTCATGGCTAAGTGATTTCCATCAAATTGCATATCAAATTCAAATCGGCCTTCACTGTGTTTTGCATTACACGCAAGCGCGCTGGGTACCGCTAATTTGTGGTCCAGCTTTTCGTCGATAATACGTTTGATTTGCTTTTTAACTTTTGCAAAGTCTAACACCATAGACTCTTCGTTTAACTCACCATGCAGCACAATATCGGTGATCCAACTTTCACCTACCGCACCACGACGTGGGCAAAGGTACGAAAAATCAATTACGGTCAAAGAGTCAACAAAAAGGATCATAGATCACCCAAAATAGCCTGCTAAAAAATCATCCCCGATTATAATGATTTTCACATTATAAATCGCCCCTAATTGGAACTGATTTGCATTTAATCTCTTCAATTTTTTGAAATTTAATCAAATAGACATATCTTTAGCGCAAAATTTACAAGTCTCGGTACGCTTTTTAACTGTTCGGAGTTGTTTAGCGTACATCTGTACGCTAAAGTAGCGTCAATTTGCAAGCTAAGAAGAAGATTTATGGAACCGAAGAACAGCTATACAAAAGAAGAACTTATTTTATGTGGTCGCGGAGAAATGTTTGGTGAAGGCAACTGCCGCCTGCCTAGCGACAACATGCTAATGATGGATCGCATCGTTCAAATTAATGATGACGGTGGTGAGCATGGTAAAGGTCAAATTATTGCTGAACTCGATATCAATCCTGATCTGTGGTTCTTCGACTGCCACTTTAAAGGTGATCCAGTAATGCCTGGTTGTTTAGGTTTGGATGCGATGTGGCAATTGGTTGGCTTCTTCCTTGGTTGGTCTGGTGGTCCTGGTCTTGGTCGTGCACTCGGTGTGGGCGAAGTGAAGTTTACGGGTCAAATCTTACCAACTGCTAAAAAAGTGACTTATCGCATTGAAATGAAGCGCGTTATCAAGCGTAAGCTATTTATGGGTCTAGCAGATGGCATCGTCGAAGTTGACGGTCGCGTGATCTATGAAGCAAAAGATTTGAAAGTAGGTCTTTTCCAAGATACCAGCGCATTTTAACTTTTTCGCTGTTATCGTTTTATAGCTTTAAAAACACACAAAGCCCCATCTGGGGCTTTGCTCTCCTAAAATTCGGTATCAGGTTTTAAAGATGTTGCGATTATCCATCGCTTCTCGCCATCCGCCTAACCATTCTGATCTGTGTTCTACTTGTTGATAGGGACAATTTTCTTTCGACCGACCGGCTAATCCTGCCTTAAATCCTTGTGAATGTGCTCTTTCTAAACGGTCTCTTTTCTGTCTCTTCATAGGTAATATCCTCACCTTTTTCTCGATCAGCATTAGCGTTTCTAATACTGTGTAGTTCAAACTTAAGCGAACGTCATTCAAAACGAAGATCGTGACTTGCGATATAATGACAATTCGTACTAACAATTTAAATTAAAGATTTTATTGAGAAAAGTTAAACACGAGCGACATCGTATTTCATACAGATGTGCTACTTACCGATGAGATTTGGCCAAACCCATACCTTCAATAAATCACATCTCAGCGAGTCATGCAATGATCAGAAATGTAATTCTTGTACAGTTAGGCACAAAAAGCATAATTAATTTACTTTTTAATGGAAAGTGAGGTATTTAAGGCATGTTGAATAGGTTTATGATATTATTTTTCTATATTTTGCTGTAAAAAAACATTCATAATTTAGTAATAAAAAGAGGCTGGACGAATCCAACCTCTTTTCAATAACTTGAGTTTTTAAATCGAGCAAAGCTCAATTAAGCAGTACTATCTTAGCTTGCTTTAATCACCTCTACACCACCCATATATGGTTTTAGTGCATCAGGCACAATAATTGACCCATCTGCCTGTTGGTAGTTTTCTAAAATCGCAACTAGAGTACGACCCACCGCTAAACCAGAACCATTAAGAGTATGAAGTAGTTCTGGCTTCTTCTCACCACTACGGCGGAAACGCGCTTGCATACGGCGCGCTTGGAAATCCCACATGTTTGAACAAGAAGAGATTTCTCTGTAGGTATTTTGCGCTGGTAACCAAACTTCTAAATCATACGTTTTCGTCGCACCGAAACCCATGTCTCCTGTACAAAGCACCACTTTTCTGTAAGGTAAGCCAAGTGCTTGTAAAATTTGCTCAGCATGGCCTGTTAACTCTTCAAGCGCTGCCATAGAATCTTCAGGTTTTACAAGCTGGACAAGTTCAACCTTATCAAACTGGTGTTGACGAATAAGTCCGCGCGTATCACGCCCATAACTACCTGCTTCGCTTCTAAAACAAGGCGTGTGCGCCGTCATCTTAATCGGCAGCTCTTTTTCGTCGTAAATAACATCACGAGCGCAGTTAGTTAACGGTACTTCTGCCGTCGGAATTAGGCTAAAGCCATCTTGGTCTTCAGATAATGCTTCTGTATGGAACAAATCTTCTGCAAACTTAGGAAGCTGACCCGTGCCAAACAAGCTCGCTTTATTCACAAGATATGGTACATACATTTCGGTATAACCATTTTGCTCAGTGTGCGTATTCAGCATCAGTTGTACAAGTGCTCTATGCATACGTGCTACGCCACCGCGCATCACTGTAAAGCGAGAACCACTTAGCTTAACACCAGTTTCGAAATCGAGACCCTTATCAAGCGCTTCGCCAAGGTCAACATGATCTTTAACTTCAAAATCAAACTGCTTTGGCTCACCCCAAGTGCTTATTTCAACATTCTCAGACTCATCGGCACCTGCAGGTACCTCTTCAGCAGGGAGGTTTGGCAACGACATTGCGTAGTCATTAAGTTCAGCAAGAATTTTATCCTGCTCTTCTTTCGCTGCACTTAATTGGTCGCCCAAGTTTGCAACAGCATCTAGTAAAGGTTGAACGTCTTCCCCTTTCGCTTTAGCTTGACCAATCGCTTTGGAGGAACTGTTACGCTCACTCTGTAATTCCTGAGTTTTGGTTTGTAGCGCTTTGCGCTTTTCTTCTAATTCGGTGATCTTAGCAACATCGAGTTCAAAACCACGCTTTTTCAGACGCGCAGCGGCTTCCTCGATGTCTTGACGAAAGTATTTAGAATCTAACATTGTTTTTTTAACCTTTTTGCATGATGAGGCAGAGACCAACCCAGGCCATAAAGATACACGCCACCACGTTTAATGTGACGTTAAACGCCATTTTCACATATTGCCCCTGTTGAAGTAACAACAAGGAATCCATTGAGAATGTAGAAAAAGTAGTCAGTGCACCTAAAAAGCCAATACCTATCAACGTTTTAGATGGAGAAACTGAAATAACTTCTTTTTCAATTAAACCGTAAAGCACACCCATCAATAATGAACCAAGAATATTAACGATCAACGTCCCAAAAGGGAATCCCTTACCTAAGAGTTTTATCGACATATCGCTGATAAAAAAGCGTAACATTGCACCAAACGCTCCACCTAGCGCAATTGTGAGATAATTTATTAGCATCGCTACTTATACCTCTTGGTGCTACTTTGTGCATTTTGCGTCTGTAGATAGTTAAGCTTGTCAGCGATTTGTTTCTCAAGTCCCCTATCTGTCGGATGATAATATTGTCGCTCTTGAATGGCTTCTGGGAAGTAATTTTCTCCAGCAGCAAACGCGCCAGGCTCATTATGTGCGTAACGGTATTCTTCGCCAAAACCGAGCTCTTTCATTAGTTTTGTCGGTGCATTTCTGAGATGTTCAGGTACGGGGTAATTCGGATCACTTGAAGCATCGCGTTTAGCTTGATTGAACGCCATGTAGACCGCATTACTTTTTGGCGCACTCGCAAGATAAAGCGTTGCCTGTGCTATCGCACGCTCTCCTTCACTTGGCCCTACCCGATGAAATATATCCCAAGCATTTAACGCAACTTGCATCGCTCTTGGGTCTGCGTTGCCGATATCTTCAGTGGCGATCGCCAGCAATCGCCTTGCAACATAGAGCGGATCGCCTCCGCCTGCTAATATTCTGCAATACCAATAAAGTGCCGCATCTGGTGCGCTGCCACGAACTGATTTATGAAACGCTGAGATTAGGTCATAGTATAAGTCGCCCTTATTGTCATAACTTGATAATTGGCTGGGCAATACTTGTTTTAGTACAAGTTCATTCACCAAATGAGTGTTTGAATTTGGCTCAAAACTTAAGTCAACCGCCTGCTCCAGCAAATTAAGTGCCTTTCTCGCATCTCCCGAAGCTGCTTTGGCGATGAGTTCAAGCGCGCTGTCATCAATGGTGATCGCTAATTTCGACAGCTGTTCATCGCGGGACAACGCATCTTTGAGTACTTGACCTAATTCATCCTCTACAAGCGATTGTAAGGTATAGACACGCGCGCGAGACAAGATCGCGTTATTCAGTGCAAAAGAAGGGTTTTCAGTGGTCGCGCCAATAAAAATAAAGGTGCCATCTTCAATGTGAGGTAAAAATCCGTCTTGCTGGGATTTGTTAAAGCGATGTACTTCATCAACAAATAACAGCGTACGTCTACCAAATTGAGCTAATCGGTTTTTAGCATCGACGACCGCTTCACGAACCTCTTTAATTCCCGCGCTAACGGCAGAAAGTTTGATAAGCTCTGCATCCGCATAGTTGGCAATGATCTCAGCAAGGGTGGTTTTACCCACTCCGGGTGGCCCCCAAAGGATTAGGCTATGACAGCGCCCAGATTCAATCGCACGATAAAGTACAGAGCCTTTGGACAAAATATGACTCTGCCCGACATAATGCTCTAACGAGGTTGGCCGCATTCTTGCGGCCAACGGTCGTACATCTGGTGTAAAATCAAACCCTAAACTAGTCACTGCCTCTTTGGTCGTCTACGACCACTCCTTGTGGAATTGTAAACTCAAACAAACTCTCTTTTACTGGTACATTGACTTTGCTTTCTTTAAAGCTAAACGTAGAGACTTGACCTGAAATATCGTTCACTTTCAATAATGCTAAGCCGTCGTTTTTATCATCAAAACGCAGTGTTAATTGCTCTACCTGCGAGTCTACTTTGTTTTTTGGCGTGATCAGATATTCTTGACCGTTAAGAGCTACGTTGTACTTCAACCATTGACTGTCCTCTTGGGTCGTAAGTAGCACAAATGGCGTAGTATCAATAAGTTTAGTCGTATCTAGGATGGTCACTTGCTCAGCAAACGTATCGTAGTAATAGGTTGTTGCTCCGCTTGATACAAATAAAGTGTCATCCGGCATCTCTTGTTGCCAGCGGATTTTTAGTGGCTGCGCTAAGGTTATCGCCCCCTCGCCGGTTTGCAACTCATTGCCTTCTTGATCTTTAACGATTTGCTCAAACTTACCTTGAAAACTGGTTAATTCAGCCAGTCTTCCTTTTAGACTTTGCATCGCTGCCTCATCAGCCCACACAGGCTGAATAAAGAGGTTTGATAATACCGTTAGCAACGCAATTTGCTTAAATTTTTTCATTAATTGGCTCCACCTTTTACCAATACATCTCGTGCACCATTATGACCAGGAGCACTTACCACTCCAGACATTTCCATTTGCTCAACTAATCGAGCGGCACGGTTATAACCAACCCTTAACTTACGTTGTACACTCGAAACAGACACTTTGCCTGTTTCAATAACAAACCCAACGGCTTCATCATAAAGTGGGTCAGACTCTTCATCCCCACCTTCCGGTGCTTCGCCTGGTAGTAAAATATCCTCAGTCGCTTCACCGCATAGAATTTCTTCTACGTAGTTTGGTTTGCCTCTTGCTTTCCAGTCACTCACTACCGCATGTACTTCATGATCGTCAACAAACGCGCCATGTACACGAACCGGAACACTCGTTCCTGGCGGCAAATAGAGCATGTCACCCATACCCAACAGATTCTCCGCACCTTGTTGGTCTAAGATTGTACGTGAATCAATCTTACTTGATACTTGGAACGCCATTCGCGTTGGTATATTCGCTTTGATCAAACCCGTAATAACATCTACTGATGGACGCTGTGTTGCCAGCACTAAATGTATGCCTGCCGCTCGCGCCTTTTGTGCAATACGTGCAATTAACTCTTCTACTTTTTTACCAACAATCATCATCATGTCGGCAAATTCGTCTATAACGACCACGATACTCGGTAATTTATCTAGCTCTTGTGGTTCATCAGCCATACCGTCTGTATCTTTAAAGAGTGGATCTAAAATTGGATGACCCGCTTCTTTAGCGTCTTTAATCTTTTGATTGTAACCTTTGAGGTTACGAACACCGAGTGCCGACATCAGCTTATAACGGCGTTCCATTTCCCCCACACACCAGCGTAGCGCGTTTGCTGCCTCTTTCATATCGGTAACCACTTCGCATAATAAATGTGGGATACCTTCGTAAACTGAAAGCTCAAGCATTTTCGGATCTATCATGATCATTCGCACATCTTCTGGCGGCGACTTATATAACAAGCTTAAGATCATGACATTAACGCCCACTGACTTACCAGAACCAGTGGTACCGGCCACCAGCAAATGCGGCATTTTGCCTAAATCAGCAACGACCGGTTGGCCTGCGATATCTTTACCAAGCACCATAGTCAAAGGAGATGGATTTTGTTCAAACTTAGGGGCGCCTATCACTTCAGACAAACGCACGATTTCACGGTGTTTGTTAGGTAGCTCTAAACCCACATACGTCTTGCCTGGGATAACCTCAACTACACGCACACTGACTGCAGATAATGAACGCGCTAAGTCTTTTGCTAAACCTGTGATCTTAGCAACTTTAATGCCCGGCGCGAGATCTAACTCAAAACGCGTAACGACAGGGCCTGGATACACACCAACTACCTGCGCCTGTACATTGAAGTCTAATAGTTTAGTTTCAACCAACCGCGAAACCTGATCTAACTCTTCTTGCGAAATTGGGTTTTTAGCCTTGTCAGGTCTATCCAACAAGTCTAATGAAGGCAATGGATCCGCAGGTGGCTGAGCCTCTAGAAGCGCTTCAAATTGCTCTTTTGCGCTTGGTGGAGGCTGATAACCATTGGCCGCCTTTTCAGGTACTTTAGGCTTAAGAGGCCTTGCCGGAGAAACCACTTTGGTTTCATGCACTGGTGCTTCATCCAAGGCATTTAATGCCGCGACAGTATCCAGTGGCTCATCCTCTATCGCTGAAAAGTTGATTTCTTGCTCTAGAATATCATCTAGCTCATCAAATACCGACGGCTCTTTCTTCTCTTGTAGATCAGAGTGCGGTGCAGACGTGGATTGAGGTGCAGGTTCAGTGCTCGTTTTGCGGAACAATTTATCTTTTAATTTGCCAAGTCCACTGGGTTCTTCTTCAGCATCGAAATCTATATTAATTTCAGTATCGGTTTGTTGCTGGTAAACCTGCTCGAGATCATCTTTTCGCTCGCTAGCTATTATTGGTGTCTCACTCTCTACTCTATCCGTTTTGGTGCCAGCACCCTCCGGTTTCTGTGAAACTGACTGCGTTTGCTCTATATTGCGCTCTGCTGTCAACCTATCGCGTAACCATCTAAAGCCGGCGAGTACCTTTTCACCTAAATAATCAACGAATTCAACCCAAGACACACCGGTAAGTAGTGTCATTCCGGCAAAGAAAAAGCACAGTAGCAATATAGAAGTACCGGTAAAGTTAAAGGCCGGCATCATTGCACCAGCAACCACATCCCCTACTACCCCACCAGATGAGAAATTATAGATATCATCGAAATTGATGCTGCTAATTGCACTTGCAGAGGTAATAAACAGCGTCGCGCCAATAAGGCGTAAACCTAACGTGGTGTAATCGAGTTGCAGTAGCTTATGCGGTTTTTTAAACAGTAGATAACCAAGAAACTGCAGCGCTGCTGGGATCAAGAACGCCAGCCAACCGAAACTCAGCAGCATAATGTCTGCCAGCCAAGCTCCGGCAGCACCCGTTATATTGTTTACTTTTACGTACTCACCGGATTGAGTCCAAGCTGGATCGGCTGGGTCGAAACTTATCAACGCACACAACATAAATATTGCTGCAGCCGTGCTTACAATCAAACCTGTCTCTAAGAGGCGTTGCACACCATTTAAGCGCATTGTAATTAAACCTTTTTTCTGTTTCTTTTCCGGACTATAAAAGCCCAAAACGTCAGCAAATTAGTGATTTGCGTTAGTATTGCTGTATATACTTACACCTTACCAAGAAATACCTCAAGGTGCACAAGGTTTTATTACTTCTCCTTCTTCTCCTTTTACTTCTTCCATGACCACAAAAGTTCGACTTTCACTGATATTTGGCAGTTTAAGTAAAATTTCTCCTAAAACTCCGCGATATTCTGACATGTCGGTCACTCGTGTTTTCAATAAATAGTCGAAACTACCGGACACAAGGTGACATTCAATAATTTCATCATGCTGCTTTACTGCTTGATTAAATCTATCGAACACATCAGGCGAGTTTTTATTCACTGTAACTTCAACAAACACTAAAAGTCCCTGTCCAAGCTTAGCAGGATCGACTACGGCTTTATAACCTCGAATAAATCCTTCTCGCTCCAGCTTTTTAACGCGCTCCAAGCAAGGCGTAGCGCTCAATCCTATGCGTTTGGCTAATTCTACGTTCGAAATTCTGCCATCTTTCTGAAGTTCGACTAAAATCTTTCTGTCGATTCTGTCTAGTTGTTGATACATAGTGTAGTTTTTTATCCTGAATGATTCATTAATTTAGAGTATATCACTACACTGAAATATTAAAACAGTGAGACACACTGGCTATAGGTAAATATAATAGTCAAAAATTTTACCCCGTTCTTATTTTGAGGCGAATATTATGATTATTGGTGTACCTAAAGAGATAAAAAACCACGAATACCGCGTTGGTATGGTTCCTGCGAGCGTTCGTGAACTAATCAATCACGGTCACGAAGTCGTTGTTGAAACAAATGCTGGTATCGGCATTGGTTTTACTGACGAAGATTATGTTCAAGTTGGTGCTAAAGTTTTAGACACAGCGGCAGAAGTTTTTGCTACTGCTGATATGATTGTTAAAGTAAAAGAGCCTCAAGCTGTTGAGCGCGCAATGCTACGTGAAGATCAAATCCTATTTACTTACCTTCACTTAGCACCAGACCTTCCACAAACAGAAGATCTAATCAAGAGCGGTGCTATCTGTATCGCATACGAAACGGTAACTGATGCGCGTGGTGGTCTTCCACTGCTAGCGCCAATGTCAGAAGTTGCTGGTCGTATGTCAATTCAGGCAGGTGCTCAAGCGCTTGAAAAGTCACGTGAAGGCCGTGGTATGCTGTTAGGTGGTGTACCTGGTGTTGAACCAGCTAAAGTCGTTGTGATCGGTGGTGGTATGGTTGGACGTAACGCAGCGCAAATGGCTGTAGGTCTAGGCGCAGACGTTACTATTCTTGACCGTAGCATTGATGTATTACGTTCTTTGAATGCACAGTTTGGTAGCCAAGCTAAAGTTATCTACTCAACGGCTGACGCACTTGAAAAGCACGTACTAGAAGCAGATCTTGTGATCGGCGGCGTACTAATTCCTGGTGCAGCGGCTCCTAAGCTTGTAACTGCAGAACACATCAAAGCAATGAAGCCTGGTGCTGCTATCGTTGACGTTGCAATCGACCAAGGTGGCTGTATTGCTACTTCTAAGGCGACTACACACGCAGAGCCAACATACATTGTTGATGACGTAGTTCACTACTGTGTAGCTAACATGCCAGGTGCTGTACCTCGTACTTCAACGTTTGCACTTAACAATGCAACGCTTCCGTACATCATCAAGCTTGCAAACTTAGGCTACAAACAAGCGCTACTAAATGACAAACACTTCATGGACGGCTTAAACGTTCTGAAAGGTCAAGTAACGTGTAAAGAAGTGGCAGAAGGCTTCAACATGGAATATGTTGACCCGCGCGCTGCACTAGAAAATGCTTAATTTTGAATTTAAATAGTAAAAAGGGCTTCAATTGAAGCCCTTTTTGTTTTGCTGTTATACCAATTCGCCTAAAAGACTAGTTGATATTAGTTCGTCTCGAAATTCACTTCTGTATCTTGCGTTAACGTAACGTCTTTTGTTTGATACAAACTAAAATCTGCATCTATCGTTTCGGCATCATCTAAATGACCTAAGCACGAATACCCTACTTTGTAATCTCCAGAACCAATAAATGCTATCTCATATTCACTCTCGGCATCTAAGTTTGCGGTTGCTACTGGCGCTGAACCTTCATCACTGATGTCGCCAGGCACTGCAACATCCGCTTTATAAAGATAAACAACGTGTTTGTACTCTCCGACTAGAGGAGCTAGGTCCGCATTATCTGCTATACATGCATTTTTCACAGACTCGCTAACCATGCCCTCAATCTCGAAACTGGTTAACAGATTTTCCAAACGGACAGCTGTTGGTTTTAGATAAACAGTGTCATCATTTCCGCGCTTCAACAGCGCCTTATTTAAGTCAAACTCCAATACGATTTGGTTCTCACCTTCATTTAACGAGAAGTTATTGAGTTGGATTTCACCTACACCATCGTTGCCTTTACGGGTTACGGCTAATGGTGCTTGACTACCATCTAAAAAACGCACGCTAGAGGTTAAATCAAAATTAGACCCCGCACTACCGTTTACAACATCGGCTCTGATCCACTCATAATCACCAGCATCGATCTCTTGGTCATTTACAACCAAATAGATATCATCACCCGTATATTCAAGCAGATTGATTTTCATTGGATTACCCTGTGCATCCAAGGTATCAAATGTGACATCTTCTTTTCCAGATGCTCTAAATGTCAGCCGTTGAATAACAAGGTTTACCTCTGCAAGATTATTCACAGCAGCATCTGACACACCAACACTTACGGTGGTTTTTTGGGTTGGTTGCGTGGTGTTGTTGTCGTTTGAGTCAGAACCTGAACCGCCACCGCATGCAGCGAGTATCATTGCCGAGGCAATTGCTGTTAAAGCTGGTTTATACATGATGTTTTCTCCTCTTCTAAGTTTTAGAGAATAGGAATTGCACCATGAATAAATAATTAATATAAACGCAATAATTTGAAATACCTTCAAATCAACGCAGAAGATTTGGCATTTTCTTATTAAATGTCATAAGTTTAATGTATCAAACTTATTGGAGTGTGGCCGTGAAGTTTAAACACAAAGTCGTATCCGTCTCTGCGCTTGTGCTGCTTGCAGCATTACTGATCTTATCTGTTATTCAATACATTTCCGTGCAATCAGCAATCAAAGCACAAGCCGAACAAAGTGTGAATGAAATAATTCAAGGAATTGGTAACACTGTCACTGCGCAAATGAAAGGAGCAACCGATCTCGCCGCGCTTGCTACCAATCTCGTGGCTTCCACTGACACCCTAGACGCAGCCTTTCCTATCCTCTCGCAGCCACAGCTCACAACCTCTTTCCTACTGATAGGTTATGGTGAAGAGCAAACAGGAAAATATGTCGCTAGCGATCCAAATTGGAACCCTGGTGCAAACTGGGACCCGAGAAAGCGACCTTGGTATACCGACGCAAAAACTGCACGAAAGCTCATTATCACAGCGCCTTACGCTGACGCAGTAAGTAACGAAATTGTGGTATCAATCGGTGCACCAGTGTTTAAACAAGGCCAATTCAACGGCGCGATTTTTTACGACGTTAGTTTGGCAAAACTCGGCGAAATGATTAACTCGTTCAACCTGCTCGACGCAGGTTTTGCCTTTATGGTGAGTAAAGACGGGTCGACTATCTCACACCCTGATGTAAAACTAAATGGTAAGTCTTCTCGTACATTTCTCGGTGACATAAGTATCTCAGAAAATATCCAATACGTTGAAGTAAATGGCGAAGACAAATTAGTACAGTTTAAAGAGGTCGAAGGCTTAGATTGGTATTTAGGGGTGATGCTGGATGAAGACACCGTTTTTGCTGCACTTTCACGACTGCAAAGAGATGCAGCCATATTTGCCTTTATTTCTGTGGCACTCGCGACTGTACTACTTTCTTTTGTAATTAGCTTATTATTAAAGCCGCTTGATGAAATCAACACCGCCATGGCTGCTATCGCACGCGGTAATGCGGACTTAACCGTACGATTAAATACCGAGCATGAACCCGAATTTGCAGCACTGGCGCAAAATTTTAATGCCTTTACCAGTAGCTTACAGTCTCTAATAGCGAATATTCAGGGTTTAGGCCATGAAGTTTTAAACGATGCTCAACAAACATCTAAAGTTGCAAATAAAGCCAAACTTTCCATTCAAGAGCAATTAGCGAGTATCAAAGTCCTTGATGAAGCAACAACACACATGTCTACAACTGAACATCAAGTAACACAATCTGCCCATGAAGCCGCTGAAGCAATTAAAACCACCGATCAAGTTGCTCGCCAAGGAGAAAAAATCGTTGCAGAAACAACGGAGACAATTCAAGAGCTATCTAATCAAATCAGTTCGGCAATGACCGTAGTTACGGAGTTAGAAAGCTCGTCTACAGCTATTGAGCAAATATTATCGGTTATCAACAGCATCGCTGAGCAAACCAATCTCCTAGCGCTCAATGCTGCCATTGAAGCCGCAAGGGCCGGTGAGTCTGGCCGCGGCTTTGCCGTCGTTGCTGACGAAGTGAGATCGCTTGCACAAAGAACACAAGAAGCCACAACTGAAATCCGTGGAATGATAAGTCAACTACAGTCAGGTTCAGAAAGCGCGGTTACTGTAATGAAGCAAAGCCAACATTATGTCGATAAAACGGTTGAAAAGGCAGACCAAACTCGAGCCGCGCTTGAAGATATGCGTAGTGCCATTCGCCATATTGTCGATTTGAATTCCCGCATTGCTGATATGCTGAATGAGCAAAATGATATTGTAAATAACGTGAATAGCAGTAGCTCATCAATTCGTGGTATTTCCGAATCGGTGTATAGCGAAGCTAAGAGCGTAGATGCCACCATGCAGTCTCAAGTAGAAAAGATAACAACCCAAGAACAACTACTTGAGCAATTCAAAGTTTGATTATCGGTAAACTAAACCGTTACTATAGAGACAGTTGTAAAGCGGCGCGATGCCAAGAGATAAAACATGAAAGCGAATTTGCAGGAATTATTTGAACAGTATTTTCAGATAGCTGAACAGGTTCAGATCAACCTCTACCCGGTTGATGACAATATGGTTCCAGAAAACGAATATCAATTAGAAGCTGCAATTCCGCCGCTATTTAAACTCGCGAACGAAATTAATGAGTTAGATCTTAATGCCCTGCGACCACTTCGTAATCTGGGTGATATTGCCAATGAGTTAGCAGCTTATTTGCAGGCGCAATCACGTAAGATTGATTTAATTATCAGCCATATTCTCGCAACCGAAGAGCCTGACGACAACCATCTATCTTGTGACAGCTACGGCGGCGGCGGCCTGACCGCAACGTTAGAAGCAGATTATGAAGTCGGACAATCGTTACGAACTAAAATATTTTTGCGCAATGAAGCCAGTGCTATCTTTTGCTACTCACAAGTCATTGCCAAGCAAGATGGTAAATTCACCCTCGCCTTTACCGCTATTAGAGAAGCGGATCAAGAGTTGCTCGTACGGGCGAGCTTACACGCCCAGACCAGACAACTTAAGCTAAAGCAGCAAAAAGACCAATAAGGCATTTAACGCATTAAGTGCCTTCTTTAAATGCTCAATTATCTTCACAAAACTTACTGACACACCTGAGGTTAATGATAAACTATAGGCTTATTATTATATGGTGATGATTTAATGAGTTTTACTTTACTCCCAGAATGGGCACCACAAGACGCTATCATGCTTACTTGGCCGCATTCTGATACCGATTGGAGCGACATTCTCAGTGACGTTGAACCTGTGTACGTTGCACTTTGCCAACATATTACCCAAGTTCAAGAAGTCGTTATCGTGGCGCATAATGATGCGTTAAAACAGCATATCGAAAACCTACTCGGCGCAGCTGAGGTTAGCTTAACCAAGTGTCACTTTGTTGTGACGCCTTGCGATGACACCTGGGCCCGTGACCACGGTCCACTTACGACGCAAACAAGTACAGGAAATCTATGTATTAAAGATTTCACCTTTACGGGTTGGGGTAACAAGTTTGCTGCGGATTTAGACAATAAGATCAATCAGCAGCTAGCCAAACAGGTCCTCAACCCAAACTGTACCTTTGAAAAAGTTGACGTGGTACTTGAAGGCGGCGGTATTGAGATCAACGAGTCCAATGTCCTATTGACTACTTCAGAGTGTCTGTTGAACCCAAATCGCAATCCACATCTAAGTAAAACCGAATTAGAACTATTGTTGCAAAAAGAGTTGGGTGCTGAGTCATTCCTGTGGGTAGATCATGGATACTTAGCCGGTGATGATACGGATAGTCATATCGACACGTTAGTGCGTTTTGCACCGGATAACACCTTGGTATATGTAAAGTGCGACGACAAATCAGACGAGCACTATGATGCTCTCAATAAAATGGAACAGCAGCTACGCACATTCCGCACCCCAAATGGCGATCCATACCGTTTGATTAGTTTACCTTGGCCTAGCGCTAAATTTGATAACGAGGGTGAGAGATTACCTGCAACCTATGCAAACTATCTGATCTTGAATAAAACGGTGTTAGTACCTATCTATGGCGACGACAAAGATCAAGAAGCACTGGACAAAGTCTCTCTTGCCCACCCAGAAAGAACGGTAATTGGCGTTAACTGCCTACCAATCATCCATCAATTCGGTAGCCTGCACTGTATTACGATGCAGTTACCAAAAGGTTTTTTAAGGTAAGTACCATGACTGAAAAAAACATCAAAGTTGGTATTGTTCAACATAGCAACTCTACAGATCTCGTAAACAACTTTGCGAAAACCTGTGACGGTATCCGAAAAGCGGCAAGTCAGGGTGCTAAGCTTATCGTTTTACAAGAATTGCACCGCAGCTTGTATTTTTGCCAGACTGAAGACACCGATCTCTTCGACTTAGCGGAAACCATTCCAGGCCCAAGCACAGACTCACTAGGCGCACTTGCAAAAGAGCTGAATGTTGTCATCGTTGCGTCGTTATTTGAAAAGCGTGCAACAGGGCTTTATCACAACACTGCAGTTGTACTTGAGTCTGACGGTACGATTGCTGGCAAATACCGTAAAATGCATATTCCTGATGACCCAGGTTTTTATGAAAAGTTTTACTTCACTCCTGGCGACATGGGCTTTACTCCGATTCAGACTTCTGTAGGCAAATTAGGCGTACTGGTGTGTTGGGATCAATGGTTCCCAGAAGGTGCGCGTCTGATGGCAATGGCGGGCGCTGAGTTTTTAATCTACCCAACGGCAATCGGCTGGGATCCTCGCGATGACAAAGCAGAGCAAATTCGTCAACGAGATGCTTGGATAATTGCACAGCGTGCACATGCAGTGTCGAACGGAGTACCTGTGATCAGCGTTAACCGTGTTGGCCATGAATCAGACCCTTCAGGTCAAAGTGAAGGTATTCAATTCTGGGGCAATTCTTTTGTTACCGGTCCACAAGGCGAAATGTTATTGCATGCATCTGAAGAAGCTGAGGAAATCTCTGTTGTTGATGTTGATCTTGCACGCAGTGAATCTGTTCGTCGCATCTGGCCGTATTTAAGAGACAGACGAATCGATCACTATCAGGATCTTTGCAAAATTTATCGCGATTAATAAATAGGAGTAATCAATGGCGAATGTGCAATGGAACAATTTACCTTGGGTAAAATCAAACAAGGATAAAATTTCGTGGGGTAATTTAGTTGGCAGTAGCTTATCACTGTGTTTGAGTGAGCACATCCAACAGCATGACAACTTAGTTGTACTCGTCACCCCCGATACACCTTCTGCACTTCGCCTTGAACATGAACTGGGGTATCTTTTAAAAGATACCCCAGTCATGATGTTTCCTGACTGGGAAACATTACCCTATGATCACTTTTCACCACATCAAGACATTATTTCTCAGCGTCTTGCGACGCTAAATACACTCAAACAGGAAAAGCAATCCGTACTCATCATTCCTGTTTCAACCCTCATGCTACGTACCGCACCACCAAGCTTCATCCACGGCATGAGTCTTCAGGTAACAAAAGGTGACACAGTCGACGCACAAAGCTTGCGTGATACCTTAACTCAAGCGGGTTATCGTCATGTTCAACAGGTAATGGAGCACGGTGAGTTTGCTGTTCGAGGCTCTATTATTGATTTATACCCCATGGGTAGCCCACTCCCCTTTAGATTAGATTTCTTTGATGATGAGTTAGACTCCATTCGTCATTTTGATATCGAAAGCCAACGCTCAAACGATGAGATTGATGCTATCGATTTATTACCGGCGCACGAATTCCCAACCAATGCAGAAGACATTGAACGCTTTAGAATTAATTACCGTGAAGCGTTCGGCGCAAGCAGTGAAAAAGACAGTATCTATATGCAAGTCAGTAAGGGGAACTGGCCAGCAGGTATAGAGTACTATTTGCCGCTCTTTTTTGATTCGTTAGCGACGGTGTTTGACTATTTGCCTGAAGATACCGTATTTATGCCTTTTGGCGACATTGAATCTGCAGCGCAAACCTTTTGGCAAGACGTATCTAAACGCTACGAAAGTCGCCGGGTTGACCCTCTTCGCCCTCTACTTTCACCAGCCAAGCTATATCAGCCTATAGAGACCTTGTTTGAAGGCCTTAACGGCTTCTCTCGAATAAAGCTTAGTCAAGCAATGCTGGGAACCAAAGCGGGCAATAACAATGTCGCAGCGGAATTAATCGACGATGTCCGCATTGAGCATAAACAAGCTAATCCATATCAAAAAATCCTCGATTACATCGCAGCTGAGAAAAAGCAAAAGTCTCGGGTGTTATTCAGTGTTGAATCAGAGGGCCGACGAGAGTCACTGCTTACCTTATTAAAACCGACAGGACTAAAGCTTAAGCCTTATAAACGCATTGCAGAGTTTGTCTCTAGCGACTCAGATGTTGGTGTGGTCGTCACTCCACTTGCGACCAGCGTGAAACTACTGGATAAAAAATCGCTGTCTATCATCACCGAGCAAGAACTGTTAGGTGTTAAAATCTCCCAAAAACGCCGCCGCAAACATAAATACGAGCAAGGGCAAGATGCGCTGATCCGAAACCTCGCTGAGTTAAAAGAAGGTCAACCTATTGTTCATTTAGATCATGGTGTAGGTCGCTATTTAGGGCTAGAAACCATAGATGCAGCGGGTATTGCTACCGAGTTTGTGACTATCATCTATGCCAATGACGCTAAACTTTATGTGCCTGTCTCTTCACTCCATATGCTCAGTCGTTACTCTGGAGGTGAAGAAGCTTCTGCACCACTTCATAAACTGGGTAATGACGCTTGGGAAAAAGCAAAACGCAAAGCGGCTGAAAAAGTCAGAGATGTTGCTGCTGAACTCCTAGACATATACGCAAAACGTCAAAGTAAACCGGGTTATGCATTTAAGCTAGATGCAAGTGCCTATCGAGACTTTTCTGATAGCTTCCCATTTGAAGAAACAGACGATCAACGCAATGCAATCACAGCCGTACTTGCAGACATGCAATCAAGCCTAGCGATGGACAGACTTGTTTGTGGCGATGTTGGCTTTGGTAAAACCGAAGTGGCCATGCGTGCTGCATTTGTTGCCGTCAACGATAGCAAACAAGTGGCTGTCTTAGTGCCAACTACGCTACTTGCCCAACAACACTTCGAGAACTTTAAAGACCGTTTTGCCGATCTGCCTGTTGAAGTCGGTGTGCTTTCGCGTTTTAACTCAGCGAAAGAACAAAAAGAGACGTTACAAAAACTTGAAGAAGGCAAAATTGATATTGTGATAGGCACCCATAAGCTTATTCAAGAAAACATCAAGTTCGCCGATTTGGGTTTGTTGATTGTTGACGAAGAACACCGCTTTGGTGTGAGGCAAAAAGAAAAGATTAAGCAGCTTAGAGCGGATGTCGACATTCTTACCCTTACCGCTACCCCAATTCCACGTACACTGAATATGGCAATGAGTGGTATGCGTGATCTCTCTATTATCGCGACACCGCCAGCCAAACGATTAGCAGTAAAGACCTTTGTGCGAGAGCGCAACGACGAGCTTATCCGCGAAGCAATTTTGCGTGAAATCAAGCGCGGTGGACAAGTTTACTTCCTCCACAATAATGTCGAGACGATAGACAAGGTCACTGCTGATATCTCCGCGCTCGTGCCAGAAGCCAACGTCACCACTGCCCACGGTCAAATGCGTGAAAAAGAACTAGAGCATTTGATGGGTGAATTCTATCACCAAAAGTACAACGTGCTTGTGTGTACAACCATTATTGAAACCGGTATCGATATCCCCTCTGCTAATACCATCATAATGGATAGAGCCGATAAACTCGGATTGGCACAGTTACATCAGCTTCGCGGCCGTGTAGGACGAAGCCATCACCAAGCATACGCCTACCTACTCACGAAGAATAGCCAAGCCTTAACTAAAGACGCGGTCAAGCGCTTACAGGCCATTGAGCAACTCGAAGACTTAGGTGCAGGTTTTGCCCTTGCCACCCACGATTTAGAGATCCGTGGTGCGGGTGAGTTACTGGGAGACGACCAAAGCGGTCAAATTCAAACCGTTGGCTTTACGCTGTATATGGAAATGCTGGAACAAGCAGTTGAAGCCTTGAAAAATGGTAAAGAACCAACACTCGACAACCTACTTCAGCAGCAAAGCGAGGTTGACCTTAAATTCCCAGCACTGCTACCGGATGATTATATTCATGATGTAAATATTCGTCTTAGCATGTATAAACGCATCGCAAGCACGAAATCACTGGCGGAGCTTGATGAGCTGCAAATCGAATTAATCGACCGCTTTGGGCTGTTGCCAGATGCGGCGAAAAACCTTTTTGCGGTGCAGTCTGTTAAGCTAAAGGCAACTCAATTGGGCATTAACAAGGTCGAGGCAAACCCTAAGGGTGGCTTCTTTGAGTTCAGTAGTCATACAAAAGTTAACCCAACATTCATCATAGGATTGATACAAAGTAGCCCGTCAACCTATAGAATGGAAGGCGCGAATAAACTGAAGTTCCTGATAGAAGAAAAAAATGGCCAAGAGAGATTAAAACTGGTCAATGCGATGATTGATGACTTTGAGAAAAAGGCTGTAGCATGAAAACAATAAAAAGTCTGGCCATCCTAGCGGCTTTGGTAAGTAGCGCGTCTGCACATGCCACCCGTTGGTTTGAAGTAGAAATGATAGCATTTGAGCAAGAGCCTAGTTTCTCTTTGCGAGAAGACTTTAGTATTGAACCTGAGCCGCTCAATCAAAAAAACATCAAGTCACTATTATTCGACGGTTTTAATACCACCGGTCATAAACTATGCTTGGAAGGCAGTGAGGAGTTTGCTGATCAAGATTTTATTCGAGGATTAACGTCGGGCGCACGCTCTAGTTCTTGCGATCCAGATGCAAACTATGTTGAAAAATTTGGCACTTTGCCTCTTTCACCGCAAGTTGAGCCACAAGAACATATGAACTCAATTTATTTGTTGGATGAGTCCCAGCTTAATTTTTCTAACAAAATTGCCGAGTTAAAACGTAAAGGACTCAAGCCACTGTTGCACACTGGTTGGCGATTCCCTGAACAAAGTAACAAGCGTGCTCCCAACATCGAAATTATTGCTGGCAAACAGTTTGCGCCACCATCCAGTTATAGCGTAACTGAAAATGACGATCAGTTTTCGTCACTATCGAAGCGCTTTAATATTCAAGAATCAAAAGAGCAAGTGCATTGGCAACTTGAAGGCTTGATTAAAATTCACGTGAGACACTACCTTTACGTGACCACGGATTTAGATTTAAAGTACGAAGACGGCAACGACATTCGTACTGCTCGTATGTCCCAATATACACGCGTGTATAGCGGCGACATACATTACTTAGATCACCCCAAACTTGGGGTCATCTTTCAAATAAGAAAATACAAACATTAGACGGGCAACCCTATGAAAAAATTACTAACTGCTGCTGCGCTACTCACCCTAGTCGGCTGTTCTAAAGTAAGTTTAGAAAACTACAATAAGCTAGAAGTAGGCATGGACAAAGCTGAAGTTGAGAATATTCTTGGCTCTGCTGATAAATGTGAAGAAAAAACGCTACACACCAATTGCATTTGGGGAAGCGAAAACAAGCACATTAAAGTAACGCTGCTTTCAGATAAAGTAACTCTTTATTCAAAGAAAGGTATTGAATAATCCTGAAACTTGTTATCGAGACTCAATAATAAATTGATTGAGTCTCATACCTTCCATCACTCAGTAGTTAAATAATGTTATAAAATTAGTGTCAAATAAGTTATCTCTCTTTGAACAAATATCCAATTCGTAAACCAATCAATACAATTAATTTTTAATTTCCCCAATACAACAACAATAAATTTAACAATTAATAACAAGATACTAAAAAAACGCGTAAATACTAGCTGCACAGTATAAAATGTAACAAGTTAATTTTGAAAAAGTAAATTATCAATTGAGTGTGTAAATTTGTAATTAATCTAAATATAGTCGCTATTGCATACATAGATATGCTAAAAAAATAGGAATAATTATGAAAATCAATACACTCTCATCGTCGATCAAAGCGGCTTTAGCCGTAAGTGCGACAATCGCAGCGGTATCTCCAGCAGTATACGCAGAAGAACAAGATGCAAATCAAGCTGTAGCAGATAAAGTTGAGCGCATAGAAGTAACAGGTTCACGTATTTCTCGAGTTGATCTAGAGCCGACACAACCTATAGAAACAATTGACTCAGAATATATAAGTAAACGAGGTACAACTAACTTAGCATCAGTGTTAGAGGAAGTTCCTGGTATCGCGCTTGCAGCGACAGCAAACCTTTCAAGTAACGAACAAGCCGCTTCCCAAGGGGTTGGTCAAAGTACCGTTAATTTGTACGGACTGGGTTCTCAACGTACCCTAACTCTTGTTAATGGTTCACGTTTTGTGTCAAGTAACTCACCTGTAGGTGGCGGTAGTGCACCTGGTAGTCAGGTAGATATAAACAATATCCCGGTTTCTCTTATTGAGCGAGTAGAAGTAGTTAAGGTGGGTGGTGCCCCGGTGTATGGCGCCGATGCAGTTTCAGGTGTTGTAAACTTTATCTTAAAAACTGACTATGAAGGTGCCGAATTCTCAGCTGACGTAACAAATTATGATGAAGCAGGTAAGTACGATAAGTCATTCCGCGGTTTATTTGGCGGAAACTTCAATGAAGATAAAGGCAACTTAGTTTTTAGTTTTGAATACCAAGATCAGAAGAGTATCTTAGCATCCGAATTACCATCATGGGTTGACCAATGGGGTGGTTATACGCCTTTGGGATCTGACGCGGTAGTTGATGCCGATGGCAACCCTGTTGCAGGTCAACGTCGTTTATACCCAAATGGTAGAGCTGGAATTCTATCAAACTCTGGTCTTATCACACCAGGACCGACAGCGGTAGTTAATGCGGGTTTAGGTGCGTGGCCAGACGGTTCATTTTTGCAATTTGACCCAAGTGGTAACGGACAATTAATTCCTTTCAACACAGGAACACCTACAGGTAATGCTGTTTGGTCTTCTGGTGGTGACGGCTTAGACCTTGCTGAATCTAATACTGCTCGAGAAGGGTTTGAGCGTTACAACTTTACTATATCAGGTAATTATAAGCTTACAGATGATGTCAACATGTCTGTACTAGGTTTCTTTAACTCATCAGATGCGGTAAATGAAGGCTACCAGCCAAACAAATATAGTTCTGGTCTATTCGGTGGCCTTGGCGCTGCACTTAAATTCGATACAGACTATGTTTACTTACCAAGTGAAACAAGGAATCGCCTTGAAAACTACCTTGGTGGTCCTGGTGAGTTTTATATGCACAAAGCTTGGACTTCACTGGGTAAACGTAAAATTACCAATGAATCTGATGTAAGAAGTATAAAAATTGGCTTTGATGGTTATTTTGAACTGGGAGAAAACGAATGGAAATGGGATGTTTTCTATCAACAGGGTGTAAGCAAAATATTCTCTCAAGACTTTAACATCAACGAAAATCGCTTCTTAGCGGCTATCGATGTAGGTTTTAACAATGGCGCTATTGACTGTAAAGCCAACTATGTCGACGGCTATCACGACAAGTATACAACTAGCGGTTTTGGTGTAACAGAAACCCAATCAGTACTGGGTGAAGTTGGCAAGTGTGTTGCGTACAACCCATTTGGCCCTGCTTCTCAAGAAGTTCTTGATTATATCACCTACCCTGCAATGGGTTATTCACGTGTTGAACAAGATATCCTTCAAGCGTTCACCACAGGTGATATTATCGAATTACCTGCAGGTTATTTAGCAGCCGCATTTGGTTACGAAAGACGTACAGAAAAAGCAAGCTTTAGTGAAGATGGCACAAATGTGTTAAACAGTGGTTTGGCTAATGCATCTACTTCAGGTTCGTATACTACACAAGATTTATTTGCTGAAATCAGTCTACCGCTAGTTTCAAGCGACATGGATATTCCACTTGTAAATACACTGAGCGTTGACGCTTCGTTCCGTAGAATTGACAATGATTCGGCGGGTAAAGACAATGTTTGGGCTGTAGGTCTAAATTACCAGCCAATCAGTGACCTAATGGTTAGAGCTAACTATTCAGAAACCGTTAGAGCCCCGTCTGTTACCGAACTATTTTTACCTGTAATTCTAGACTCTCAATTCGGCACAGATCCTTGTGATATCAATAATATAGATAAAGGTCCAAGCCCAGCAACAAGAAGAGCTAACTGTGAAGCTGCTGGTGTACCAGATGGTTATAAGGCGGTATCAGGAAATGCCTCAAGGGTTGGTACAACTGGTGGTAATGTAGACCTTGAAAGTGAAAAAGCAGAAGGTTTAAATATTGGACTTGTTTATGCTCCAGAGTGGTTTGAAGGCTTCAGCTTTAAAATTGATTATATAAAGATCGATATTGAAGACGCGATTGTTGATTTTACTCTCACCGACATCTTAAATGCATGTTACGACTCTACTAATTACCCGAATGAGTTCTGTGGTAAATTTAGACGAGGCGCAGACTTCCAGATCCCTGCTGATAAAGCGTTTGAATCTGGTTATGTAAATGCTGCACTTCAAGAGTTTGAGACATATGAATATGAGGTCATGTTCAAGCGTCCATTGCACCAATATCCGCTTATTGGTGGATTACTACCTGAAAACTCTGGTGAGTTAGGTATTCGTTCACGTCTATATAACCTTAAAAAAGACGCAAAATCTAATACCGGCTTCGACTTCGAAGACAATACAGGTGAATACGACAACCCTGATTGGCTTGGTGATTTAAGATTTGACTATACTCTCGAAGACATTAACGTGTATTTTGATGTTGAGTACCACGGTGAAGGTAATCGCAACAACGACTCTACTAATTTCTATGATTATATCGATCAAAACGGTAATCCGTATAACAAGATCCAATCACAGACTTTATATACTTTAGGTGGTTCATATTACCTGAATGATAATGCCGTTGTGCGTTTCAGAGTGGATAATCTATTCGATTGGTACCCAAGTGTTCGTGAGCTATCAGTTGCTAGATACACTTATGGCCGCGTATTCAGCGCTGGTTTCACGTACAAGTTTTAAAATTTCTTAGTACGTTATAAATCTAGATGCCATTTCACTCATGAAATGGCATCTTTTTAAGGCTTCTTTTTGCTCCCATGAACAGAGAGCTTAACAGTACAACTTAATACTTGCTCAATTTGAAGGAGCAAATCTGACGCTAACTGCGTTAAAAGTTTCTCATTTAGAACAACTAAATAGCAAAATTTTCGCCTTCCCACAGGATGTAGGTACCTTGGCGTAAGCAGGATGCGGAAGCGGTGTTATTGACAAGATCCTCTCGCCTAAAAATAGAGCACTTAGTTAAGCGCATTGGTATAAGACTTCCAGCTACACACCTACTACACCCAAACTACAATTCCAACGAAGTATATGGGAAGTAATTCACATTCACTAATCAAATTGAACTACGTAAGATTTAGGGTTAAATATATAACTTGCAGATATTTGGAGTTATGCAACCTTGTAAAGAATTGTCTCGCACATCAGAGATGGTGCGCCAATCAATCCAAGTAATTCAATCAGTGAAACTTATCTAGTTTTAAAGCCTTATAATTGATTGAATGGCTATTTTTATCGGCCAAATCATGTTCAGCTATTACATTGACATAATTTCAGCATGACTTTCACAGTAATTTCCAATTAAAAAATTTGAATATTACCGCTTACTACTGTTAAATTTTTACAAATAAAAAAGGGCCGTAAAGGCCCTTTACAACAAGTAGAAACTAGCAAAAACAAGGATTAGCGCATTGCCATCATCATTTTAGCGGGTTCCTCTAGGAAGGTTTTCCATAAATTATTGAAACGTGCGATCGTGCCACCATCAATAATACGGTGGTCGCCAGACCAACTTACTTGCATGATAGAGCGTGCAACCACATTACCTTGTGCATCGAAGCGTGGTAGCTGCTGAACTTTGCCAAGTGCAACGATAGCAACTTCCGGTTTATTGATAATCGGTGTCGCAACCGTACCGCCAATCGCCCCTATGTTTGAGATTGAGATAGTACCGCCTTTCAGAGAATCAGGAGACACACGCCCTTCCCTAGCGGCTTCTGTCAGTTCTGTAACAGATTGGGCAACTTCAATAATCGATTTGCTTTGGCATGATTTAATATTTGGCACTAGAAGACCCAGCTTGCTGTCCACTGCCATACCAATATTATGGTCATCAAAATAAGTGATTTCCGTACAGTCATCATTTACTTTTGCATTCAAAATTGGGAATTCGTTGATAGCAAGTGACAACGCCTTGATAAAAAATGGCATCATCGTCAGCGTCACGCCTTGTTTGGCATATTGCTCTTTCAAAGCGCCACGAAGTGCAATTAAATCGGTTAAGTCAATCTCGTCGCAGTAAGTGAAATGTGGGATCGTCGAAACAGAGGCCACCATCTGTTTGGCCATCGCCGCTTTCATACCTCGTAGAGGCTCAACTCTTTTACCACCTTCTGAGGTAGAAGTCGGCTTTTGTGTTTGAGACTGTATCGGTGTGTTAGCTTCATTCGTGGTCGAAGCGCCACCTACACCGTGCTCAAGGAAATGTTCGATGTCCTCTTTATAAACACGACCATTTTTACCAGAGCCTGGCACTTCAGAGAGGTCAACACCAACTTCGCGCGCCTTGCGGCGTACTGCCGGAGAGGCAATTGCTTTACCATTTTTCGGCAAACTGCGCGTAGCATCATCGTTTGCAGTAGCAGCTTGTGCATTACTTTCTTTAGGCTTGTGGACATCAGCGATTGGATCGTCTGACTTCCCGGCATGAGATGACGCCAACTTCATTTGAAATAGCGGACTATGCACCTGTGCTATCTCACCTTTTTGATAATAGAGTTTTTCAACAATACCATCGTACTTGGCTGGAATTTGCACTAGTGCCTTGTCAGTCATTACATCACAAACGGCCTGATCTTCTTTGATTTCATCGCCTTCAGCGACAAGCCATTCAACAATTTCGCACTCAACAATGCCTTCACCAATATCTGGTAAGATAAAGTCTTCAAGTACAGTACTGGTTGAAGTTGTTGGCGAGGATTGAGGTGCCGATTGCTCCGGCTGAGCTGCCTGCTCGCCGACAACATCCATTGCAAACAAAGGCTCATGCACCTTCGCAATTTCACCTTTTTCGTAATGCAGCTTAGTGATCACACCGTCATGTACTGCAGGGATCTGCACTAGTGCCTTATCCGTCATCACGTCACAAATAGGTTGATCTTCTTTTACTTCGTCACCAACAGCCACCAACCACTCGACGATTTCGCATTCTACGATGCCTTCACCAATATCTGGTAAGATAAATTCTTTAGCCATAACTTATCCTTAAAATTCCATAGAACGTTTGATAGCGGCGAACACTTTCAGTGCATCTGGCACATACTCTTTTTCAAGTGCTAGAGGGTATGGCGTATCTAATCCACAAACTCGCTCAATTGGAGATTCTAAATGCAGGAAACACTCTTTTTGTATGGTTGCTGCAATCTCAGCACCAAAACCATTTGTGATTGGCGCTTCGTGGCTCACGACCAAACGACCCGTTTTAACCACTGACTTGGCTACCGTGTCCATATCCCAAGGAAGAATGCTTCTTAAGTCGATTATCTCACAGCTAATACCCGCTTCTTCAGCTTTTTGCGCCGCTTGTTCAATGATTTCCATCTGCGCGCCCCAAGCCAATAGCGTTATGTCAGTACCTTCTTTAATCACTTCGGCTTTACCAAGCTCAATGCTGTAATCTTCTTCAGGCACTTCACCAACAGAAGCGCGATATAAGCGCTTAGGTTCAAAGAAAATAACCGGGTTATCATCTTTAATGGCAGCACGCAGCAGGCCTTTTGCTTGATACGGGTTACGCGGTACTACAATTTTAAGACCAGGTGTATGTGCAAAGTAAGCTTCTGGTGATTGTGAATGATATAGACCACCTGCAATACCGCCACCGTATGGCGTACGGATTGTTAAGTTACCCACATCAAACTCATTACCTGAGCGATAACGGAACTTGGCCGACTCGTTCACGATTTGGTCAAATGCTGGGAAGATATAATCCGCAAATTGAATTTCAGCAAGCGCAGGGGCACCAAACGCTGCAAGACCATTGGCAAAACCCAAAATACCTTGTTCAGTCAATGGCGTATTAAAAACACGGTGTTTTCCGTATTTTTCTTGAAGGCCTGAAGTTGCACGGAATACACCACCAAAGTAGCCAACGTCTTCACCAAAAATACAAGCCTGCGGATGCTCCGCCATCGTGATATCTAGCGCCGAATTAATGGCGTGTAGCATGTTCATTTTAGCCATTATTTAATTCTCCCTGCGGTGACTGGGTATGCGTCTGGATAAGCTTTAATATGCGCTTTCAATTCATCATATTGCTTATGCAGCGATGGAATTGGCGTGTCATAAACATCTGAGACCAGATCTTCTAATGCAGGCTTCTGTACTTTCTCTGCAACCTTCAATGCAGCCAAGATATCTTCACGGATTTTCTCTTTTTCCGCATCATCTTGGGCTTCATCCAGCCAACCTTGTTTTAGAAGCCATTGCTTAAATCGATTTACCGGGCAACTATTTTTAAATTCCGCTTCTTCGTCTTTAGTACGGTAACCAGACGGATCATCAGAAGTTGAATGTGCACCCAATCGGTATGCAATAGATTCAATCATCACAGGCTCACCGTTTTCAACTGCGATTTTACGCGCGGCTTGTGTCGCGGCGTAAACGGCAAGCGCATCAGCACCATCCACACGGATGGTCTTAATACCATAGCCCACACCGCGAGCAGCAATACCATCACCTTTGAATTGTTCATCCGCAGGTGTTGAAATCGCATAACCATTATTACGTGCATAAAAGATGACTGGTGAACCATGCACTGCGGCCATGTTTAGACCAGCGTGGAAATCACCTTCTGACGCTGCACCTTCACCAAAATAGCAAATCGTGACGTTATCGATTTCAGACGTTAGCTCACCGGTTTCTTTATCAATGTGTTTTAGCTTTTGCCCGTACGCATAGCCCGTTGCTTGAGGAATTTGCGTTCCTAGCGGCGACGAAATAGTCAGGTAATGTAATTCTTTAGAACCATAATGCACAGGCATTTGGCGGCCTTTGCCTAAGTCCTTCTCATTCGAGAATAACTGATTCATGAACTGCTCAAGCGAAAAACCACGATAGTGAATTGCGGCTTGCTCACGGTACTGAGCCATGATCATGTCATCTTCTTTAAGCGCCGCAGCACTTGCCGTAACAGCGGCTTCTTCGCCAAGACATTGCATGTAGAAGCTAATACGTCCTTGACGCTGAGCACCTTGCATACGCTCGTCAAGTAAACGAATAAACCGCATTGTAGAGTAAATTCTTAATGCTGTTTCTTTATCAATATCTGGTGCTGTTGCACCGTCTAAAACATCGCCTTGGTCACTTAAAATCTTTAATGTAGGGATATTGAGTGCATGACCATCTATAAATTCCAGCGCGTGGCTGATATTTAAGGATATATTATTGGGGTTAGTCATAACCTACCTTCTCTTGTTGTCATAACAAACTTACGGAGTTCAAACCCGACTTTCTCATACGAGATCTGGCTTCAGATTGCGTAAGACGAAAAGAGTCTTAACTCACCTCGCATTTATGATTGTGTTAATTGGTCTTGATCACATTCGTGGTTAGTATGAATAACTGGTCTAACAACTTATCAAAGACTGAATAATATTTGCGATTTAAGTAAGTAAATTAAATTAAAGCGTTTCAACTTTACGTTAACGTAAACGGTTATTCAACTAATCCTAGATGAATAACCGTGAAAATGCATCAATGTTTTTGGAAAGATTTTGATACGAAGGCAAGTAGAATTTTACATCTATGATTTATATGAAGTTTTCATCAACCTCTAACGGTACAACGGTTAGTAATGCACGTTGCCCCAAAGCAACATTGGCATTTGGGAAGATAATAGCTTCGCCCTCAACCTCAGCGAAATACTGCTTATCTCCGTCCGTCGCTAGTAATTCACCTTTCGAAAAGCCTGTAAAATTCTCTGCAGAATCAGGGAATGGAAAAGAAAACTCGGCTTGAGTACGATTGATAGTACGATGAACGGTAAATAGCTCAAATTCATCTGCATTAAATTCTTTATATTCTACCTTTTCTTGGCTAATTAATGCTTTTAGAGTTTCCTTGGTTTTTGCAAAGCTCGCCATGTTATTCTCACCAAATGGCTTCACCTGCCCAAGTTCGATAGTGAAAGCATCGGCCCCAAACTGGTAAGAAGAAAAATAACTAAATGTTGTCGCCGCCGAGCGCATCATTAATACGGTATTGACACCGCATGACAATAAAAACTGCAGCTGTGATTTCTTCCACGGCTTACCATGTAAAAACGGATAAACTGCAAACTTTTCGTTTTTAGACCCTCGAATAGCGGTATGAAGGTCATAGTGACAACGATAGCGCTCGTCACCGCCCTGTTCAAAGAAAGCCCTAACATAACCTTCTAGCTTTTGAGCTCGGACCTTTTCGGGGTTATCTGTTTCTTGATTATGTGCACCGTTAAATAGACGGTTTAGATTTTCATCGACAAAACGCTGGCCAATATTAATGGATTTCGGGTTACCAAAAATAAATAACACCCGCTGAGCCAACACTAGCTTGCCGGTAATAATATGTTGGATAAGCTCATCACATATCTCAATTGGCGCGGTTTCATTGCCGTGCACAGCGCTCGATAGCACAATATCTTTCGTTGTTTCACCCGCGGGCGTAAACTGGATCACACCAGTATCATGGACTTCAACCAAGGTACCGTTGTCTAAAGTGAAGTTTACGGGTTCGAGTGTAAATTCGTTATTTCTTGTGATAGTAAGAAAGTCACCGCTTTGTTTTAATTCTGCTAAGTACGTCATAATTCCAAATTGATGTTGTTGAGTAATCCGCATTGGGATACAAAAAAGCCATACGAGGAGTATGGCTTTTAGAAGCTTTTTGTTAACTAATCACTGAGTCAACCAATGTCTTTGCCTCATGTTCAAGTTCAGCTAAATGCGCTTCACCTTTAAATGATTCAAGATAAATTTTGTAGATATCTTCAGTGCCCGATGGGCGCGCCGCAAACCAACCGTTTTCGGTAACGACTTTAAGGCCACCAATAGCCGCGCCGTTACCAGGGGCATTGGTTAATATCTGAGTAATTTTATCACCTGCTAGGGTGTCCGCCTTGATATTGTCCGCGCTCAATGCCTTGAGCTTTGCTTTTTGCTCAGTATTTGCGGGTGCATCGATACGTTTGTATACAGGCGCACCAAATGCTTGTTCAAATGCTTGGTAATGCTGAGATGGCGATTTACCCGTAACAGCTAGGATCTCAGCGGCAAGTAACCCCATGATAAAGCCGTCTTTGTCTGTACACCATGTGGTGCCGTCTTTTCTTAAAAATGCTGCGCCAGCACTCTCTTCACCGCCAAATGCGAGCTCTCCAGCTGCTAACCCGTCTACAAACCATTTAAAGCCAACTGGCACTTCGTAAACTTCTCGACCATTTGCACCACACACTTTGTCAATCATGGCACTAGATACCAATGTTTTACCGATTTTTACTGAGCTCTTCCAGCCTCGGTGTTTAATGAGGTAGTCAATTGCAACCGCTAAAAAGTGATTAGGATTCATCAGGCCATCAGGTGTGACAATGCCATGTCTGTCGAAGTCTGGGTCATTACCAATACCGATATCGTAGTCATCTTTCAGTGCTATCAAATTAGCCATTGCATAAGGTGATGAACAGTCCATGCGCACCTTGCCGTCTTTATCAAGTGGCATAAAGGCAAAACTTGGGTCGACGACGTCATTTACAACCGTTAGCTTCAAGTCGTAGTGTTTGGCGATCACAGGCCAGAAATTAACACCTGAACCACCAAGAGGATCCACACCAATATTAACTCCGGCTCGAGCAATGGCTTCCATATCAATTATATTACCCAAGTCTTGAACGTATGGTGTGATCAGATCTTCATACTTGATAAATCCAGATCTTCTCGCTTTCGCAAACGGGAATAACTCAACTTCAACCAAATCTTCGAGTAGTAGCTGATTGGCTCTATCTTCAATCCATTTGGTGACATCGGTATCGGCCGGTCCACCATTTGGTGGGTTATATTTGAACCCGCCATCTTCTGGCGGGTTATGTGATGGCGTCACCACAATGCCATCTGCAAGCTCGTGTGGATTGTTTAAATTGTGCGAGACAATCGCGTGGCTGATCACAGGGGTTGGTGTGTAGTCATCATTTTCTTGTGTGATAACTTGTACTTCGTTGGCAACCAAGACCTCAATAGCCGAGTTGAAAGCGGCTTCCGACAACGCATGGGTGTCTTTACCAAGAAAAAGCGGACCGTAAATATTGTTGTTTTTACGGTAATCGCAAATCGCTTGAGTGATGGCCAGAATATGCGACTCATTAAACTTAAAATTAAGTGAGCAACCTCGGTGGCCACTTGTGCCAAAGGCGACACAATGCTCTGGATGCGCTTCTAAGTCAGGCTCATTTAAATAGTACGATGAAACCAGCTTAGGTACATTTACCAATAATTCTTTCGATACCTTTTTGCCAGCTTGCGGATGGATCGCCATAAGATTTCCTTACTTATAGGTAGTCTCTAATTTTCTCGGCAGCTTCATCTGTGTAACCTAACACCTTAGCTACTTCATGAAGCATCATTTTCTTTCTAGTCGTATTTGAATTTGTCATCACCCAATATTCACTGTCTGCAATATTTTTCGGGTTCATACTGCTACCACTTTCGAGTAGAGCATTTTTACTCGTAGCGAAGTAAATTCTATCGCGGCCCTTAATTTCAAGCACACTATTAAATTCGGATTTATGTGTACGATGGAGCGCCGATAGGATAAACAAAAAGCGCCCGACTACACCTTTTTGCATGGCGAGCTCTTCTTTATTTAGAATATTAAAGACATTCGCTGCTGGCTTTACAGGTTGGCTTGGTGTTTTTGTTTGTGACTCAGCTGCAATTTCTTGTACTTGTTTTTCTTCCTGCTGTGCGACGGGTTTAGATTCTGTCCCAGGAGTAAGTTTTAATAAACGACGTAAAATCTCAGAAGCACTTTCTCCAATACTTTGTGTGTTACTTGCAATGTATTGATATAGCTCGTCATCTATTTCTATCTTTTTCATGCGTTTCCTGTCATCTATGCTAATTAGGAGCAACTCATTTCAATTGTCACTTAGTATATCCAAATTTAACTTATTACTCTATGGCTTTGCATTTTTACTCTTCAATGTCACAATTAGCGCCAAATTTGGAGGATTTATGCAGTTAAACTATCAACAAATTGGCGACCAAGCCAAACCTAGTGTATTTGTTATGCACGGACTATTTGGTTCTTTGGAAAATGTAAATGTGGTGGCAAAAGCACTTGCTGAACATTTCAATGTGATTAACGTCGATTTGAGAAATCACGGTCGCTCTTTTCATGATGAGCAAATGTCCTATCCAATAATGGCAAATGACGTCAAAGCACTAATGGATGAGTTAAAACTGGATAAAATAAACCTCGTTGGTCACTCGATGGGTGGTAAAGTGGCAATGCAATTCGCCCAGTTATTCCCAGAAAGCATCAACAAACTTGTCGTATTAGATATTGCACCTGTTGACTATCACTCAAGACATGATGCAATAATTGCTGCGCTGAACGAAGTGCAAAAAAGTGATGTATCAAGTCGTAGTGAAGCAGATACCATTATGTCGCAGTATATTGAAACCGTCGGCGTGCGTCAGTTTTTGCTCAAAAGTTTAGCAAAAAATGAAGAAGGCAAACTTGCTTGGCGTTTCAATTTAGATGTAATTACTGAAAAATACGATACAATCACATCAAATATTAATGAAACTCATTCCTGTTTGTGCGATACTTTGTTCATTAAAGGGAATAATTCTGACTACATCCTGCCTGAGCATAGGGATGCCATCGCTCGTTTTTTCCCAAATGCGCGAGCAAAAATAATACAAGGTGCGGGTCATTGGCTACATGCTGAAAAGCCCGAAGCGGTAAATCGCTCAATTATTGATTTTCTTCAATAAAACGAATCGAATTTACCGTTATAAACTTAATTTATGCATTTAGGTTATGTTATAGTAGCCGCCGTTTAAGTATTGAGTAGAGCTCAGATGGTCAGTCAATTTATAAATGAATTTGAAACGCTAGGGCTGTGGTTTGCGCTAGCTGGTATATTCTTTTTCATCGGTATGGCGATTCAGGACGTACTGAAAAAAGGTGACGTGCCAAAGTTCGGACGCTATATCGTTTGGCTGGTGTTGTTTCTTGGTTGCTCTGGATTTATAGCAAAAGGCTTGATCCAAGTGTTTTGGCAAGGCGCAGGTGTTGGATAATGGCCAAGGCTGAAACAGATAGAACGACTATCGACCTATTTGAAAATGAAAAACGTCCCGGACGTCCTAAGACGAATCCACTGCCACGAGAAGTGCAGTTAAAGGTTAACAAGCGCAATCAAATAAAGAGAGATCGTGCTCGTGGCCTAAAAAGGGTAGAATTTAAGGTTTCATCAGAGTTGTATCAAGCGCTAAGTGATATGGCAGAGTCGCAAAACATTAGTCGAAGTGCACTCATCGAGACCATCTTACAAGAAAAGTTAGCGGTTAATAGATAGAAGGTAAGCAATTAATGGCAAGCGTAGGTATTTTTTTCGGCAGTGATACTGGTAATACAGAGCACGTTGCTAAAATGATTCAAAAAGAGCTAGGTAAAAAGCTCGTTGACGTAAAAGACATTGCTAAAAGTAGTAAAGAAGAGATTGCTGAATTCGATTTACTACTGTTCGGTATTCCAACATGGTACTACGGTGAAGCGCAATGTGACTGGGATGATTTTTTCCCTGAGCTTGAAGAAGTCGATTTCGAAGGCAAACTCGTTGCAATCTTCGGTTGTGGCGATCAGGAAGATTATGCTGAATACTTCCTTGATGCGATGGGCATGATCAACGACATCGTCACCGAACGCGGTGCTATTGTTGTTGGCCATTGGTCTACCGATGGTTATGACTTTGAAGCGTCAAAAGCTGTAGTTGAAGAAGGTAAATTTGTTGGTCTTGGTATTGATGAAGACCGTCAGCCAGAGCTAACAGAGCAACGAGTTAAACAATGGTGTGCACAAGTATATGACGAAATGTGCTTAAGCGAGCTGGAAGATTAATTCCATTTGCTTTGCACTTGCTGCCCGAGCAAGTTATTCTTAGGTATAGCGTCGTGAATATTGACCTAAGACAAATTATAACTAACAGATTGAGACAGATTTAATGACTGATCACAACTTAGAGCTTAAAAAGGCTGGTTTAAAAGTAACGCTTCCACGCATCAAAATTTTAGAGATCCTTCAGTCTCCTGATAATCAACACATCAGCGCAGAAGATGTGTACAAGATCTTATTAGACAAAGGTGAAGAAATTGGCCTAGCTACGGTATATCGCGTACTAAACCAATTTGATGATGCTGGTATTGTAACACGTCACCACTTTGAAGGCGGTAAATCTGTTTTCGAGCTGTCTGGCAGCACGCACCATGATCACTTGGTATGTTTAAAATGTGGCAAAGTTGTCGAATTTGAAGATGACGTTATTGAAACACGCCAAGAAGAAATCGCGAACAGCAATGGCATCAAGCTAACAAATCACTCACTATATCTATACGGTGAGTGTGAAGATAAAGAAGCGTGCAAAAAGTACGCTGAGGAAAATGGTAACTAACCTACCTTTCCGCCAATTTAAGCATTAAGCCATCAAATTGCTGGCTTTTTAGTTCGCTAAATTTGGTAGTGTTTAGAAATCTGTGTCATTTCAGTAATATTAAGAGAAAGGAATGACACATGACTCAATCTTTCGACTTCAACAAAACATTAGCCGAACTTCAATCTGGTAAAGGTTTAACTGGCGAAGATGGTGTTTTAACGCCACTCATTAAACAGTTAACCGAAGCTGCTTTAAAAGCAGAGCTAGAACAACATTTAGGCTCTGATCCGCAACCTAACCGCAAGAACGGCACAAGCAAGAAAACGATTAAATCATCCGTCGATCAATTTGAGCTTGAAACGCCAAGAGATCGTACAGACTCGTTTGAGCCTCAGTTGGTTAAGAAAAATCAAACCAAGCTAACGCCTGAAATTGACCAAAAAACCCTTTCCATGTTTGCTTTAGGCATGAGCTACCGGGATATTCGAGGCCACGCTCAGGAAATGTACGGCATTGAAATATCAGAAGCCACTATAACAGGCATAACTGACCAGCTAATACCAGAGCTTAAGGCTTGGCAATCACGAAGTCTTGATACCCTGTATCCGTTCATCTGGCTTGATGCTATTCACTATAAAATCAAAGAGAATGGCCGCTACGTTAGCAAGGCGGTTTACACCGTCCTTGGTATTAATATCGAAGGCCGTAAGGAATTACTTGGTCTGTATGTTTCAGAAAGTGAAGGCGCAAACTACTGGTTATCGGTGTTAACTGATTTACGCAATCGTGGCGTATCCGATATTTTAATTGCTTGTGTTGATGGACTTAAAGGCTTCCCTGAAGCGATTGGCACTATCTACCCTGAAACAGAGGTTCAACAGTGCGTTATCCATCAAATACGTAACTCAATGGAATACGTTGCTTCAAAACACCAGAAAGCATTCATGTTGCACTCGACGAACTCGATGCCAAATGGGGCAAGCTATATCCCATCGTTATCGAATCTTGGCGCCGTAAATGGTCGAATTTATCCGTTTACTTCAAGTATCCTGATTATGTGCGTAAGGCGATTTATAAGACCAATGCAATTGAAGCAGTGCACCGTCAATTTAGGAAGTTAACCAAAACTAAGGGGGCATTCCCGAGCGAAAATAGCTTGATGAAATTATTGTATGCGGGCATATTGAATGCTTCGAAGAAATGGACAATGACAATCCATAGCTGGAATCTGACATTGTCGCAATTAGCCATCCACTTCGAAGGCCGGTTAGATGGTGTGCTAGATATTTAGCAATTTAGGCTTACACAGAATTCTGAACGCCCTCCTAAATTTAGCTACTGAATTAACTCCGATATACCGTTTTCAATTTACTTCGTTGTCTTGACGAACCATAATCACTTTGCTTGAGCATATTCATACAAAGCTGGTATAGCGCACAACTCTCTACCTTGCCATCAAATCAGTCCCTTGAGTAATCTTCTTTAAATACAAAATCCTCAATTTAGTGTTAAAAAGTAGAATGCCCAAGCAATCTATACGATAGTACAATTTAAGCGACCGATTAGCGAGTATCTATAGACACATTTCCAGTGCAGTTCCACTACAATAATACCGAGAATGGCTGTTATAGCTCTTGCAGTATTCCATTCCTTTTTGGTTTCAGCTGTATAAAAAATGAGACTTTTTCCAACCCAGCACATTTTGATGTATATCACTAATAACCTACTTTCTTAAGCTGCTCCACTACATGTGATTTCCTATCTACTATTTTATTGAGAGCCTTTCGTAGACAATACAACATCATGTGTAATGACGTACAGCCTTCAACATCATTTCACATTGTGTACAAGGTATTTACTTTTGACTAAACACTGAATTTATTTTTGTATCGTACACGATTACCATTTGTAAGGCGGGTTTTTATTGTGGACAATGTAACATTTACCATTGAGCAAAATAACTTGTTTTTTCGCTGTTAGTTGACCCCATTTACCAATGGTTGCAAGCAATGCCTCAGAAACTACAGGCTCTCAGTTTAGACCATAATAGTACTAGTCTCACTAAGACAATAATATCTATAAGGCCATGTATTTTATTAAAATCTGCCAATGTTATTCGATTAAATTCATGGTACAAGTTAGGTCATGGTCAACTAAGGAACTACGAAAATATTAAATAAAACGACGAAAAATACCACTTACCTCTTTTTACATTTCAAATCAAAACTTAAAATATAAGCTCAACCTTTTAAAGTATAAAAACACAAAAACTTGAAAGTTATTTATAAAATGTGTACCGTTATTTACAACCACAATTAAAAAGGAATAAAAATGAAAAAAACTATTGTATTTTTTGCATTAATAACATCACTAACATTAAATGCAAATACAAATACAGCGCTTAATTCGAGTCAAAGCAATAATGTAACAACATATTGTGAATATATGCCTTATATCAATGGGCGCTTTTCTTTAGGTGATATACATAGGGTTGTAAAAAATGGAGACGTAGGTTGCAATGAGTATGTAACTGTTACAACTCGAGCAATAGATGTCGGAGGGCCGATTCCAGGTTATGAAGTTCAGCACCGTAGATACAAGCTTTTCCTGAAATATACAAAATAGTAAATCAATGGGTTACGTCAACAATAACGATGTAACCCAATAAAGTCTCTACATCTATCAATTATTTCAATATTATAAGCTATTTTATAGAGCGCTCTACAGGACCATTTTTCCATCTATCAACAAAACTGTCATTTAACTATTGGAATAACTCAATGTAAGACTCAGCTGTTAGAATTACCCGCATCTGTTTTGATTTGTTGCATAAACACCACCTTCCATTTATATGGTCACTATATCGTAGAGTACAATTCCAGCTGATCTTTGTATGCTTTTTTAAAAGCAGCTCTAGAAACGCAAGTCTCTAGATACTTTCGGCAATAACTATATTGTTTTAGCCCATCAAACCTATCGACCAAACGAAGTACATCAGCCATCGCAATGTCTGCAACAGAAAATTGCTCAGCCAACCAGTTTCTCTCCCTAAGATATTCATTCATGTGTTTCAAGCGGCTATGTAAAAATCGCTCTATCGCTTTGCTACCATGATTCTCAAAAGTATCTCCAGAAAATTTCAAAATTGTCCATGGAAGACTCGCCATTTCTACAGAGTTGAGCGCGGCGAATAGCCACTGTATTACCGATGAGCTATTTTCTGTCGATATTAATTCATCGCTATGCTCAGCGATGTATAACAGACCAGCACCACTTTCGAATATGTCCTTATCTTCATGGCTAAGCCAAGGAACTTGGCCAAATGGTTGATGTAAATAATGCGTATTTTCTCGTTCATTGAAAGCGGTAAGCTCTATATCATAGGGTATTCCCGCCTCTTCTAGCGCCCAGCGCAAGCGAATATCCCGGACATAACCTCTTGGCAGCTCAGGCACCCAATCAAACGTGGTAATGGTAAAGTTCGACATATATCATCTCCATGTCAATTGGACTGATAACTCAGCCCAATTTAATAACTAAGGTTAACACTCTACTATGGTCTTAAAGCCAACATAGATAAGCCTTTTGCCATCAAACGGCATTGGATTAGCTTCTTGATCGCAAATAGGATCTTTAAATACTTCTGCCATTCCAGCATCACGGACTTCTTTTGAAGGCCAAGTGATCCAGGAAAACACCACAGTTTCATCAGGCTTACATTTTACAGCCAGTGGAAAAGAGGTAAGCGTTCCATCAGGAACATCATCCCCCCATGCCTCGACAACGCGTTCTGCTCCAAACTTTTTAAACACTTTTGCCGCTTTACTGGCGTGCGCCCGATATTCTTCGCGCTTATTGGTGGGTACAGCGCATACAAAACCATCAATATAACTCATCTTTGACCCCTCTCCTATTCACGTCTTTGTGCTTCATAGCTGACATTATTATCGTCTTGCAACTCGCGAACAGGCCGAATTTCGATGCTGCCATAGCGTGCAGGCGGAATTTTGCTAGCCGCTTGGATAGCCTCATTTAAGTCTTTAACATCAAGTAAATAGAAGCCCGCAAGCTGCTCTTTAGTCTCTGCAAAAGGACCATCGGTAATATCAACTTTACCCGCTCGTACCCGCAATGTTGTCGCACTTTGAGTTGAGAGCAACGCGTTACCCCCTATCATCTGCTCGCGGTCTTTTAATGATTCCCCGCACGCGATGCATTCACGGTTAAGTGCGTCCCATTCATCTTGTGAGAGCTTTTCCATTGCTTGTTCATCGTAATAAACCAAAGCGACATATTTCATAGTGTGTCCAGCTCCTTATTAATTGGTATCTGAATAGCGAGCATCTTTTGCTGCTCGCTTTGACTGAGCTACTCCGTACTCGTGGTCAATTAGCGGCGTTACTAGGTAGCATCACCATCCACGCCACACCGAATTTATCAACGACTTGACCATAAAGGGGGGACCAAAATGTTTCTTGTAATGGCATTCTGACCGTGCCACCATCGGCTAGAGCATTGAATGCACGGTGAGCTTCTTGTTCAGAATCAATTGTTATAGACAGGCTAAATCCAGCAAGCGAAGCATCATCACCACAGCCGTCAGATGCAAAAATCTTCATATCGCCAATACTAAACTCACAGTGCATTACTTTATCTGAAAAGTTTTCTGGTATCGCACCATCTGGGATAGGATCTGGACTTTCGTTAAAGCGCATAAGTAGACCGACTTTGGCATATAGATGCTGTTGATAGTATTCAAGTGCCTCTTCGGTACGCCCTGCAAAAAACAAATAATTGCAAACATGCGCGGTTTGCATCGCAATCTTTTGTCTTAATTGTTCTTCGTCTTCGAGGATTTCGCCGCTGGGATCGATATCCGCAAAGTCAGCCATTTCATAAAACGGTCGAACTTCAATATCAGACTCCTCATTCATGGGATTAGGGCAGCGCTTAACCCATTCTAGCGCCTCTTCCATTGATGTTACTTCCCAAACCCAATAACCCGCAATTAACTCATTAGTCTCTGCAAAAGGCCCTTTAGTTACAATGCGCTCTTCGCCTTTAAAACGAACGCGAACTCCCTCTTTACTCGGCTTTAAGCCGTCACCAGAAGTCATTATTCCAGCATCAACTAAAGCATTATTGAATTCTCCCATCGCAGCCATTAATTCCGCGGTTGGTAGCTCCCCTGCTTCAGACCCTTCACTCGCTTTTACAATCACCATTACTTTCATCGTCAATTCTCCTGTTGTCTTTTGCAAATAACCTCAGGTTAAATAGAGCTGAATAACCAAAGGTTACCTGCGGTTTTAGTAAATAAAGAGCTCTATACACTCTAGTCGAATGCATTCTTTAGAGATCGACAAAGTAAGGAAAAATTTTTTTAATTAATTTTCACCGAGCTTGAGAAGCTTTTGTTTGAGAACCCTTTGCTCTGGTAATTGCGTTGTTAAATTGAGAGCAGTTTTAAATGCATTAATCGCACTAGCCGTTCTGCCAGCACGAGATAATAGTTCGCCATAAGCCGCATGAGCCAAGTGATACCTTTGCATTTCTTTGTGCTCAAATAGCCGCTCTATAATGGTAATACCCGCATCAGGGCCGTCTTTCATAGCGATTGCGACCGCTTGGTTGAGCTCAATAACGGGAGACGGGCTCACTTGGTGTAACTGAGCATATAATTCAATGATCTGTGACCAATCTGTCGCCGCGGCGGTTGTCGCAACTGCATGAGTCGCAGAGATAGCCGCTTGAATGGTGTAAAAGCCATATTCACCGGCGCGCATTATTTCAGCGACCAACTGCGTACCTTCTGCAATCATATTTTTACTCCAAAGGCTTCGGTCTTGATCTTCCAGTAAAATGATGTCGCCGCTGGCATTGGTGCGCGCCGCCTTTCTTGCATCACTCAGGAGCATCAGGGCGAGTAACCCCGCCACTTCTGGATCTGGCGTTAGAGAATAAAGTAAACGAGTTAAACGGATGGCCTCCGAAGTCAGCTCACTGCGTATTGCAAGTTCGCCTTGTGTTGCTGAATATCCTTCATTAAAGACCAAATAGATAACTGTCAGCACCGCATCAAGTCGGTTGTTAAAGTCAGTGTCGTCTGGCAGCTCGAACGGAATACGGGCATCACGGATCTTCGCTTTGCCGCGCACAATTCGTTGTGCCATTGTTGTGTTAGACACCAAAAATGCACTGGCAATTTCTTCTGTTGTTAGTCCACAGACCTCCCGCAGAGTAAGCGCAACTTGTACTTTTGGATCAATAGCCGGATGGCAGCAAGTAAAAATTAACCGCAATTGGTCGTCTTCAATTGCATTAGCGCTTTGTTCTTGAGCTTGGCCTGCGATGTCAGAAACCCCCTCCACTTCAGTAGCAGCAACTTCTAGCTTTTCTCTTTGACGTTGCTGTTTACGTATTGCATCAATCGCTTTAAAGCGACCAGTAGAAATTAACCAAGGGACTGGGTTTTCTGGCATGCCTTGAGTTGGCCAATGTTTTAACGCCACATTAAACGCGTCTTGCAATGCTTCTTCCGCTAACTCAAAGTCACCTAGAAGGCGGATCAGTGTGGCGTAAATTTTCCGGCTTTCTTGCTTGTACAGCACTTCTATAGACTTACGAATAGCATTGCTATCGCAAGCAAGTTGATTGCTCATCACTTTCCTTCGTCAGCTAGGTTATCGCCATTTGAATTGGTATAGTCACTATTTCATAAATCAGCAAGAGCCTCAACTTGACACCATCACTCTGAAAGACTCAGCAGATTGGTTTTAGCCTTGGCAGATCCACCTTCTTTTTCCTATACTCTGCTCGCGATGCAATTAAAGCAACCGGGGTTTGCATTGTGAATATGCACATATTCGATTTTATGGTCGTCAAATATGGTATGGAGGCAGTCTTTAATTTCCATTCCTTTTACTATTTGCGCCTCAATCATTACACCCAAGCTGTCGTAGGCCCTGATGGACAGTGATCTGGTTTGCAAGATTTCTGGCACTTCATTTACTTTAGGCTCTGCCAGTACTGCATTTTCCCTCACAAAGATAGGCCCAGAAGAGCGATATGGCGATAAAGTAGTATGGTGCTGATAATGTAATAACAACACCACCTCCCCAATCTCGGCTTCTTGTAGGGAAACGCGACAAGGGTAGCCGGGTTTAGCGTCAACGACGAGCTTCTTGGCATGTAATGCCGCTAGCTCTTCATCACTTAAAGAAAATAAATGCTTAAATTGTTTGTAGTCAATCGCGTTAATTTGAAATTGTGTTGTCATGTTTACCACTCCTGCTTTCACTATAATTAGTGTAAAGAACTAGTAGTTAATGACTGGCCAGAAGTGGTACTAACACCTAAGTGTTAACAACAAATGTTTTGGGGTTTTTGGGAAAGAAAAAGTCAGGCTGACGGTCGCATAAAGCAAACTCACGTGTATTTTTATAGGGCAGCTTCATAAACCCTGCTACGCCATAATCTTGAATACTAACCGCGTATTGCATGATCCGAGTCAGTAGCGCCTTAAATTGCGTTTCTTTATTAGCATCAAGTAGCCGGTAGTAATAATGGATTTTCATCCTATCTTGCAATGATTCAAAAATGATGCAACCTGTATGATGGATCTGATTTAACTCGAACACGCATTGAATTATCTGTCTGGGCAGCTGCAGTTGCTCGTCTGGATCTTTGCCGTCTTCAAAGTATGAATGCGGGCGTGTAATTTCATTGCTCGAAATATCGCTAACGCTAAACTCGAGTTCTGGCAGATGGTCAAATTGGAACGCACCGGTGCCGTCACGAGTCAATTGAATGGTTTGTCGCGCGTCGAACAAACAGCATTTAAACAAGCCTTTTTGTTTGATCCCCTGCGCAATCATTACAGTGGCATTCAACGCGTCTTTAAATGCAAGGCTTAATGTTTCATCATGTAAAATAAGACTCGACTCAACAAATACTTGCGTGTCTTTCCAGTGAAAACTGAGACCACCAACGACCGGGTATTTTGCCAGTCTGCTGATTGAGGCCAAAAAGGCTTTCTCGGTATCGCCGGTATCAAACAAAAACTCTTTATAGTATCTATCTAATTGCGCGTCGTTTACGTCTCTTAGATTGTGTTTATCGTCAGCACGACGCAAAAACTGCTTGCGTGAGCTATAGACGACCGTTTCAGGCTTAACTGTGGTTTCGTAGGTCCAAAAAGGAATGCGGGACTTTTTCTCTGACAGCGTTAAATCCGGTAAATACATTTTTGCCATTGCTGGCATATTACGAACAAAGTAATCCCCTGCGCTATCCCTCGTTGCTTTGTCTTTGCTAAGCATGCCATCCAGCACTTGCGCAAATACTTTTGGCAGCCCCAAAGCGCTAGCAGGAATGACCTGAGCACCAAAACGACATGATTGTGCACTAGCCAGTGCATAAATCGTCGATGCAACGCCTTGTTCATCGAAGCGAGGAGAAGATTGTGCACCCGACATTTGCTCATCGCCAATAAAGTACACATCTCCCATCCGAGCGTTAGTCGTACTTACATCAGATGACATCAAATCCATGATATTGCTGGCGATAGGCTCACCATGCACGTCCACCTGAGCATAGACTGAGCTTCCCCAATCAACCAAAGAGAAACCATCGGAAGCTTCATCCCATACGATATTAGATGGCTTAATATCTCCATGAACAATGGGCTGAGGAGACATGCCATTGCGACGCTCACGCAAATCAACCAACACATTCCTGAGTTTTAGCGCGAGGCTCACCAACTCATGCGCTTTAAAACGGCCCTTTTTGAGTGAGATCTTTTCTAAGTCTTCACCAGGGGCACGCTCCATCATTAAAATGCCTTGCTTTTTTACTCGCTCGAAGGCATAGAAGTTTGGCACCATCGGGTTGTCGATTTGCGACAACATATAGCCTTCATCTTCAAGCCTATCACGCACACTTTGGGCAAGCGTGATCCGAGAAAATTTAAACACCCAGTCTTTCCCCATATCACTTGTACCAGCAAATACGAAGCCAAATGCACCGGAGCCAATTACCTCAACATGTTTATAGCCAAGTTGGCTCAATTGTTTTTTACAGATATTCAGCCATTGACGGTGCTTTTTTGCATCATGATGAGACAGTAAGTAGATGGACTGCTGTTCGTTGATATAGAAGTGTTGGATGGATTTTTCAGACATAATTGTACGCAGAAAAAGTAATAAAAAAGGTCGGCATTAGCCGACCTCATTGGGTATTAACCTTGCTGTTCTATCTTAGCCCACGAATCACGTAGACCAACAGTTTGGTTAAACATTAGCGCTTCTGACTTGTTATCACGACAGAAGTAACCTAAACGCTCAAACTGATAACCTTGTTCAGGTTTAGCGTTTGCAAGCGCTGGCTCAAGTTTGGCATTTGCAATGGTTACCAAAGAGTCTGGGTTTAACACTTCCGTGAAATCTTCAGCAGCCGCTGGGTTTGGCACAGTAAATAGGCGGTCATACTGACGCACTGGCGCTTCAATACAATGTGAAGCAGATACCCAGTGAATTACGCCTTTCACCTTGCGACCATCTTCTGGGTTTTTACCCAAAGTATCAGGGTCGTAACTACAGTAGATTGTCGTAATATTACCGTTTTCGTCTTCTTCAATACGCTCAGCCTTAATCACATAAGCATTACGAAGACGCACTTCTTTACCTAGCACCAAACGCTTGAACTTTTTGTTCGCTTCTACGCGGAAATCTTCTTGTTCGATGTAGACTTCGCGGGTAAACGGTAGCTCACGCTCGCCCATGTCTAATGTTGGGTGATTAGGTGCTTGTAGCATTTCAACTTTATCGGCATCAAAGTTTTCAATGACTAGCTTAACAGGGTCAAGTACCGCCATTGCGCGTGGTGCATTTTCGTTTAAGTCGTCACGGATACACGCTTCAAGCATGCCCATTTCAACCATGTTGTCCATTTTGGTTACGCCAATGCGCTTACAAAATTCGCGAATTGCAGCTGGTGTATAACCACGACGACGAAGACCTGCAATTGTCGGCATGCGCGGGTCATCCCATCCTTCAACATGGTTATCAACAACCAAGTCATTAAGCTTACGCTTCGACATCACCGTGTATTCAAGATTTAAACGAGAAAACTCGATTTGCTGCGGATGACACTCGATGCTGATGTTATCTAGCACCCAGTCGTACAAACGGCGGTTATCTTGGAACTCTAATGTACAAAGTGAATGCGTGATCCCTTCAAGCGCATCGGAAATACAGTGCGTAAAGTCATACATCGGATAGATGCACCACTTATCACCAGTTTGATGATGGTGTGCAAAACGTACACGATAGATGATAGGGTCGCGAAGCACCATAAATGAGCTTGCCATGTCAATCTTAGCACGAAGAACACATTCCCCTTCTTTAAACTCGCCATTTCTCATTTTTTCGAATAAGGCTAAGTTCTCTTCAGGTGAAGTGTCACGATAAGGGCTATTTTTGCCAGGCTCAGTCAGCGTGCCGCGATATTCACGCGCCTGCTCAGGCGACAAGAAGCAAACGTACGCTTTGCCATTTTCGATTAGCTCAACTGCGTAGCTATAGAGCTTGTCAAAGTAATTTGATGAATAGCAAATTTCGCCATCCCATTCGAACCCTAGCCACTGTACGTCTTGTTGGATCGACTTAACGTAATTGATGTCTTCTTTTTCTGGGTTGGTATCGTCAAAGCGTAAGTTGCACTTACCTTGATAATCTTGGGCAATACCAAAATTTAAGCAAATTGATTTAGCATGGCCAATGTGTAAAAAGCCATTTGGCTCAGGTGGAAAACGTGTGTGCGTGGACGCATGTTTGCCACTGGCAAGATCCGCATCAATAATGTTGCGAATAAAGTTTGATGGGCGATTTTCAGTTTCCGCCATAGGAAATCTTTCCTCTGAATTATGCTCTTAGTTAACCTCGGCATTATTACAAAAACTCAGCCGAACTTACAGCAATTATCTGCGCTGTATCAGGATTTATTCATTTGGTTAAATGTTCATCAGATTTTTGTGACAAATTTTGTTCTAGCGCAATATTTCCGTCACAACTTCATCCTATAGTTGCGCCATCTCAGTGTTTATACCACAAACACTGCTTAAGTCACGTTACCGAGGAAAGGACAAAAGTAATGGCTTCAATGAATTTGAATCGTGTTTATATATCAACTAAGGCTAGGAACAATCACTATATTCTTGCTGAGTTTAAACCGGATGATGCATTCTATGCATGTTTTGACTCCAGCAGCGCGTGTTACGAGCGCTTGTCTCGCCAGCTATTCGCACTGTGTGACGAATATGAGCTGCATAATGTACATGTAATTGCGAACGATAAATTGCCGGTGGTGCGTTACCATGACGAAGCCTATACTATGCAAACAGAAAAGCAGATTTTGTTTTTCTATAATCCTAAGTTCCACGAAGCGCACCAAAATTATCTCAATGACGGATACCAAGCGCGTAAAATCCGCTTATTATTTTTAGCCACGGGTAATGAATTACGCGCCAATGCAGCGACCTTCCACAACAAAGTGAAAAAGGTGCTAGATGCACTTAAAGAAGGCTTTTCTCCGCTAGAACCTCAGTTTAGAGTGCGAGACCACCAACATTTAACCTATGACCTATTTGCTAAAGCGAAAGGTGACAAAGAGTCGTATGGTTATAAGTTGCGTGCACTTTACCCACGTTATCAAGCCAGAAACTGCACGTTACCAGAAGAATATAGTGAAATGACCTACGCGACCTTTAACATTCCAGTGTCACGTGCAATAAAAACAGAGTTCCAAAGCCAAATGCGCCCTGGTGATTACGGACAATTCTATCGCACACTAGAAGATGCATTTCTATCTTCTTGTGCCGATAAACAGCTCAATATGGTAGCAATGGTAGCCGATGGCCGTCTGCCTATCATCAGAAGCGCCAAAATCGATAAGTCCGATACTAACCGAGAGCTACAAAAGCTGAGTTTTGATACCGGCTCCGGTGACAATCAAATTTACTCGCTGTTTAACGAAGCAAACCTAATGGACACCATTCGCTTTGTGATCGTTGCCAATGACAAAGACAAAAAAGACATGGGCTATGGTCGTTTTATGAATCACGTAGAAACGGCTATTAAACGCTTTGTTGCGCAACTTCCTGTTAATGTTGAAAAGCAAGATGTCAATGTACGCTTCTTCCAGCATATTAGTTACGACTATTAATAGATAAAAGGGAGCATGTTCTATTAGGGTGTACTTTTGTCACCCTAAGGCAAAGGAATATGCTCCAATTTATCACCGGGGATCATATCGAACCTACCCTCACGCCAATCTTGCTTCGCTTGTTCAATACGGGATTTACTAAAAGAAACAAAGTTCCAATCAATATAAGGGATTTTTTTAAACGCCTCTCCGCCGAGCAATACCACTCTGCTATTCTCATTGAAATGTAATTGCGCGTCGTCGTCTTCAAGTAATACAAATGCTCCTGCACTATATGATTTATTCGACACCACCACTTCGCCGTAAATCACATATACGCCAACTTCTTGTATCTGATAAGGCCTTTCAATATGTCCGCCAGCTTTTGCCATCACATCAACATAAAACATAGGTGAAAATGTTGGGACAGGAGAATGCAAGCCATACGCACTGCCGATAATGACCCTAGCCATCACTCCTTCTAGTTGCCTAGTAGGCAAGTCAAAACGGTTTATATGTGAGAAACTGGGTTCAACTTCAGCATTTTCTTCCGGTAGCGCCACCCAGCATTGCAAACCATGAATAGTATGTGATTGCGCTTTGGTTTCAAACGATTCTCTCTCCGAGTGTACAATGCCGCTCCCTGCCACCATCCAATTTACATCCCCTGGGTGGATCTCTAGTTGATTACCAAGAGAGTCACGATGGAGCAAGTTACCTTCAAACAAATATGTGAGAGTTGCAAGCCCAATATGTGGATGCGGCCTTACATCGATACCATCACCAGCACTGAAGTTACCGGGGCCCATTTGATCAAAAAAGATAAAAGGACCTACCATACGTTTCGCACGCTGCGGAAGTACACGGTTTACTGAAAGACCACCGATGTCATGTGCTTTGCCATTTAGTTGAATTGCCATTACTTTGCTCCATCATGTTTTGTTTTATTATGGAGCTCAGTAACCAGAAGTAAAATACGCAATTAAAGATACAAGCATTCTAGAAAATAGAATCACACCGATTTGTACCAAGTGAGGCCTGAATACGGTTGCTGCTGCAAACTTTTTAACCGACTTTGCAAACTACCACTATGGATCTCGAGTTTGTGATGATCGGGGTCATAAATATAGAGCGAGTCTCCTTCGCTGCTATTTTGCTGCCATAAGCCGACTCCATTATCCAATAATGTTTTAGAAAAAGTTGTAAAGTCTTCGGCAGCAATATTGAACGCTATATGACTGTAATCTGAGCTTGGAGATACCTTACCTAAAGATAAGCAAAGCCATACGTCACCAAGCGCTAAATATGCCCCTTTGTCCCAAGTTACCCAAAGCTCGCATCCCAGCAAGTCGCAGTAAAAATCCAGTGATGTTTTTAGGTTAGACACTGTGATTGTGATGTGATTTAAGCCGGTTAGCACACTCCCTCCGCTAGACATGAAAAAAGCCGCGACCATAGGTACAACGGCTTTAACAACCAGAATTATTTTTCTTGATGTAGGCTAGCTACAAAAAGAAGCGTTACAGTGCCTGTTCAAGCTCTGGTAACGCATCAAATAGGTCCGCAACAAGGCCATAATCAGCCACTTGGAAAATAGGCGCTTCTGGGTCTTTGTTGATAGCGACAATGACCTTAGAATCTTTCATACCTGCAAGATGTTGAATAGCGCCGCTGATCCCAACTGCAATATATAAGTTAGGCGCCACAATCTTACCGGTTTGGCCCACCTGCATATCGTTAGGCACAAAGCCCGCGTCAACTGCAGCACGCGATGCACCAATTGCGGCCCCTAGTTTGTCAGCAATACCATTTAGCAAGGCAAAGTTTTCACCGTTTTGCATACCACGGCCACCTGAAATAACAACCGGTGCGGCAGTTAATTCAGGGCGCTCAGATTCAGTTTGTTCAATGCTCACAAACTCACTCACTTGAGAGGCAATACTTTGCGAGCGATCCTCAATGTCACATGCTGCTTGAGTCTCTACGGCATCAAATGCTGATCCACGCACAGTGATAACTTTTTGTGAGTCTAATGATTTTACAGTCGCAATTGCATTACCCGCATAAACTGGACGCTTAAAGGTGTCTGCATCAATCACATCGATAATTTCTGAGATCTGTGATTTGTCGAGTAACGCCGCGACACGTGGCGCGATATTTTTACCTGTGGTAGACGCTGAAAACAAAATGTGTGAAAAGTCACTTGCTAATTCAACAACTAGCTCAGATGTGTTTTCTGCCAATTGATGTTCGAATGAAGCATCGTCAACAGCAACCACCTTTTGTACGCCAGCGATCTGTGCAGAGTGATTGGCAGCCTCAGCAATGTTGTGACCTGCAACTAATACGGTAATGTCGCTAGCTATTTTTGTTGCAGCAGCAACCACCTTAGCGGTTTCAGGTTTCAATACACCATTTTCATGCTCAGCAATAACTAATACGCTCATGAGATCACCTTTGCTTCTGTTTTTAACTTGTTTACTAACTCTTCAATGCTCTCAACCATCACGCCACCAGAGCGCTTAGCTGGCTCTTCAACTTTCACCAATTCAATACGAGGAGCTAAATCAACGCCTAACGAATCCGCAGCGATTACGTCTAGTGGTTTACGCTTAGCTTTCATGATATTTGGCAATGAAGCATAACGAGGTTCATTTAAACGCAAGTCTGTTGTCACGACAGCTGGAAGTGATAGCGATACCGTTTGCAAACCGCCATCAACTTCACGCGTCACTTGCACTTTATCGCCTTCAACTACAACTTTAGAGGCAAAAGTGCCCTGAGCACGTTTAGTTAACGCCGCTAGCATTTGTCCCGTTTGGTTATTATCAGAATCGATAGACTGTTTACCTAGAATGACCAGCTCTGGAGTTTCTTGTTCCACTACCTTAGCCAGCAGTTTTGCAATGTGTAGAGATTCAAGCTTTGCGTCTGTTTCAATGTGGATCGCTTTATCTGCACCCAGTGCAAGCGCCGTTCTCAATTGCTCTTGGCAAGCTTTATCGCCAATTGATACGGCAATAACTTCCGTTGCGGTGCCAGCTTCTTTTAAACGAACCGCCTCTTCTACTGCGATTTCACAAAATGGGTTGATCGCCATTTTAACATTGCTCAAATCAACATCACTGTTGTCAGATTTGACTCTTGCCTTTACGTTGTAATCAATCACGCGTTTGATTGGCACAAGTACTTTCATGGTTACTCCATCATCTGGTTATTCTCTAAGCTGACGTCTACGTCAACAAATTATTTTATTGGTTTCAGACTACTTCCTGTTGACGTAAACGTCAACCTCAAATAACCTTAGTTTAACGAAAATCAAACTAAAGCCTCTCTTTAGTTAATCTACCGTCAAATAGTGTGAGGTTAATAATGGTCGAACGTGAAACCATGGAGTTTGATGTTGTGATAGTTGGTGCAGGTCCTGCGGGTCTGTCTTGCGCTATCCGACTCGCTCAACAGGCTCAAGAAAAACAACAAGAATTAATGATCTGTGTAGTCGAAAAAGGCTCAGAAGTAGGTGCACATATCTTGTCGGGTGCAGTATTTGAAACCAAAGCACTAGACGAACTTATCCCTGATTGGGCTGCAAAGGGCGCTCCCGTAACAACGAAAGTGACGGGTGACGACATTTATTTATTCAAAAATGAAACCAATGCCACCAAACTGCCTCATTTAGTGGTACCAAAAACATTTAAAAATGACGGCAACTATATTGTTTCGATGGGGAATGTTTGCCGTTGGCTCGCTGAACAAGCAGAGCAACTTGGCGTTGAAATTTTCCCAGGCTTTAGCGCCCACTCTCTAATTGTTGAAGAGCAACAAGTTAAAGGTATTATTACCGGTGATATGGGCCTAGATAGAGATGGCCAGCCTAAAGACAGCTATATGCCTGGAATGGAGCTTAGAGCGAAATATACCGTATTTGCTGAAGGTTGCCGTGGCCACTTAGGCAAACAACTTATAGCTGAGTTTAAACTGGATAAAGACGCTTCCCCTCAACACTATGGGATCGGCTTTAAGGAAATTTGGCAAGTAGACCCAAGCAAGCATAAAGAAGGTCTTGTTGTACACGGCACAGGTTGGCCGCTCGACAATGATACCCATGGCGGTTCATTTATGTATCATGCTGAGAACAATCAAGTCGTGGTCGGGTTAATCATCGACTTAAATTACACTAATCCACACCTAAGCCCATTTGATGAATTTCAGCGTATGAAGCATCACCACACCTTTGCAAGTGTACTTGAAGGTGGTGAGCGCATTGCCTATGGTGCTCGCGCAATCGCCAAAGGTGGCTTCCACAGCCTACCTAAAATGCATTTCCCAGGTGGTTTATTGATTGGCTGTGACGCAGGTACCCTCAACTTTGCCAAAATTAAAGGCAACCATACAGCAATGAAGTCCGGTATGCTTGCAGCCGATGCCATCATTGAGGCACTCGGCCAAGAGAGCGCTCCGTCAGACTTGGTAAGCTTTGCCGACAAATTTAAGGCAAGTTGGCTTTATGATGAGCTTTATCAATCTCGTAACTTTGGTCCAGCAATGCATAAGTTAGGTCGTATTATGGGTGGTGCCTACAATATGATTGACCAAAACATTTTCTCAGGTTCGCTACCATTTACTATTAAGGACGAACATCAGGATCACGCACAGCTTAAGCTTGCATCTGAATCGCAAACTATAAGTTACCCAAAGCCGGATGGTAAATTAAGTTTTGACAAACTTTCTTCCGTATTTTTATCGAATACCAATCATGAAGAAGTGCAACCATGTCATTTACAGTTAAAAGATTCTGATATACCAATCAAAGTCAATTTAGCTAAGTTTGATGAGCCTGCACAGCGCTACTGCCCCGCAGGCGTGTATGAAGTAAACGAAAACGAGCAAGGTGAAAAGCAGTTTGTCATCAATTCGCAAAACTGTATTCATTGCAAAACCTGCGATATTAAAGATCCGAGCCAAAATATAACCTGGGTCACACCAGAGGGTGCCGGTGGTCCAAACTATCCAAACATGTAATACCATAAATCCTAAATTGCGGGGGCGAAATGCCCCTTTCTTTCCTATACTTAGCGTATATTTTTAAAAATAGAGCTGAGCCTATGCCACAACAATCCGTCACCTTTCGATTTTTAGCAGAGCCCACCGACGTCAACTTTGGCGGTAAAGTACACGGTGGTATGGTCATGAAATGGATTGATCAAGCTGGATATGCTTGCGCCGCGGGTTGGAGCGGTAGCTACTGCGTTACCGTTTCAGTAGCGGGCATGCGCTTCCACCGCCCAATTCTTGTGGGTCAGATTGTTGAAGTTTCCGCGCGCATTGCCCATACCGGGAACACCAGCATGCAGATTTTTATTCAGGTGCGCTGTGGCGATCCAAAAACGCAGCGACTTGTCGAAACCAATCACTGTATTATCAGCTTTATCGCTATGGACCAGGCTGGGTATCCAATTCAAATTCCGCAGTTTAAAGCGAAAACCGAAGAGGAGAAAAAATTAGAAGCCTATGCGGTGAAAATGAAGGAAATAGCGATCCAGACTGAATCGCTATTAGAAGAAACCTTGTCCGATAGTAAATAACATAAAAGTCTGATAACAAAAATTGAAGTGTAGAAGTTCAGCTACGATTGAACTTCTATCAGTTTAAAGGAGCTATTCGGCTCACCAAAAACCAAGACATTACACTCACCCCAACTTTTCGGTATATTCCACTGCATATTTTCAGCAAATTTAAATTGTGAAAACTGGTTATCACATCTTACTTCAAGGGTATGAAGTGCGCCTGAAACCTCAGTGATAGCGAAATTTGGTCTGACCAATGCGTGCGTCCAGACATCATCATTTTTGATTTCAGCGGCTATAACAAGCATCTTGCTCTTATCTGCTATTAAAGCAACGATTTCATCTATGACAGGTTGAACTGCCGACTTGTAAGTGTCTTGTCCATCTAATTCCATTAGTTTTTTATGGTTTTTCAGCGCTCCTTTATATTCCTGCAGCTGGGTTTGGAGCTTAATTGCATTGATAAGTGCGTTGGAGTAGAGTTCAGGTTTAACGATATCCTTGCCGTGCCAGATGATCCCTTTATGCGCCTCAAGTTCTTGTCTAGGTTCAGCTGTTAGTTGAAAGTATCGCGCTTTTACTAAGTTAAAAAACGCTTCTTCATATCGATTCCAACGACCTTTTTTTGCCAGTTTATCAATATGTTCTTTAGCTTCTTCTAGTTTACTTTCGTCAAGGAGGTTATTGATGTTGCGATAACTTCTCACAAAACCTCGAGATGCCCCTTCTTCCGCATCTGACATATTGAATGAAAACATCACACTATTTTTGCACTGCTTAATCGGTTTACCATCTTTTGTTGCTGGAGAATATTGCCAACGTTTGATTGCTCGCAGTGCAGCGCGTTCGAAGCCTTTCTGTCCAGATGAATCCTCCACTATCGGAGACGCCACCGAACCATCCTCATTGATGATATAGCTCAGCGTAACCCAGCCTTCACCGCCGACTAACGCAACATTACGTGGATACTGAGGAGCAACTCTTTCAACAGCCGATGCATTTACGATTGTAGATAAATGTAAGTTTGGCTCGCTTTGCGCAAATGCGTCTGTTGTGAGTGAAGCGAATAGAACTGAGGTCATTAAAGTAGATTTAATAAAATTTTCCATATCAAATTGTCCGTTATTGATAGCAGCTAAAATATAGCACAGACTTTATATTACCAACATTGCTCCTGAAATAGGGACCTTATTTTTAGGATTTTGACTCTGATAAGATCCGTACGTCCTGTGAAAAACGCGTGCCTTGCTGGTCCTGCACTTTAATGGGAGCTAGATAATGTATTGGCTGTAGAGCCTATGAAAACTAGAACTCAAGATACAAAATCATTTGGGAATATTGGCTGGCTAGTTAAGCTGCGCTAAAGCAAATTTCTTGCTAATGTAAATATGGCTTTTTCACTTGCAGCGAGCGCGTCGCGTTTGCTTAAGTTGCCTTCTTTTAATAATTGTAAGCTTACTTTTTCCGCTTCTTGACTGAGCAGTACATCCATTTTAGTTGGACTTACCGCCCCTTCGGTTAAATCATTAATTATTGCTTGCAACGATGCTCTGCGCTCCGATATCGCGCGGATCAAAATAGGCTTTAGAGGAGAAGATTTGCAGAGTGCTTCTTGACAGCTTTGGTCAACCTTTCTATGAAACTCCATTATTTACACTCATCTCGTTTCAGGCGATTAAATGCTTGTAATTTTTCTCGTAAGCCTTGAATTGGTTTTATGTCTTCGACCAATTGCTTGTATTCGTATGCTCTAGTACCAATAATGTGTTCGTTATCTGTGCGTAAACTCGAACGTAAGCTATTTTGGGGCGAAAAAGTATACCGATTCATGTTGCGACTTCCATCAATATTCCATTATTTACAAGGTTATGCGAAAAATCTGAATAAATGAATTACATGACATTACAGGGCTAATTACGAGCAGGATTTTGTGAAAGTCAGGATCAATAGTAAACTTCGCTCATCTTAATTAAAACAGAGACCATAGTGGAACAAATCACTATCGAGCCCATCGGCTTTATCCAATCTCCTTATAAACAGAAGTTCGCTATCCCGAGACAACCAAGGCTTGTCCCAGAGGCAAAAGCCAAGCTTAGATTTGTTGGTGAATTCAATCGCGAAGAATTTGTTCGTGGTATTGAAGCGTTCACGCATATTTGGTTGTTGTTTCGTTTTCATGAAACCGCTGATAAGGGCTACTCTGCGCTTGTACGCCCTCCGAGACTCGGTGGCAATGAACGTAAAGGCGTGTTTGCGACTAGAGCGACTTTTCGACCCAACGGGATTGGCATGAGTGCAGTAAAGCTTGAGGGCGTAGAATATAAAAATGGTCAGCTGGATCTGTTGCTCTCCGGTGTAGATTTATTGGACGGTACACCAATCATTGATATAAAGCCGTATCTCCCCTATTCAGATGCCTTGGTGGATGCCACAGCAGGCTTTGCTGATACTCGGCCAGAAACGCAAATGTCTGTTAGTTTCTCAGACGAGGCTATTGTTTTTATTGAAAAACAAAAAAACTATCCTGAACTTCAGCAATTCATTACCAATGTACTGAAGCAAGATCCTCGTCCAGCTTATAAAAAGAAACGCACATCACAGCAGGACTATGGTATGAGTTTGTATGATTTTAATATCCGCTGGACAGTAGATGGTGAGCATAACCATGTCACTGAAATTTCGTTAGCAAAATAGCAAATTCAGCGGCTTGTCAATAAACTTATAAATTATGAAGATGTTTAGGTATTAAAGCTTTTTAAGCGGCTACTGCACTGCTAGAATAGCCGCCAATAAGAGAACAATAAGTAACTTATACTGGAATAATAATGCGTACGAGTGAATATATATTAGCGACTCTAAAAGAGACGCCGTCTGATGCAGAGGTGGTAAGCCACCAGCTAATGCTTAGAGCGGGTATGATCCGTAAATTGGCTTCAGGTCTTTATACTTGGCTACCATCAGGCCTAAAAGTTTTCCGCAAAGTAGAGCGAATTGTCCGTGAAGAAATGGACAAAGCGGGAGCGATTGAGCTGCTAATGCCAGTGATCCAGCCTGCAGAGCTATGGGAAGAGTCAGGCCGTTGGGAACAGTTTGGTCCTGAACTACTTCGTATTAATGACCGTCATGGCCGTCCATTTGCACTTGGTCCAACGCATGAAGAAGTGATCACTGATCTTGTACGTCGCGAAATCAACAGCTATAAGCAACTGCCGATCACACTTTATCAAGTCAGTACGAAAGTACGTGACGAAGTTCGTCCACGTTTTGGTGTGATGCGCGCGCGTGAATTCACCATGAAAGATGCCTATTCATTCCACATGACTGATGAGTGTCTTGAAAAAACGTATCACAAGATGTTCCAAGCTTACTGCAACATTTTTGATCGTTTAGGCGTTGACTACCGTCCTGTTATTGCTGACAGTGGTTCAATTGGCGGCAACCTATCGCATGAGTTCCATGTACTTGCAGAGTCTGGTGAAGATGCAATCGCATTCAGTGATGAAAGTGACTACGCTGCAAACATTGAAAAGGCAGAAGCGCTTGCGCCAACTGAAGCTCGCCCAGCGCCAAGTAAAGAGCTTAATACGTTTGACACACCAGAAGCTTTCACCATCGCTGAACTAAAAGCAAAACATGGCGTTAAACCACACCGTGGTGTGAAAACACTCATCGTGTATGGTGCACCAGACGAAGATGGTAAACGCGGCCTTGTCGCGCTTATCGTTCGTGGCGATCATGACTTAAATGAGCTGAAAGCTGAAAAATTAGCACTAGTGGATTCACCGCTCGAGATGGCGAGCGAAGAAGACATTGTTAACACTATTGGTGCAAAACCAGGCTCTTTGGGGCCTGTTGGTCTTTCAATGCCTGTTATTGTCGATCGCAGCGCAGCTATCATGGCTGATTTTGTTGCTGGTGCAAACAAAGATGGTGTTCACTACAGTGGGATCAACTGGGACAGAGACGTAAGCGCTTATACTGTTGAAGATATCCGTAACGTGGTTGAAGGCGATCCAAGCCCTTGTGGTAAAGGTAAAATCCTTATCAAACGTGGTATCGAAGTAGGTCACGTGTTCCAGCTTGGTACTAAGTACTCTGAAGCAATGAAAGCTGGTGTACTTGGCGAAGAAGGGAAAAACCAAACATTAACCATGGGTTGTTATGGTATTGGCGTTTCTCGTATCGTTGCCGCAGCAATCGAGCAAAATAACGATGATTACGGTATCAAATGGCCTGTTGCTATTGCGCCATTTGAGTTGGCAATCGTGCCAATGAATATGCATAAGTCTCACCGTATCCCAGAGATCGCAGAAAAGTTCTATGCAGATCTACAAAATGCGGGAATTGATGTGTTATTCGACGACCGTAAAGAGCGTCCGGGGGTTATGTTTAACGATATGGAACTTATCGGTATTCCATACACCCTAGTGATTGGCGAGCGTAACCTTGATGAAAATAAGGTTGAGCTGAAAAATCGTCAAACTGGCGAAAAACTAATGCTGGATATTGGATCTGCGGTTGAAACAATCGTTAATGCAATTAAAAGCAAATAAGCCTACGTAAATTGTATAATAAAAGAGCATACAGATGTATGCTCTTTTGTCATATTAGCTTCTCCTAACTGCCCCGCCACTGTCATCTTTGCCTCTTAGCATTGTCATTATTACGCTAAAGAGCCAAGCCATGAAAACAACATACTATCCGAGTATTTGGATCTCAGACGTACACTTGGGCTACAAGGACTGTAAAGCGAAGTTCTTGCTAGATTTTCTCAACAAAACTGAATGTGATGTACTCTATCTGGTTGGTGATATCGTTGATCTATGGTCAATGAAACGCCAGTTTTTTTGGGATCCATCCCACTATCAGGTATTAGAATGCATACAAAAAAAAGCGGGATCTGGTACACGCGTTATCTACATACCGGGTAATCACGACGAAACCTTCAGAAACTATGTTGGGCAAACGCTTTTTAAAGTCGAAGTGCATAAAACCTTTATTCATACCACTTCCGCAGGTAAGCGGTTTTTATTACTACACGGTGATGATTTTGACTCGGCAACAAGATACAACAAATTGATCAGTATCATTGGGGATGCCGCTTATGATTTTCTACTCTTCTTAAATCGCTGGACCAATCGTGTACGGCGCTTATATGGCGGTCATTATTGGTCGCTTGCATCTTGGCTGAAAAAACGCGTGCATAAAGCCAGAGAGGCCATTGCCGCATTCGAGAATGCAGCAATTCATGAAGCGAAGAAACAAGGTGTCGACGGTATTATCTGCGGGCATATCCACCAACCAGAGATCCGTGTCGTAGATGGTATTGTGTACTGCAACGATGGTGATTGGATAGAAAACTGCACGGCATTGGTTGAAAACCAAGAAGGTCGTATCGAATTGCTGCATTGGTCAGATGTACAATCTGTCCTCAACGTAGTTGAAATTGACAATGTTAAAACCGATAATGTTGAAGCCGCTTAATTAGCGGCTTTAGTTCTTTCGGTCACTCTTCTTTTAATAGCTTATGCAGTAAATCGATGCGTTTATTGATACGCTTGTTTTGCACGTGTGCCTCTGCGCTTAAGCTCATCATTAAAATCAAAAAGATGTATAAAACGGGTTGTTCAATAATTTCCGGATAGCGATAAATTAAAAATACGACTGCCGTTAGCATACCGATGATCTGGTAGAATCGTCGCTTATTATTAGGCCTCAGCGAATTAAACTCTTTTAGTATCGCTTCCTTTCGCGACATATCCTCAAACAGCGCTTGAGGACAATCCTGATTTTTCTTCATATGCTTTCACTTATGTATAGCGAAGTTATATTCGAAATAAACAATCGCCGTTGGTTAACAATACTTGTTGCCCAAAATGGGGAATTACACAAGCTTTATCACTTAAAAAGACGTTTTATGAAAACAATCTCCGCTTTTGTCAGGTGTGTTATATCACAAATGTGGTCATTGCCCAGACAATAATACCGATAATAAACACTAGAATGCCATATTGAAAATGCCTCACCATTGGGAACACCGCTTTATCCGTACGCTCAATAGACAAAGGATATTGCCAATGCGTTAACGCAAGTAAGAGTGGTTCGGCTTCTACGCTCATGCCAGAAAGTGAAACCGTTGCGCCATACTCAGTATCAAAGACCAAATCAACAATATGATTACGACGAGTCGACGCGGTTAACCTATCCAAGTCGCTGACTGTAAACGTATTCCAGTGTACCTTAATATCGTTAACTTCATCCTTTTTTACCTCACGTGCTTGTTTATCTGTAAACAGTAACGCAGGTAGCAGCAAACTATTTTCCTCAACCTTAATTTGGTTACAGGGCGATTGGTAAACAAAATAGTGTTTATTACTGATGAGTAAAGACGTCAACCAATAGCTCAAATACGTGAGCACCAAAAATACCAAACCAGCTATGTAATTTTGTGACGAGTAAAGAATAAAGCAGGTCATTAGAGCAAAAGCCCCTACCACCATCCAAACAATATGCAGCTTATGCTTAGGCGTCGGTAGTGCACATCGTAACACGGAGAATCGCGCTTCAATATCGCGATTGCTATTCATAAATAAAGGAAATAATCTTGCAAGGCTAGTGGAAGTTGAGCTCGTAGCTGATCTTCTATCTACATCCGCGCCCGCCGTTGGTTGAACGTTATGGTCAAGAGCTGATGCAGACAAAAGCGCGGTGAGTTTATCAGCTTGCCGTAAACACGAAAATGAATAGACCGCAGGCTCCTCACTTTCTGATAGATAACTTATACCAATATAATTGAGTTGCTTGTTACCACCCGAAGATACATCAGTCACAGTTGAAAGCGGTATCACACACTCGTCTATTCGCCAAACACTTACATTCAATAACGATAGTTGTTTAGTGATAACAAACTGCTTTTGTGCAGGGTCAAACATTAAACGATTACGGTATGACAATAGTAACAAAGAAATCACTAAGTAGATCAGAGCTTCCAAAAAGCTTGACCCGACTAAGTGAAAAACCGACGATAACAAGAATAAAATGGCAATGCCTTTAGTAACTGATCCACTGACTGACTTAAGTACCGTGGTTGATGTCATCCTACATTCCTTGAGTGACTAAAATTGAAACCTACGACTTCCGCAAGCTATCCAAATAAACAGCAGGCTAAATTACAAAAAGTTAAGCACTGAATAAGGCGTTTATCGTACAGAAAAACGCCATAACTCTCAATGACTCACGCCTAGCTGAAACTTTACCTAAACAATACGGTTTCTTTATTAAACCATTTAACGCAGCACACGAGTAACCCCGCTGCTAAAACAGCAGAAGCGCCAAAAATTAATGCGACGTATCCATAATCAACCGTGCCTTTGATGATTTCTTTAATCGCTAATGCGACATTGGTAATTGGGATCAATGCGGTTTTTGCGGTTAACTCCATATTTGGCATTAAAGACATCACAATGGGAATGAAGATCCCCATGCTAAGTGGTCCCATGTAGTTTTGTGCTTCTTTAAAGGTTCTGGCGTAAATTGAGATGGCAAGTGTTAGCGACGAAAGCATCACAGCAACAGGAAGCAACAACGCAAAAATCAAGACAAAGTCTAATAATGCAACCGACGAGAAGGCGTTTTTAATAACATCTAGTTCGACAAAGCTACTGGCAATCCCTATCCACAGCGCCATACTGGAGACCGTGATAAGCGCACAGAATATTGAACTGCTCAATACGGTTAAAAATTTACCTAACACCAGCTCCGTGCGTGAGATTGGTGTTAATAACAGCGTCTCTAAAGTGCCACGCTCTTTCTCTCCAGCGCCTAAATCAATAGCTGGATAGCTCGCCCCCATCAATACCAACGGAATTAACATGTAAGGGATAAACGCACCTAACTTCTCGCCTAAATTTTCGCGTTTGTCAGCAGTATCCACTTTAGTAATCGATATGGGTTGGAGTACTGCCGCTTGCTCCGCTTGCGACAATCCCAGTGAGGTTAACTTATCCGCTCTGAGTTCATCAGAAAACTTCTTAGCAAGTTTAGACAAACGGTCATAAATAAAGTTGATAGATTGCGCATCGTTAAACACGATTTTCCATTCACTTTTTACGCCAGACTCTAGATTTTCAACCGGATCGGATGGAATAAAAACCCCAACATCGATCACGCCACTTCGTACCGCATCACTCAGCGCTTCGACGCTATCAAGCTTAAGCTCACCAGCATATTTCTTAAAACTTTTATGATAAAAAACCTGCTCAGAGAACTTTTCAGCATAAGCTTCATTTACGATGTAATACGTATGGACTTCTTGCTTTGCTTCCATGGCGGCTTGTGAAGCCATAAAGCCCACTAACGCCATAATCACGGGAAATACCAACATCGGTAGTGCAATCACAAAAAACAGTGTTTTGCGGTCGCGCAGCAGCTCTCTAATTTCTTTTAAAAATACCTCAAACATGCTGTGCTCCCGTTAACAAATTTAAAAATGCCTGATTTAGCTCTTCACTTTGCCCCTTTGCTTTAAACTCAGCCAAACTGCCATCAAAACAGGTGATCCCTTTATCGATAACAGACACCCTATCGCACAATAACGCGACTTCATCTAAGTGATGGGTAGAAAATATAACGGGTGTACCACGTGCTTTGAGGTCGCGAATAAAAGAGATAACTGTTTGTGTGGTCATAATATCAAGGCCAGTCGTAGGCTCATCTAGTACCACGACTTTAGGGCTATGTACCACCGCCCTTGCTATATTGGTCTTTTGTTTCATACCGGTCGATAGGTGTTCAGCCCTTTTATCTAAAAAGGTCTCCATCTCTAAGCGCTGAAACAGCTCATCACATTTCGCTTTTAATGCTTTTCCTTTTAAACCATGAAGTCGTGCAAAATATTCAACATTTTCTTTGGCGGTAAGACGCCCATATAACCCTGTTGACCCTGACAGAAAACCGATGGCTTTGCGTGCAACAACTGGCTTTTTCACAATATCCTGGCCATCCACTAAGATAGTGCCGGCATCCGGCGTCAGCGCAGTTGAGAGCATACGCAAAGTGGTGGTTTTTCCCGCCCCATTGGGGCCGAGCAATCCAAGTACTTCACCTTGCCCACAGTGCAGGTTAACCTCTTCTACACTGTGAAAAAAACCATCACGCTCGCGAGGATCCGTCTGACTCTTTTTCTTTTTGTGTTCGCGAGTCAGGGCGAAGCGTTTTTTTAATCCATTGATAGCTATCATGCTATTTCCTTCTTTTCGGCCTGAAATAGTCCGTATTTTGATAAAATTCTAAATCTTGTGGCTCATGCCAGTTTGGGATCCCAAGCAGCGGAATGGGTGACATTTTGGTATTGTCTTCAAGCAGCCCATCATTGATCAGTGCGACCAATTTATCATCTAACCAACGATATTGTTCGCTTAGTGAAAGTTGCCAAAATGCAGCATCAACATTGATACACACCAGTTTTCCCGTTAGCCCAATAAAGGGATTGGTTAGCATCTCGTAGTTTGCGTGGCCAAATACAAAAGGCTTTAGGTTTTGCTGCCATTCTGAGCGATTATCGTAAAATACATTCTGCCATTGGTGTGATTTAAAGGCATCACGCCATTTATCATCATCGATTGCCAACACCAAACCACACTCATCAAAAAGTGTTAACGCATTGCGCTTTTTACTTCGCTGCTTTAAACCAAACTGTGCTATTTCTTCGATATGTAGGGCATTTAACAAAGCTTTTGTTTTTGGGAATAAACACCAAATCAACGCACCAAATAAGTCGTGCCAGTTTTGACTACGCGTCGGTACCTGATGGGTTTCAAAGATAATCTCTTCATAGTATTTATCGCCAAAGTCTATCGTTTCATCGGCCACAAAGCGGGTATCATACTGTTGCAAGCTAATGCTGTTTACGTGCGAAGACAGCCACTGGGGGCTTGGCCAGTCTTGTTGGCTTTTTAAGTCAAAAAGCTGATTTAAATGGGAAAATGGTTCAGCATGTAAACATGCAACCTGCCACGCCTCAGGCGCTGTAAACTTTTTCATTTGATTGAGATACTTATCATGCAATTAGCCGACTATTTTACTGAAGCGCCTGATACTTGGCAAAAGCCAATTGTAAATGAGCGTAACAGGCTACATCGCATGCTAAAAGTAAGGTAATTATTAAAAATTGTGCTGTGCTTTATACCAGCTACGGATTTTCATTAATTTCTATCTCCTCTAGCCGTCTTGTCCCGCTCGAACTTTTACGCATTTTATGTTACTACTTATGGGTTCCTAACAAGTAAAAGAAAGGCAATTATGAAACTTAAACTGACGCTCAGCGCTTTATCTATGGCGGTGCTGGCGGGCTGTGTTAGCACTAGCAATAGCCCCCAAGACATCGATACTGCATACAATAGTATTAACGATGCTCAACTCAGAGCCCATATTAAAACCCTTGCCTCTGACGAATTTGGCGGCCGTGCTCCGTCAACAAAAGGTGAAGAGCTAACGCTTGCCTATTTAACCAAACATTTCAAAGCGCTTGGCTATCAGCCAGGTAATGGCAACAGCTTCTTACAAGAAGTGCCGCTTGTTTCGCTTGAAGCCGATCCTAATATGACGTTAACAATCGGTGGCAAAAACTACGAATATAAAAAAGACATGGTGATGGGCTCGGCCCGTATCAGCGAACTCGAGTCAATCAAAGATTCAGAGCTGGTTTTTGTTGGCTATGGCGTAAATGCTCCAGAGTACGACTGGAATGACTACGAAGGCCTAGACGTGAAAGGCAAGACAGTGGTGATGCTAGTGAACGATCCAGGTTTTGCTAATCCTGATTCGGGTAAATTTACCGGTGAAGCTATGACCTATTATGGTCGTTGGACGTACAAATACGAAGAAGCTTCACGCCAAGGCGCAGCAGGTGCGATCATTATTCATGAAACAGCGCCGGCTTCTTATCCTTGGAGCGTAGTAGAAAATTCTTGGAGTGGCCCACAGTTTGGCTTCCAAAAAGAAAATAACAATATGGACCGCGTTGCGGTTGAAGGCTGGGTAACAGTAGACGTTGCTAAAGAGCTGTTTCAAAAGGCTGGACTTGATTTTGACACCGCAAAGAAAAAGGCAGCAGCTGGCGCATACCACGTTGATATGGGCAACCTAAGCGCGTCAGTTACCGTCAAAAACACCATCAAAAAATCAACTTCGTATAACTTTATCGCCACCCTACCAGGTAGTAATAAGTCTGACGAGCACATCATCTACTCAGCACACTGGGATCATTTAGGTACCGATCCAAACCGTAAAGGCGATCAGATCTATAACGGCGCGCATGATAATGCTAGCGGTACAGGCGGTATGATTGAGGTAGCTGAAGCCTTTACTAAACTGCCAACTCGCCCTAGCCGTTCAATTACGTTTTTGGCTGTGACGGCTGAAGAGCAAGGTCTATTAGGCTCAAAATTTTATGCTGCAAACCCTGTTATTCCAGCAGAGAGAACCGTTGCTAACATCAATATGGATAGCCTAAATTTATTGGGTAAAGTAAAAGACATCAGCGTAGTCGGTATTGGTAAATCTGAGCTTGATGAAATGCTGGAAACCGCAGCAAAAGCGCAAGACCGCGTCGTTTCAGGGGATCCACGTCCTGCCGCTGGTGGTTACTATCGCTCTGATCACTTCGCATTTGCGAACATGGGTGTGCCTGCCATGTACGCCGGTGGTGGAACCGAAGCACGAGACGAAGAGACTGAAACCTACCGTAAACGTATGGGCTTAGTATTGCGTGGTTGTTATCATCAGCCGTGTGACCGCTACCGTGAAGAGTGGGATTTAAGCGGCGCGATACAGGATCTACAGCTGTTCTTTAAAGTTGGCTACGATGTCTCTGAGCAAGATGCATGGCCGAAATGGAAAGCAACCGCAGAGTTTCAAAGAAAATAATACAAATGATATTGATTTTCATTTAAAATAAAATTAAAGTGCAACTTAGACAATACACGGGTTGCACTTTATGTTTTCATCTCTACTTCGATACTCTCAACCAGCACATGGCGCTAAGGTGAGTTTATTGTTCAACAAACGGCTAATTTTACCCCTCGTTATTATTGTACTTTTAGCATTTGAAACGGCGAGACCAATTGTGGTCAGCGCACTGAGTGATGCATTCTTTCAAGTCAGCGTTTTTGTTGCTGCTACCCTGCTCGTGTACTACTTTCTTGTTGACAGAATTCCACAGCTTAATCTCAGTTATCTGAGTACCAAATCCCCTATTCTCGAAATAGCCATGGCGTCAATATTGGGTGCGCTGCCTGGCTGTGGTGGTGCGATTATCGTGGTCACCCAATTTACCAAAAAACAAGCGAGCTTTGCTTCAGTTGTCGCAGTGCTTACTGCGACGATGGGAGATGCAGCGTTTTTGCTACTCGCCAAAGAGCCCCTGACAGGCCTTACTATCATCGCGATGGGCGTTGGTGTGGGTATCGTGAGTGGGCTATGTGTGCACTTAATTCATAAACCCGACTTTTGTGTCCCGCAGACCATCAATGAGGTCGAAGAAGAAACCTTACACGCGAGCCGTGCGTTTAGTTTAAGCCGTAAGGTGTGGAAGCTATGCTTACTGCCTAGCCTTGCAATTGCGCTCGCGATTGCTTTTAACGTCGACTTAGCACCTTTTGATACAGAAATTGCTTGGCTTGGAGCAGCATTGTGTCTTTTTGCTGTGTGTGTGTGGGCACTTAATTCAAAAGGCGTAAGCTATAAAGATATCACCTGTGAAGAAGGTGAATGCGACCCTCCGTCAAAACTCACTAGAGTACTACAGGACACACACTTTGTGACCGCTTGGGTCGTTGCAAGCTTTTTGCTTTACGAGCTATCTACTGCGTATTTAGGGCTTGATCTCGCGGTTTGGTTTAAAGACTATGCGCTGTATGCACCACTGGTGGCCATTCTTGTCGGATTATTACCTGGCTGTGGACCCCAAATTGTTGTTACAACGCTGTACCTGCAAGGCGTCGTGCCATTTAGTGCCCTTGCAGCCAATGCCGTTGCTAACGATGGCGATGCGTTATTTCCAGCGATAGCATTGGCACCAAGGGCAGCACTATTTGCCACTATCTACTCTGCAGTGCCTGCATTTATCGTGGGCTACGGCCTCTACTACATTAATTTGGCTTAATATTTGAGCACGTCGACGAAGTGATCTGAGGCAGGCTCAGTGCGCTAACTCATACACGATCTGGCAGTTTAAGGTTATGAGTTCAACCAAATCTGACCGTCCGTAACTAATTAATGGCCGAAAAGAGCGAATAGCGGGCGGTCAAATAAACTTATTTTTGGACAAAAATGTTTTAGGTCGTCGGCTGTATTAGGTGAGTTTCGCATAAAAATTCCTATGGGCTAACGCCGCATTAAGGTATGAGTAACGCTTGGCTATACTTGAGCGAAGCCAAAATGCCAAGTGTTGCGGATAACTATTAAGTCCTTTGTTAGCACTATAAGTACTCTTGACCAACACTTTGCAGCACAGAAAGCATTGCCAACACTTCAGATGCTACATAGCTACCATTATTACCTTCGAAACCATAGCGCCATGAAACGAAATGTTTACTATTTGTTTCAAAGAAACTTTCAGCAGATAACCCCATCTCTAGAGCATCGAACTTGCTCACTATTTTCTCTTTGTACTCACAAGGTAAACCACCAAACAAATTCTGTAAGTTATGACCTTGTTGGCTAACGTTGCCTATGACTCTTTCGTATTGAACAACCCCTTCGCAGTACACAGAAGGTTTTTTAAAAACTGTCTTTCCATCAAAACATTTCAAATATAGTTCAAGCGCGAAACTAGCATTTACTATAAAAGGCGCACCGCGATATTTCATTAACTCTGATTCATGTAATACGTCTGCCGCAATATGAAATGCTTCTGCCTGATAATAAATTTTAGGTTCTACTTGCCTTACCACTTTCATCGTAACCTCATATAGTGCTAACTCCTCAATCAGTCGACGCGTTAGCGGTCGGCTGCACTAATTTGTTAGGGTTTACAAGCTTGCTCTTTAACCAATTATTTATATCGCTTACTATCTTTTCGCGCATGCTTTCGCCATTAATATTCGCGAACCCATGATCGAGCGCTTCATATCTTCGGTATTCAATGTTTTGCTTTTTAATCTCTCTAAGGTTAGTGATCATTTCATCGACTTTGTCGGGTGATACAGATAAATCTCCACCCCCTTGAAGAATAAGCAAAGGTGTGTTCACCTTTTTTAGAACGTCAAATTGATCAATAGATAGCATCTGTTGCCACCACTTGTAACCATGTCCACTTACTTCGAGCTTATCTGGTTTGTTGTTAAGAATGTGAATTGAAAACTCTTTAAAACCAATGATACTTGCTTCCGCTTCTGTACTATTTGCGGCGTTCGCAGAAATATTGTGTGTGACATCATCAATGAACTTTCTCCCCCCTCCATTGAAAGTGATTGTTGCAGTTATACCGTCAATTGTCGCTGATACTAAATTCGCTATAATTGCCCCTTCACTACCACCTAAAACAACAAGATTAGAGTATTTATTTTGTTTCCGTATAAAGTCTAAAACTTTCATAACGTCAGTCACACGCTGATCCGGACTGTCGTTTTGAATGTATTGTGCTGGACAGTCTTTACGTTCAGCATCTTCGCTATAGGTCAGCGCGCTATCAATACCGTATTTTTCAATTAAGAGGACGTCTGCCTCTGGCCACACATTCTGATAATCTGTAAATATTGTTTCGATTTTTAGAACGCTGTTGCAATCAGATCCCTGAAGAATCAACAGCAACGTATCACTCTGTGACTGAGGGAGCGATCGAAGGAGGTAATAAGATATATTAGTGCCATCATCTCTACTTACGGTATGAGTGCTGATGTTTTTCGCATTCAAAGAAAAAGTAAAAATAGTAATGCTAAATATACTCCAGTTTACATTTGCTACCCTAACACCCTTGTTAACGGGCAGCAAAACATAGCGGCGATTTTGTTGAACACTTGGACTTGCACAAAACTAAATCGCCGCGGAGTTTTGACGTCCCTGTTGAGCAGTTTGTTATATGCCTATTTACGTTTTTGACCTTATTAGAGAAAATCCGCCATCGACATGAATTCGGAAATTGTTATTAAAGCCACTTTTAATCGTGACATCGGTTAGCGTACTACATAATTGTTCTTTAGGGCATAGTGAATGGACAAGCTCAAAAACATAGCCACCTTGAGCTAAGTAGATTGTGATTTCTTCGCTCATATTCAGCCAAACCACATAGTTTCCATCTATTTTTAGAAATACAGTTGCTAAAGAACCATGAAAACCAACATCTCTAGTGATTTTTACAGGGATAGTACGAATGTCGTCAGGCTTATATAGACTTTGATCGTACAACCTGTCTTTAGATGCAAGTTTTATATCCTCTGCTTTTGGTGGTTGAGTAGCACAGCCAGAAAGAACTACTGAAAGTAAAATAAATGGTAATACTGCTTTTTTCACAAAATATCCTTTTTCCATTTTATTTAATATGACCGCCAGATGATAAGGCATATAAAAATTTAATAGTGGGTGATGAGATGGACGCTCCCAAATCGGCGTCAATGCGCCAAACTGAAAGTTGCAAACACAGTTATTAGGAGAGTCCATCATGAATAACGTTAGCACGCTTTCAATTGATCTAGCAAAAAATGTATTCCAACTTTTATCGTTTGATAAGCAAGGTAATAAATGTTTTTCCAGAAGGTTAGATAGAGCAAAGCTCTTGCAAACATTAACCCAATTACCTGCTTGTAATGTTGTTATGGGATCATGCTCAACGTCTCATTATTGGGGGCGGTACTGCTTACAAGCTGGGCACCAAGTTCAGCTTATCCCTGCGCAACATGTTACCCCTTTTGTCCGTGGCAATAAAAACGATAAAAATGATTGTATGGCGATTTATGAAGCGAGCCTTCGACCTAACATTCGCTTTGTTCCTGTAAAAACAGAGCATCAACAAGCAATCCTAGCACTACATCGCTATCGGGAACGGCTCATACATAATCGAACTGCCTGCATCAACCAAACATGTGGTTTGTTACTTGAATTTGGCATCGTCATCAAGAAGAGCTTAAAGTCTTTTCGTGCAACCATTGCTGATCTGCTCAACCGTAACTTACATGGAGCTTTAAATCTACTCCTCAGAGACGTTTATGAAGAAATGCAAAAGTTAGACGCCAATATTAAAAATGTAGAGGCACAATTTAAGCAGTTTAATGAACAGAGCCAAGCTGCTCAAATTATCCAATCCATCCCCGGAATTGGGATTATCAACACATCGGCATTGAGTGCCACAATAGATAAAGGAGAAGCATTTTCTAATAAAAAGGAGTTGGCTGTGTGGCTTGGGATCACACCACGTCAATATGCTTCGGGTGAAACCAATAAGATGGAAGGGATCACCAAACGAGGTGATCGTTATCTTAAGAAAACAACTCATTCATGGTGCCCGTACAGTGGTCAATCATGCGCACAAAAAGCAGGATGATTTAAACAAATGGATCAACGCATTGGTAGAACGTCGCGGTAAAAATAAAGCGGTGGTAGCCACGGCCCACCGATTGGCTCGCTTAATGTGGATATTGCTACAAAGAAATGAACCTTATAAAGCCCAATATACACAAAGTGAGGCGCAATCATGACTCAAATTATGGCTATCAAGGAGCCCGGGCCTCGAGCCCGAGTGGGTGTTTATGAGCCCTTGATAGCCATATTCTCATTGCTGTAAACATAACGATGAACAAAAGGTCAAACCTACCTAGTTAGACCCGTTATAGACAAGGCATTCAATGCCGCGTGGGTGTATTCTACTTTTTGGGTGGCTAGGTTCGAAACTCATTAGGGGCGCTGAAAGTCAGTTAAGCCCGAATATATGTCAGAGCAGCACCTTATTTAGGGTGACTCAAAGTGACTGTTTATCAATACATACAAATAGTAAATGAGAGATAAATAAAAGAAGCAACAAGGCTGTTAAAACAACCTTGTTGGATGAGTATTACTTGACAGCAGCAGAGCGTCCATATATGTCATCAATGATTTCTTAAGACGGATGGATAAAAGTGCATTACCCAAACGGATAATCTGTTAGATGAAACGCCCTGTGCGGACCCGCATGCAGGGTGTTGTGGGGGCTGAGGGCTAGATACCCTCGGCCACCCGATTAGCTGGGCTTGTTAAATATAATAGATTTCAATTCGTTAGGTGTAATTGTATGTCCTTTTCGGTGTAACATTGCATGACAATTGGGGCATACGGGAATTAGATCTTTAACGGGATCAACTTCATATTCACTTTTTATTTCTGATAATGGCACTATGTGATGAACATGAATGAACTCCTTGCCACGTTCACCATAAGTTTTTTCAAAGTCAAACTCACAAATCTTACAGAGATACCCCAATTCATCCAAACAAGCCTGACGTGCCTGAGGGTCTCTCTCATATGCATTAACAGTAATCGTTTTTTTTGCTCCCTCAAAAATAGGGCTGCCACTTCCAGTAGTTTCTTTACTTTGGGTAATTTCTATTTGAACAGCTTTAAAAGTATCCCCTTCAACCACTAATTTTCTTTTTTCTATTAGTGGGTTAAATCCATTGGCTAATGTTTCGCCTTTTTTATTCTTGGTAGTTTCGGTCTCAAAAACTAAAAGATCGTATCCTTGATTGATCACTTTATCTATATGCTTTAGAGAATGTGAATAGCCATTTCTCGACCATGAAGGGCTTAAAATTACATCTCCATTTCCCACATTCAGACTAAAAAGAATCTGCTTTTTTGAGTCACTACAATACGAATACTTACCTTGAGTTGACTTAAATGAGAGGCCCATAACTCGATTAACAAATTGTGTTCGTGTTTCATTTGCCATTGTAACTCCTATTTACAGATAAATTTTTGATAAAGCGCGGATACTAGAGAGCCAGCTAACGAGCCTGTAGAATAACTCGTTTCAAATTTGTTTTTGTAATCAACAAACGATAACTGAGTTCCTATTTTGATTCAATCGTTTAGTTGGGTGCGAGTTGTTATTTTAGGGCGTTTTTTTAAGCTGGTTTGTTGTGGTTTGAGAGGCGTTTCGGAGCTGTTAGGTCAGGTTGTTCTTAGCTTACGACACCCTTTCTCGTAACTTTTCGATATTGTGAACAAGGCAGTATAGCTGCCATTGAGCATTGACTTTTACTTGGCTGCGTAATGTGAGCTTATTCATCCCTTTATTCACCGTAATGTTGCCGAATACAGGTTCGATACATCCAAGTCGTTTGCTGTATTGTCGTCGTCCTATTGGGCTGTCTATTTTTACTTTCATTTTGTCGATGTAACTGATTTTTTTGCGTGATTCATCACTCTTAAACTGTACTTGTCGGCCTGTTTTTATCGGTGGCTTTCGCATGCACTGCTGTTGTAGTGGGCATACTTTGCAATCTTTTAAGTAACCACAGAATCGCGTGTATTCTTGGTTGTAGCTTTTTACATTGATACCGCTTCGCCACATCTCGTTCCCTGCGGGGCAGTGGCAGGTTTGTGTTGCTTCATCATAATGGAAGTCGTCTGAGGTAAATAAGCGTGGCTTGCCTTTACTGCGTTTTAATCGGCGCTTTTCTTGCTCTGTTTCGTAGGTTTCGCTCTCTTTAAACAGTGGGTTGCGTTTTCTAAATTGGTTATCAGCTATGTAAGTATCAAAGCCACTTTGCGCCATGAATTCAAGGTTCGCTTCACTATTAAATCCACTGTCTGCGGTAAATTTAATGGCCTGTTTGTGAGAGAATTTATCACTGTTCAGTTTTTCAAGTTGTCGTTTTAATTGCTCAACGGCTGGCTGCAGTGTTTGTTGCTCGCCCACCGAGCCCCATGCCTGTGCTTGTAGTATAATTTGATGTTTATCATCGTTTATCGCTATCCCGTTATAGCCTTGAATTGTGCCTTTTGACGTGGTCATTTTCGCGCTGTCTGGGTCGGTAATATTACTTTTAACCGGCTTACCTTTACTGCCTGTTTTCTCTTCGTGAGTAGCCAAGAACGCGGTGATTTTATCTGCACTTTTATCTAGCTTTTCTTTTTGCTTTAAGTCTTGAGTGACCAGCTCTTCACTTAAGCCATCTTGCGCTTGATGGCGCTCAATTATGCGTTTGCTTGCGCGTTCTAATTTGGCTTTTTTACGGCCTAGCTCATCGAATGTACCGCTCCACTCTTTACTTGCGTTGGACTTCAATTTGCACCCATCAATGGCAAACATGTTGCGGCCTATCAACCCTTCTTCGTCACAAATCATCAGCACTTGTGTGAATAGCGGTTCAATCTGTTCGTGCATTTTAGCCACAAAACCCGCTATTGATGTGTAATGCGGCTGAATATCACCCGACACACTCATAAATAAAATGTTTGTTTCACACGCTTTAGCAATTCGCCGACTACTGATTAAACCATGTGCATAGCCCAGTAAAATAACCTTTAACATCACCTCGGGCGGATACGCCGCAGCGCCTGTTTTGTCGTTGTTATACCAAGCGTCAAAGCCCGACAAGTCAAGCTTATTTTCGACAATATAACAAAGCGCATATTCAAAGGTTCCCGGCAAAATTTGCTCAGCGAAATTGATTGGAATGAATTTATTTTGGCGGGATAAGTCTGGCTTATAGTTGGCCATAACAGATTACCGTGGGTGAATAATAGCTATTAGATCACAGTAACCAACTCGATTCAAGGTTAAGAAATAGTCAATCCAAAACCAACAATCCAGTACCTGAAAAGAGTAATTCTACAGCCTCAACGCCCGCATAAGTGGCGCAATAAAGCTTGGCTATAATAGCGAAGAATGAGCGCAGCCAAGCTTTTTGCGTCCATCCTTAATACGATTGTTATATTCACTCGTTAATATCGGGCAAAACAGTTGCGTCAAATAATATACGATGTTGGCTCGGATTCCTTTGGCAAAGCAATGTGTGCTTTTTATAGTTTTTAGGACCCACAATATATAATTTCATTTCCGATTGACACCATGGACAATCACATGTGATTTTCGAAAGATAAATCCCATCTTTTGTTCCCGCCTCCAAATTATTTAAACCCCAAAAATGGGTAAACCTAAATCTTTTTAAAGTAAAAGAGAGCATTACAAAAGTTAAAGAGATGCCTAAACCAATTATGAATAAAAGAGGAATGTAGCTCAGAGAAGTGAAATATGGGAGTAAAAAACCAATAATGCTCGCAAGACTTCCCCAAGTTCCTAATTTTAAAATAGAGGAACGGTTAGCAACTTTACCATTTGATGACCAGGGTAGGTTTACTAAGTGACGCTTTATATTCAGGATATTCGGATCAATATTATTCGAGTCATTGTAATTATCGCCAATATGAATAGAGCTATCGATAATTTCTGACCCAATTGTATTTACACTTTTTTTACCACTAGAAATCGAGTTACCACTAGCTTCTTTTTTTGTGCCGCACGAAGAACAAAATATATGTTCAACAGCCATTTCATTACCACAGTTTGAACAAAACACAGATTTGAATACTCCTTGTGAATATAACGCTTGCCGTAAACGGCACAAAATAGCAGACTAAAATTGGCGACGAAGGAGCACAAGCCTGCTGTTTTGTGTCCATGGTTTAACGGCCTTGATACTTATTGAACCTTCTCCCCGAAGTTTAGCGAACAGCTAAACTTCTAGGCGACGAAACCCAAAGGAGAAAGCTCAATGAAATTCTATACTACTTTTCATAAATATTATTGTGGAATTGACCTTCATGCACGCATTTTATACGTTTGCATTATTGATGAGCGTGGTAATAAAGTTGTTCATCAGAAAATAAAAGCTGATAAACATGAATTACTTAGACTGATTTCGCCCTATCTCGAAGATATCGTTATCGGTGTTGAATGCATGCATTGTTGGTATTGGGTGAGTGATTTATGTGCTGAACATGATATTGATTTTGTGCTTGGTCATGCGCTTTACATGAAAGCTATTCACGGTGGTAAAGCCAAAAACGATAAGATTGACTCTTATAAAATCGCTAGTCTATTGCGTGGTGGCAACTTCCCGCTGGCTTACAATTATCCTGCTAATATGCGTTCAACACGCGATTTACTTCGCAGACGAACGCGACTGGTTCAGCATGGCGCACAACTGAAAGCGCATATAGTTAACACAAATAGCCAGTACAACTACCCGCCACTCGAATTACACATGAAAAACAAATGTGTTCGACAAGAATTCCAAACGCATTTTGACGACCAAGCCGTCCAACGCAATGTTAACTTTGATCTAGCCATCCTCGATGCCTACGCAGAAGAGCTTAAAAAACTTGAATATTATTTAGAGAGTAAAGCTAAAAAGCATCAACCAAACTATTACGCACAACTGCGTACCATACCAGGTATTGGTCTTATTCTAGCCATGACTATTTTGTATGAAATTGGTGATATTAACCGCTTCGAGTCTGTACAAAAATTTGCATCTTATTGTCGACTAGTTAAGTGCAAAGCAGAATCTGCTGGCAAAACCTATGGCACCAGCGGCAATAAAATTGGAAATGGACACTTGAAATGGGCGTTCAGTGAAGCCGCTGTACTTTATTTACGTGGAAATGATAAAGCTCGGTGCTACTTAAACAAATTACAAAAACGCATGAGCAAAGCCAAAGCACTTTCAGTGCTCGCCCATAAGCTCGGTCGTTGTGTTTATTTTATGCTTAAGA